>JBGTUD010000070.1:0-11377 GCA_041939405.1 Sphingopyxis sp. | reverse complement strand
GCCAAGGTGCTCCAGACGCGCTCGGTCGGGCTCGCGATGAAGATGGGCGTGCGCGTGCAGGTACTCTCGAGCTTCGTCGAGGGCGACGAAGCTCCCGCCAAAGGCACGATGATCGTCAGCGACGAAGAAATAGAGGAACATCAGATGGAACGGCAGCTGATCACCGGCATCGCCCACGACAAGAATGAAGCGAAGATCATCGTCACGCGCGTGCCCGACAAGCCCGGCGCCGTGGCGAACATCTTCGGACCGCTCGCGGCGGCGGGGATCAACGTCGACATGATCATCCAGAACGTCGGCCGCGAAAAGGGCGAGACCGACGTGACTTTCACCGTCCCCGGCGCCGACCTGCTCCGCTCGATCGACCTGATCGAAGGCGCAAAGGACAAGATCGGCTTCAACCGCATCATCAGCGACGACAAGGTCGCCAAGGTCAGCGTCGTCGGCGTCGGCATGAAGAGCCACGCCGGGGTGGCGAGCACAATGTTCCGCGCGCTGGCCGACCGCGGCATCAACATCCAGGCGATCTCGACCAGCGAGATCAAGGTCAGCGTGCTGATCGACGAGGACGAAACCGAACTCGCGGTGCGCGTGCTGCACACGGCTTACGGGCTCGACGCCGAGTAACGAAACGTCTCGGGCGGGATCTTCCCGCTAAGCATGAAATCCTTCCCGTCATCCCGGCGAAGGCCGGGATTTCACCATCTCGGCCTTACGTCCCGGCGAGATCCCGGTCTTCGCCGGGATGACGATCTGAGCAAGGATGGTTATGTCCGCTGCAACTCGCCGTTCGTGCGGCGGCGCAGCCGGGCCTGCGTGATGACATGCACCACCGCAATGTGGATCGCGAACAGTCCGAATTTCGACGCGAGCGGGAAAATCCCGATGAACAGCGGCCACCAGCCGGTGAAGAAGATCGCGATCACGAGGTTGAGCGCCGCGCTCGCGAACATCAGCGCCCCCCAGATCATCCCGAAACGGTCCATGACGTCGCCGACGATGGCGAGCTGCTGCGGCGGAATATAACGATTGAGCCAGCCCTTGCGCAGCATCACCGACCCGACGATCAGATAAACGATCGTCGGTTTCGCCATCACGAAACGCGGGTCGCCGGTGAACAAGGTGGCCGCTGCGGTGAAGAGCACCGAGGCGAGACTGATCCATTGCAAGGCGGCGACGCTGTGGCCGCGCATACGCTCGATCGCGACGACCGCGACCGCAATGATGGTCCCGGCAACGGTCGCGGGCACGATTCCCGCACCGGCGACAAGCAGGACGGCAAAGACCAGCACGCCGAGCGAGTCGAACACCATCGGCCCGAGCGCGTAGAGCAAGACTTTCATCGGCGCATCCTTTCGACTCAATGTTACCGTCGTAAACATTGTCGCAGTGGCGCGAGGCAGTCAAGGAAAAATTGACGATGTTAACATGGGCGCGCGAAGCGGACCGGCTTCGCAGCTCAGCTCAAATCCCGAACAATCGCGCCAGCGATTTTTCCAGCATGAAAAACTGCCAGATGAGCCGGCCGTGATCGCGCCGCCCCGACTGGTGCGCAGCGACGATCCGTTCGATCTCCGCCATGTCGAACCAGCCGCTTCGCGCAAGCGTCGATGACGTTGCCAACGCCTTTGCCTGCGGGGCGAGCGCACCGCGGAACCAGTACGATACCGGCGTCACAAACCCCATCTTCGGGCGATAGAGGATGTCGTGCGGCAGATAGCGTTCCATCGCCTGCTTCAATATCGCCTTGCCCGTGCCCCCCTTTACGCGCATCGACGCGGGCAGGCTGGCGGCAAATTCGACGAGGCGATAGTCGAGGAGCGGTTCGCGCGCCTCGAGGCTCACGGCCATGCTCATCCGGTCGGTCTTGGTCAATATGTCGCCGGGCAACCAGATCATCAGGTCGGCATATTGCGCTCGGTCGAGCGCTTCGCGCGCCGGCGCCTCGGCCATCGCTTTCCAGTAGCGCGCCTCGGCCACATGATCGTCAAGCGCGTGGCGCGCGGCGTCGTTGAACAGCCGCGCCCGCTGCGCCGCGCCCGTCACGCCCACCGCCTCGGCATAACCTTCCGCGCCGCTTTTCGACAGGCTGGCCAGCGTCGCGCGCGCGCGCAGCGGGCGCGGCGCCCAGTCCATCTGCGGCCAGACCCTTGCGAGCGGGCCGAGCACACCGCGGCGCAGTGAAGCGGGGATCAGCCCGCGCAGCCGTTCCTCCTGATGCTGAAAGACCAGCCGCCTATATCCCGCAAACGCCTCGTCGGCGCCGTCGCCCGACAGCGCCACCGTCACCTCTTCGCGCGCCAGCTCGCACACGCGATAGGTGGGCAGCGCGCTCGCGTCGGCAAAGGGCTCGTCGAACATGTCGGCAATCCGGTCGACCAGCGCAAAGTCGCCCGACGAAACGGTGCGTGTCCGGTGATCGGTGGCAAAACGCTCGGCGATCGCCTGGGCATGGGCGGTTTCGTCGAGCGCCGCCTGGTCGAAGCCGATCGTGCAGGTCTTGACTGCCTTCGTGCTCGCTTCGGCCATCAGCGCGACGACCGCGCTCGAATCGACCCCGCCCGACAGAAAGGCGCCCAATGGCACGTCGGCGACCATGCGGTCGGTGACTGCAGCGCGCATCAGGTGGACCAGATGCTCGGCCGCCTCCCCCTCGCTCGCCTTGATCCGCCGCGAAAAGTCGGGCGCCCACCAGCGTGTCGGGGCGGGCACGCCCTTGCCGCGTTCGAGCAACAGATAATGGCCCGCGGCCAGCTTCTGCACCCCCGCGACGATGCAATTGTCGTCGGGGACATAGCCAAAGGCCATGAAATCCTCGACCGCGGCAAGATTGGCTTCCTGTCGCAGCAGCGGGTTGCGAAGCAGGCCTTTCAGTTCCGACGCAAACGCCACCGATCCGTCGGACAGGTGCGCAAAGTGCAGCGGCTTCACCCCCAGCCGGTCGCGCGCGAGGAACAGGCAGCCGCGCCGATGGTCGTGGATCGCAAAGGCGAACATGCCGTTCAGCCTGGACAGACAGTCCGTTCCCCACTGCCGCCACGCCGCAATGATGACTTCGGTATCGCCGCTGGTGCGGAAACGATGCCCGCGATCCTCCAACTCGGCGCGCAGCTCACGGAAATTATAGATTTCGCCATTATAGGTGAGCGTCACCGCCTCGTCGTCGCTGGCCATCGGCTGCGGGCTGCCAGCGATGTCGATGATCGACAGGCGCAGATGGGCCAGGCCCACGCCCGGCGCGGTCCATTCGCCCGACCCATCGGGGCCGCGGTGGCTCATCGGGTGAAGCATAGCGCGCAGGCGCGCCGGATCGACCGGCTTCGCGGTGTCGAGATGATAAATGCCCGCGATGCCGCACATATCGGACGCTCTAACGCAGTTTCAGCGCGCGGTCAGCCATCGCGCTGGCTCCGCCCGACGCGGAAATGAAATCCTTGATCGCATCGCGCCCCCCCTGCCGCGCCGCACTCGACACGATCAGCGACAGCGCGCGCGGATCCCCGCCCAAAAGCCGCGCCTTCAACTCGGCGAGTTTCGCCGCGCGCGCGCTTCCCGTCACCGCGCCGTCGACGACATACCAAGTCGCGGCGTCGCGCAGCACCGGGCCGGGGTGCAGCAACCGTTCGGTCTTGCCGCCATCGACGGCGGGCAGCGCCGCGCTCCACGCCCATTTGCTGTCGGGATCGACCGCGCCCTGCCCGAAGGCGACGATTTCGCGCCCTTCGGCCTGGCGTTCATAGCCGCCGATCGCGACCGTCACCATCTGTCCGGTGTCGCGCGCGAAATGCCGGATCGCCACCTGGTCGGCACCGTCGAAGCGCGGCGCCCATCCGCTGCCCGCTCCGGTGACATGGCGCCAGCCCGGCGGCGCTTCGACGGCCATGGTGGACGGCAAGGGCGCGCTGCGCCCGGCGACGAGCAGACCCCATCCAGCAAAAAGCAGCGGCAGCCCCAGCGCAAGCGGCATCACGGCGCCCGCGCGTCCGCTGAAGCGCGGCGGATCGCCCAGTCCCGACACATCGACCGCGGCGTCGTTCGCGGGCCGGTCGAACCAGCGCCGCGCGACGAGCATCACGATCAGGATGACCAGCCCGAAAAAGACCCAGCCATAGACAATATGATCGATGCCGCCCGCCGCCTCGATCCCCCAGATGTCGGCAGCGAGCATCGTGCCATAGGCGCGCAGCGCATTGGCGAGGATCGTGGTCGCGAGCGCCGCCGCGACGAAAACGATACGCCGCTTCCAGCTTTTGAAGCAGAGATGCGCTGCAAATACCGCATAGGCGAGCATCGCGATCAGGAAATTGACCCCCGAACATTCCTCGGCGACCTCGAAAAATCCGGCGCGCGTGGTGATGAACACGCCCTGCATCTCTGCGGCCAGCCCCGACAGGCGCAGCAGCGCGACGCTGATATGCGCGGTAAAGGTCTGGAGCAGCGGCACCAGCTCCTCTCCGAAGGGTACGAGCAGCAGGGCATAGGCCAGCGGAAAGAGCAGCCCGCGCACAAGCTTTTCGCCGAGCGCGGCGCCCACCGCGCCTTGCAGCATCAGCATTAGCCCAAGCTGGCGGAACAATGCCACTCCTGCGGCCTCGCCGACGATCCAGACGACGCCCGCGCCCGCCATCCACAACAAGGCCGGCCACCAGAATGCGGGCACCAGCGGCCGGAGCAGGTCGGTCCGCTGCGCCACCAGCCAGCCGATCATCGGCACCATCAACAGACAGTGGGTAAAGGTCGAACTGTTCCACCAGATACCCGCCATGTCGGCGGCATCGCGCCAGAAGAGCGCAAAAATGATCGCCGTCAGCAACGTCAGCGCGGCCAGATGGCGCTGCCACACCGTCATGCAGGGAGCCCCAGCAGCGCGCCGAGCGGTGCCATGCGCGCTTCCCAGCCATAACGCGCGATCATCCGCGCGCGTGCCGCCTGCCCCATGGCGGCGGCCGCAGCGCGGTCATCGAATAACGCGCAGACCGCCTCGGCCATCGCTTCGGCCCCGTCGGCCACGAGCAGATGCTCGCCCGTCACGGCGTCGATCCCCGTCGCCGCCGCGGCGCTCGCCACCACCGGCCGCGCCATCGCCATCGCCTCGAGCAGCTTGTTCTGCACCCCGCGCGCGAGCAGCAGCGGCGCCACCACCGCGTCGGCGGCGGCAAGCCACGGCCGCACATCGGGCACTTCGCCCGTCACCGTCACGCCCGGCAGCTTTGCAAGTGCCTTCACCTCGTCGGTCGGCGCGCGGCCGACGATCGCGAAGCGCACCGCGCTGTGCCGCCGCCGGATCTGCGGCAAGATGTCGGCGGCGAACCAGCGCACCGCGTCGATATTGGGACGATAATCCATCTGACCCGTGAACACCGCGAGCGGTCCGCCCCCCTGCCCGATCGATGCAAGCGGCAACGCCGGATCAAAACGCGCGGTGTCGATGCCATTTTCCACCGCCCGCACCTTGTCGGCGCCGAGGCCGGTCTGCGCGCGGAACAGTGCCGCTTCGGCCTCGCTGACGAACAGGCTGGCATCGACGCGCCGCGCCACCTGGGCCTCATAGGCGCCGAGCACCCGCGCCTCGCGCGCGTGAACCCAGTTCAGCGGCTGGCGCCGGTCCTGCTCGGCATAGGTCGCAAATTTTGCCGAATCGACATCGACGAAGTCCATCAGCACCGGCCCGTCGAACCGGGCGGGCAGATATTGCGCCATCTGCCCGGAAAAGGCGACGATATGGCTGATCCCGCCCTGCGCCATCACCGTGTCGACATGCCGCGCCAGCGCGACGCTGCGAAACAGCCGGTTCGATACCGGCTCACCGCGCAGCACCGCCTGCACCAGCGCCACGGGCCGCGAAACATTGCGCACTTCGATCGCCAGGCTTTTGCAAAGCGGGGCCATTTTTGCGCGCGCGATATCGGCGTCGGCCTCATTGTCGGCCAGCGCCGCGACATGCACCGGGGCCAGCTTCGCCAGCGCCTCGACCATATGCCAGCTGCGGATGCGATCGCCGCGGTCGGGCGGCCACGGCGCACGGTGAGCAAGGAACAGGATGTCGGGCATCACCCCAGTCCGCGCGCGATCAGCGGCCCGATGCGGTTCGCGGCCCACAGTGGCAGCCGCTTCCACAGATCGACCTGCATCCGGTATTTCGCGCTGTTCGGGTTGGTATCGCGCGCGCGCTGCCCCGGCGCCAGCCACCGGGCGTAGACGAGCGGCTCCGGCACGAACCCCCAGTTCTTTTTATAGGCGAAGGGCCCCGTGCCGACCTTTGACCGCCCGAAGTCGAAGCGCGTGCAGCCGCGCGCCCGCGCGTGGCGCATCAGCGCGTAATACATAAGCTCGTTCGCGCGCAGCCCCCGCGCCTCGGCCAGCCCGCCGCCCCAATAGGGCATCACTGTGCCGCGCCAATAAAGGCTGAGCACGCTCGCCACCGGCCGCCCGTCCTGACGCACGGTCAATATGTGGGCGTCGTCGCCAAAGGCATCGAGCACGGCATCGAACAACGCCCGCGGAAAGACGGGTGTGCCCAGATTGCGTACGCTCGTCGCATAGATACGATAATGGTCGCGCCGTTCGGCGGCATCGCGCCCCGTCGTCACCGTCAGATCGCTCGCCAGCGCCTTGCGCACCTCGGCGCGCTGCTTGCGCGGGATGGCGAGCAGTTCGCCCTCGTCGTCGCCCGCCAGATCGCGCACGAACCCGGCGTAAACGCCTTCCTCGCGAACCCAGCCCTCGCCCTCGGGAAGCGGACCGCCACGCAGTTCGACCGACGGCACCGCGATCGCGCGCGCCATGTCCGACGCGCCGGCCGCCAGCGTCGCGGCGACCGCGGGATCGTCGGCCAACAGGCCGCCGCCCACGGCAAAGCCGCTGCCGACCAGCGCCTGCCCGAACAGCGGCGAGCGGATATGGTGCAGCGGCAAAAGGCCGGTGAGCGCGCCCCTGGCATCGCGCGCGGTGATCAGGTGACAGCGGTGCCCCGTCGCCCGCGTGATCGCTTCGCACCACGCGCGGCTGTGGAACGGCGTGGCATCGGGATGCGCGGCGACATAGGCGTCCCATTCGCCCGCGTCCGACAGCGGCGCGCCCGCAAAGCCTTTGGACATCGTGTCGACTGGCGCCGTCACGCCGCGGCGTGCCACGGCTGTGCGCGCTGCCTTTGCGCGGGCAGCAACGCATCGGCGCGCGTCCATTTGAAATCGCCCAGCAGCTTTTCGAGCTTTCCGGCCATGGCCGACAAGCCGCTGTAATGACGAATTTTCGACCGCATCGGTGCATCGGAGACGCGCGGCTGGCCGGTGTCTATTTCCCACGGGTGGAAATAAAGGATCGCCGGGTGCCCCTCTGCATTCATGCGCGCGATCGCCCAGCGCGTGAAGCCATAGGGCAGTATCCGCATGAAGCCGCCGCCGCCCGCGGCTAGGGTGCGCCCGGCGACGCGCGCCGTCGTCACGGGCCATTCGACCAGGTCGCTGTCAGGCAGCGGTTGCCACGCATGGCGCGGGCTTTGCGGCCAGCCATAATGGTCGTGGACTACCGGCGCGACGCTCGACGAATAGGCATAGCCCTGTTCGGCGAGCACCGCATGCGCCCAGGGTGTACGTGCATCGACCGAAAAGCTCGGCGCGCGATAGCCGCGGACCGGGACCCCGCCCAGATCTTCGAGGATCGCGCGTGTCTTTTGAAGATCGGCCGCAAATGCGCCCGCTGTCATGTTGAACACGCGCTGGTGATCATAGCCATGGCTCGCAAGCTCGTGCCCCGCCGCGACAATGCGGCGGATCAGCGCGGGATAGCGTTCGGCAACCCAGCCCAAGGTGAAGAAGGTGCCCTTTGCGCCCGCCGCTTCGAAAATCTGCAGCACGGCGTCGCAATTCGCCTCGACCCGGCATTCGAGCGCGCCCCAGTCGGCGCGCGAAATCGTGCGCTCAAAGGCGCCGACCTGGAACCAATCCTCGACGTCGACCGACAGGCCGTTCTGCATCGTTCCTCACCTTCGCGGGCCCGATAGCCGGTTTTGGCCGGGCTGTCAGGCGGCCCAGGTTTGCGACTTGGCCGGATTGGGCGCGTTTTCGGGATCGCGCTCGACCCATTCGATGAGCAGGTCGAGCACGCGGCGCAGCGCTTCATCCTGTTCGCCAAGGCGCGCTTCGAGCGCCGCGATCTGCTTTTCGAGCGCGGCAAGGTGCGCCGAATCGACCGCGGGCGCAGCCTCCGCCTTGTCGGTCTCGCTTGCCGCCTGCGGCGCCAGCGACACGACGCGCGCGGCTTCGTCGCCGGGCTCGGCGGCGCGGCGGGGCCATTCGGGCGCAGCCGCGTTCGCCGCGGCGGGCGCGGCAAAGGGCGCGGGCGTCGGGACCGCAGCAGTGGCGGCCGCCGCGACGACCTCCTCGACCGGCAGCGGCGCCAGCGTCGCGGCGTCGATACCGCGATCGGCTTCGATCTCGGCGATCACCGAACGCACATTCTGCGCGGTGATGCGGTTCATCTGCTCGACCGCGCCATAAAGGAGCAGGCGGCTGACCAGCACGTTCAATTTGCGCGGCACGCCCTCGCTATAGTCGAAGATTTCCTCGAACGCGTCGGGGCTGAAGCTGGGGTTGCCCGTCCAGCCGACCTTGCCGAGGCGGTGGAGGATATAGGGTTCGACCTCCTCAGGCTCCATCGGATCGAGGTGGTGCGTCGCGATCACGCGCTGGCGCAATTGTTCCAGCGTCGGCGTGTGGAACAGCGTCTGCCGAAATTCGGGCTGGCCCAGCAGGAAAATCTGAAGGAGCGAATGACCGCCGAGCTGGAAGTTCGACAGCATCCGCAGTTCTTCAAGCGCGGAAATCGCCAGATTCTGCCCCTCGTCGACGATCAGCAGGGTGCGTTTGCCCGCGCGCGCCTGTTCGCGCAGATATTGCTCCATCGACCGAAGCAGTTCGGCCTTGCTTTCGCCTTCCCATTCGATGCCGAATTGCTCGGCGACCAGACGGAGCAGGTCGTCGCCCTCCACCTGCGTCGACACCAGCTTTACCGCGGTCAGCCGATTGGCGTCGATCGTGTTCATCAGATGCCCAACGAGCGTCGTCTTGCCCGCGCCGACATCGCCGGTGATGACGATGAAGCCTTCACCTTGCGCCAGGCCATAGCCCAGATAGGACATGGCTTTACGGTGCGTCCCGCTTTCGAAATAGAAATGCGGGTCGGGCGTCAGCTGGAACGGACGTCCGGTGAAACCATAGAATTGATCGTACATCGCAAAATCCCGTTGCCCAAAGGGTCCATACGTCAGAAGTTGTAACGCAGTCCCACCAAAGCTGAACCGATGAGTTGGCTGTTGAAACCGTCCTGGTCGAAGGCGTTGAGGCTCGCCGCCGCGGTCCCCGTCAACCCGCGCCAGAAACGCCGCGAATAGGCGGCCGACAGTCCGGCCGACTGGACATCGCTCGCCCCCGGCGCGCCATTGTCGAAATAATTGACATAGCCCGACAGGCTGAGGTCGGAGTCGGCGTCGAGCTGGCGCCCCGCCGAAACGAACAGATACCAGTTTTCGTCCTTGATCCCGTCGAGGTCGGCGATCGGCGACAGCTGCGGCGCGAGCAGCCTCCGCTGGTCATAGCCGATGCCAACGCCATAGGTCCAGCGGCCGTAGCGCGACGACATCGTCGCCTGAACGCCGCGGCTGCGATATTGCGCCGATGTTGCGTTGCCGAGCTGGTTGCTGAGGCACCCGCCGCCCTGCTGGCCGAACACGCATGGATTGACGTTGCCATCGATCGGATTGCGCGTCGGGTCGAACTGCGTCGGCAGCGCGGCGAGCCCACCCGACAATCCGCGGCCAAGGCTCGACAGCCCGTCATAGACGCCGACCTGCACCGTCGTCGCGTGATCGGCGCGATAGGCAAAGCTGCCGGTATAGATGGTATCCCCATAACGGCGCCCGACGCGCGCGGTCAGCGAGGTACGGCGGCTCGGCCGCCACATCACGCCGGCGTCCCAGATCAGCCCGTCGGTGTCGAACGACAGGCGGCGCGGGGTCGATTTGTCGGTGACGAAGCGGCCATTGGCGTCGCGCACCGGCACGCCATTCGCGTCGAGTACCGGATCGCGCTGCCCGATCTCGATATCCTCATATCCGACACCGCCGAGCAGCGCGACGGTCGGGCTGATCGGCACGGTGACGTCGGCGCGCGCATATTTGCCCTCGAACCTCTGGTCGAGCTGGCTTGCATCCTCGCGCTCATATCCGCCCGACACCTGCCAGCCGAAGGGCAGGTCGCCGGGCCGCGCGCCGATGCTGGCCCAGGCGACATGGTTGGTCGAACTGTCGAAAATATCCTGCGGCTGGCTGCCCGGCGCCAAAATCGCGGGCGTGTCGACATCGACCTTGGTATAGCCGAAGCGATAGCCCGCCCCGACGTCGAGCCCGGCGATCCGCCGCGTGAAGGTCGGCCCGGCATAGACCGAATAGAGGTCCGCGACATTGCTCGCATCGCCGATGAACAGCCCATTGTCGGCACCCTGCCCGTCGGCGCGTGTACGCGTCGCGAGCGCCCCGGCCTCCAGGCTCAGTCCGCGCGCCGCCTCGATGCGCCCGCGCGCGAGCCCGCTGATCGTACCCGAATCGCCCAGATCGCCGTTCCAGCCGAAGCGATGTTCGTACCGCAGCGTCGCGGCGACTTCGGCGCGGCGCGTGACGACCGCGGCGTCGATGCCTGCGGCGACGGTCGTATAGGTGAGCACGTCGCCGCCGTTCTTGAGATCGGCGCTAAGCACCTGCCCGACCTCGAGATAGGGGCTGACATCGACCTGCCGCTGGCTGCGCTGGCCCTCGCCGCGCGCGGGCGACCGGCCCGGTTCGGGCTGGCTCGCACTCGCCGACGCATCGCTCGCGCCGGGATCGCCCGAAAATTGCGCGTGCGCGCCGGTCGCGGTTCCCGCGAGCAACAGCGCCGCAATCGCAGTCGGAACACGATAGCAATGCCCCACCCTCTTCGTCATCCCGGCGAAGGCCGGGATCCCGCCGGTGCGGTATGACGAGGCGGCGAGATCCCGGTCTTCGCCGGGATGACGATGTCGGTAATCGGAAGTGGTGCGCATCACGCCGCCCCCTGTCCATAATAGGTGCCGAAACGGCGCCCGCCCGGCGAAAATTTGACGCCGTTCAACAGCAGCTGGATCTGCGGACACGCGCCCATCAGTCCGATCGCGTCGCGCAGCGAGCTTTCCAGCGTCTGATCGGCGCGAACGACCATGATCGTCTGGCCGACGTGCCCCGCCAGCACCGCCGCGGGCGATGCCGCCAGCACCGGCGGCGAATCGAGGATCAGGATGCGCCCCGGCGCCCCCGCCTCGAGCTGCGCGAGCAGCGCCTCGGTCCGCGCCGAGGCAAGCAGTTCGG
>JBGTUD010000069.1:0-11534 GCA_041939405.1 Sphingopyxis sp. | reverse complement strand
AGATCCCGGCTTTCGCCGGGATGACGATAGCGGGGACGTGACTTCGTCTCTGCGAGCGAAATCTGTGGACGGCGCGCCCATCGGACGATGCCGCGCGCCGATCCGCATGACATGCGATTGAAACATGACTCCATCGCCTCTAGGGCAGGCGATCATGCGCGCGGGACGGCCGGACAGACGAGGACTTGAGGCGGGATGAGCGATACGCTTTCCCCGACGCTGCTCTTTGCTTTCGGCCTGTTCGCGGCGCTGTGGCTGCTCGCCGGATTGTGGGCGACGCTGCGCGGGATTGCGATGCAGCGGCGCGCGGCGTTCGTCGGCGGGCAGGCCGAGCGGCTGGCAAGCCTGGTCGAAGCCTCGCCGCAGCTTCCGGTGATCATCCGCGCCGACTGGCGGATCGAGGCGAGCGAGCGGCTGGGCCGCTGGCTGGGGCTCGAACGCGGCCCGCGCAATTTCGACGAGCTGCGCGGGCTGGACAGCGGCCTTGGCGCCGAAAGCCACGATTTGTTGCGGCAGGCGATCCTGGGCGCGCAGCGCGGCGCCAAGCCCTTTGTCCTCAGCCTGAAGCCCGAAGGCAGCCACCGCACGATCATCGTGCACGGCGCGGCGGCCCCGCCCGCGGTCGGCGGAGCCGGCTCGGTGCTGCTCTGGCTCAGCGATGCCACCGACGGGCAGCAGGCGCTCGCACGTGCGCGGCAGGAACGCGACGAGGCCATGGCGGCGTTCGAGGCATTGTCGGGGCTGATCGAGGCGGCGCCCTTCCCCATGTGGTTCCGCGACACCGACCTGCGGCTCGCGCTCGTCAACGCCGCCTATGTCCGGGCGGTCGAGGCAAAGGATGCCGCCGCGGTGATCGACGGCGGGATCGAGCTGTGCGAAATCGTGGCGGGGGTCAGCGCCGCCGACGCCGCCGATGCCGCGCGCGCGGCGGGGTCGGCGCAATTGCGCACCATCCCGGTCACGATCGAGGGTGAACGCCGGATCATGCGCGTCGTCGACGTGCCGCTGGCGCCCGAAGGCGGCCGCCCGATCGGCATCGCGGGCTATGCGATCGACATTCAGGAACTGGAGAGCGAGCGCGGCGCGCACCGCCGTTTCGTCGATACCCAGCGCGAGCTGCTCGACCGGCTGTCGGCGGCGGTCGCGCAGTTCGGCCCCGACCAGGGACTCGCCTTTGCCAACCTGCCTTTCCGCCGCCTGTTCGGGCTGGAACCAGACGATGTCGCAGAGGCGCGGCCGTTCGCGCGGCTGCTCGACGCATGGCGCGAGCGCGGACGAACGCCCGAAGTGCGCGACTATCCCGAATGGCGCCAGGCGCATGTCGACTGGTTTGCGCTGCCCCATGCCAGCGAAGAGGATTGGCGCCTTCGCGATGGCACGCATCTGCACGTCGTGGCGCAGCCGACCCCCGACGGCGGGCTGCTGCTCATCGCCGAGGACAGAACCGAACAGGTTCAGCTCGCGGGTGCGCGCGACACGCTGCTGCGCGTGCGGACGGCGACCTTCGACAATCTGTTCGAAGCGGTTGCGGTGTTCGCCCCCGACGGGCGCCTGCATCTTTGGAACCAGCGCTTCCGCCGCCTGTGGGGGATCGACGAGCCGACGCTCGCGGCGCATCCGCGCGTCGACGTTCTGATGGGCGGGCTCGCCGACCGGCTGGTGAAGCCGAACCAGATCAGCATCGTCCAGGAAGTCATCCGCGCCGCGACCCTGGAGCGGCAGCAGCGCGGCGGCGAAATCGGTTTCGCCGACGGGCGCTGGTTCGATTTCGCGTCGATCCCGCTGCCCGACGGCAATGCGCTGCTCATCATGCTCGACATCACCGCAAGCCGAAAGGTGGAGGGTGCGCTGCGCGAACGCAACGAAGCGCTGGAGGCCGCCGACACCGCAAAGACCGCCTTCCTGTCGCGGATGAGCTATGAACTGCGCACGCCGCTCACCTCGATCGGCGGTTTCGGCGAGATGCTCCAGGCGGGTTATGCCGGAAAGCTCGGCGATCAGCAGCGCGCCTATGTCGATGCGATCATGGATTCGGTCGCGGTGCTCGGCCGCCAGATCGACAATGTGCTCGACCTTGCGCAGGGGGAAGCGGGGACACTGGCGATCGAGCGCGCGCCGGTCGACGTGGGCGCCCTGCTCGCCAAGGCGCTCGCCGACGCGCAGCCGCTGGCCGATGGCGAAAAGGTCGAGCTGGTCGGCAATATCGCCGCCGGCCTCGGCCATATCGAGGGCGATGCGCCGCGGCTGTCGCGGCTTGTCGCGGGGCTGCTCGACAACGCCATCCGCTTCACCGCGCCGGCGCGCAAGTCGGCCGCTCGCGTGCTGCTCCACGCCGACGGCGACGCGCGCGGGGTCGACATCATCGTGTCCGACAACGGCCCCGGAATGCCGGAGGCCGCCGCGGCGGTCGCCAAGGGGCAGCAGGCGGGAACCGCGACCGGCGGCATCGGCCTCGCTCTCGCGCGTCAGCTTGTCGCGGCGCACGGCGGCACGATGGAAGTGGTAAGCGAGGCGGGACAGGGAACGCTGGTGCGCGTCAGCCTGCCGCGGGGGATTTGATGGCTAGCGCAACAATCATTGTCGGCGTGTCCCCGCGAAGGCGGGGACCCATCGCCTGCGGGTTCAAACTGGCACCGACCGGAGATGGGCTCCCGCCTTCGCGGGAGCACATGGTTTTTTTTCACGGCTGCGCTGAACATTGATGCAATCTCGTCATCCCTACTCTCTCCACGAAGCCGGGCGGATCGGCGCGGCGATCGGCGCGGTGCTCGCGCCCGGCGATGTCGTGCTGCTGTCGGGCGGCCTCGGCGCGGGCAAGACGACGCTGGCGCGCGCGATGCTGAAGGCGCGCGGGCTTGCAACCGAAGCGCCGAGCCCGACCTTTGCGATCGTCCAGCCCTATGCGCCGCCCGAGGTCGACCTGTCGATCGCGCATGTCGATCTTTATCGCATCGAACAGCCCGGCGAGCTCATCGAACTCGGGCTCGACGATTATCTGTATGACGGTGCGCTCCTCATCGAATGGCCCGAACGGCTCGGCGGCGACGGCTGGCCCGGCGCGCTCGCGCTCGCCATATCGGGCGAAGGCGACGCGCGCGTCTTGACAGCAACCGTGCCGCCCGCTTGGGAGGCGCGATGGCCGCTTCGATGATTCCGCCCGCCCATGCGCCTGCCTTTCTCGCAGCGCATGGCTGGAGCGATGCCCGGATATTGCCGCTTGCCGGCGACGCTTCGTTCCGCCGCTATTTCCGGGTCGTCGACGGCGACCGGCGCGCGGTGCTGATGGACGCGCCGCCGCCGCACGAAGATCCGCGGCCCTTCATCGCGGTCGCCGAATATCTGTGCGAAGCGGGGCTCAACGCGCCGACGATCCTCGCGCGCGACCTCGACCGCGGGCTGCTGCTCATCGAGGATTTCGGCGACGTGCGGCTGCGCGAAACGGTCGATGCCGCGCCGGATCGCGAAACGGCCTATTACAGCGGCCTCACCGACCTTCTCGTTCATCTCCACGCGCGGCCGCCGATGCCGGGACTGCCCGTGCACGGGCTGGACCAATGGCTGGACGAGGTGATGCTGTTCACTGACTGGTATTGCCCCGCGCTGGACATTGTCGTCGACCGCGACGCGTTTCGCGCCGCATGGGACGCGGTGCTCGCCCCGGTCGCCAACGACGGGCTACCACGCGTCACCGTGCTGCGCGATTTCCACGCCGAAAATATCATGCTCGTCGCGGGGCGGGACGGCCTTGCGCATTATGGCCTGCTCGATTTTCAGGATGCTCTCATCGGCCATCCCGCCTATGACCTCGCCTCGGTGCTGGAGGATGCGCGGCGCGACGTCCGCCCGGCGGTCGAGGCGGCGATGCTCGCGCGCTACCGGCAAGCGACCGCACGCGACATCGGGAACGCCTATTGGGCGCTCGCGGCGCAGCGCAACACGCGTATCCTCGGCGTCTTCGTGCGGCTGTGGAAACGCGACAACAAGGCGCATTACCGCCAATTCCAGCCGCGCATGTGGGGCCTCCTCGAACGCGACCTCGCCCACCCGGCGCTTGTCCCCGTCCGGCAATGGTTCGACGCCAATATCCCGGTTTCGAAACGAGCGGAGGCCTGGTCGTGAGCGCAAAAATCGAAAGCGCGATGGTGATGGCGGCGGGAATCGGCAAAAGGATGCGTCCCTTGACCGCGACGCGGCCCAAGCCGCTGGTCCGCGTCGCGGGCAAGGCGCTGATCGACCACAGCCTCGACCGGATCGAAGCCGCGGGAATCGGTCACGTCGTCGTCAACGTCCATTATCTCGCCGACGCGCTGGAGGCGCATCTGGCCAAGCAGAAGCGCAGCTTTTCCATTGCCGTGTCGGACGAACGCGCGCAGCTGCTCGAAACCGGCGGCGGGATGGTCCGGGCGCTGCCGCTGCTCCGCGGCGATCCGATCCTGATCGTCAACAGCGACAATATCTGGACCGACGGGCCAGTGGACAGCATCCGCCACCTGGCGCGGCATTGGGACGGTGCGCGGATGGACGCGCTGCTCCTCGTCATCCGCCAGGCGAGCGCGACGGGACATCGCGGGCGCGGCGATTTTCACATGGACGGCGACGGCAGGCTCAGCCGCCGCAAGCCGGGCCGCATCGCGCCCTTCGTCTATACCGGCATCCAGCTGATTTCGCCGCGGCTGCTGGACGGCGCGCCCGAGGGGCCCTTTTCGACGAACATCCTGTGGGACCGCGCGATCGCCGCGGGCCGGCTCTATGGCCTGTCGCACATGGGCCAATGGTTCGACGTCGGCACCCCCGCGAGTATCGCGCCGACCGAAGCGGCGCTGAGTGAGGTTTGACACCGATCGTCATCCCGGCGCAGGCCGGGATCTCGCCGGTGCGCGGAAACGGTACGGAGAGATCCCGGCCTGCGCCGGGATGACGAAGAAAGTGTGACGATGGCGACTGGCCGCCCCACCCTCTTCTCCATCCCCGTCCAGCGGGCCTTTGCCGATGCGCTCGCGGCGGGGCTGATCGACCGCTATGCCGACGGCGCGCTGGGACTTGCCGAAGGGTTGATCCTGCTGCCGAGCAACCGCGCGCGGACCGCGGTGCAGGCGGCGTTCGTGCGCGCGGGCGGCGCGGGGTTGCTGATGCCGCGGCTCGCGGTGATCGGCGACGCCGACCTCGACGAATCGGTGGCGCTCGCGCTCGACCCTATCGACGAAAGCGCCCCCATCCCGCCCGCGATCGACGCGCTGCACCGCCGCCTGATGCTCGCCCGGCTGATCGAAGCGCACACCCCGCCGGGCGAAGATCCGGTCACGGGCGCCGCGGCCTTCCAGCTTGCCGAGGGGCTGGGGCGCGTGATCGACCAGCTCGATTATGAAGAGGTCGCGCCCGCGCGGCTCGCCGATATCGAAGCCGCGCTCGGCGACCTCGCCGGGCATTGGCAGGCGTCGTGGCGGCGGCTGTCGCTGCTCGTCGACGAATGGCCGGGGCAGATCGCCGCAACGGGGCATATCGACCGCGCCGACCGCCGAAACCGCCTGCTCGATCGCATCCGCGGCAGTTGGAAGATCGCGCCGCCCGCGCGCTTTGTCGTCGCGGCGGGCGTCACCACCGCGGCACCCGCGATCGCGCGGCTGCTCCGCACCGTCGCCGATCTTCCGGGCGGCATGGTCGTGCTGCCGGGGCTCGACCTTGGCATGGCGCCCGAGGAGTGGGACGCCCTCGGCCCGGTGAAACATGATCCCGACAATCCGGCCCGCCCGCTCGAAACGCATCCGCAATATCATTTGAAGCTGCTGCTCGGCCGCATGGGCGTGGCGCGGGACGAGGTGCGCGAATGGGACGCCGCCTCACCCTTCGACGGCCCCGACGCGCGCGCCGCCTTTACCTCGCTGTTGTTCGCGCCCGCCGCCTATACCGCGCGCTGGCAGCAGGCGGGCGACATGACGCCGGGGCTTGCGGGCGTGCGCGCCGCGACCTTCGCCGACGACGGGCAGGAGGCACAGGGTATCGCGCTCTTGATGCGCCACGCGCTCGAAACGCCGGGCCGGACCGCCGCGCTGGTCACCCCCGACCGCGCGCTGGCAACCCGCGTCGCCGCGGCGCTCGCGCGCTGGGACATCGTCGTCGACGATAGCGCGGGCCAACCGCTCGGCCAGACACCCCCCGGCGCGCTGCTGCTTCAGCTCGCCGATCTGGCGGCGGCCTTCGATCCCGTGGGGCTGATCGCGCTGCTCGGCCACCCGCTCGTCCGTGCGGGCGAAGCGCGGCGCGAATGGCTCGATCAGGTGCGGCGGCTCGACCTCGTGCTCCGTGGTCCCGGACTCGCGCCCGGCTGGGACGGGATCGCCGCCCGCATTGCCGAGCGCGCCGCCGACCCCAGGGCGCGCGGCCATAAGGAAGCGCAGGCGATCGGCGAATGGTGGGACCAGCTTGCCGCGGGCCTCGGCGCCGCGCTCGCCCCGCTGGCGCGCGGGACGCCCCTGCCCCCGGCCGCCCTGCTCGCCGCGCTGCACGATGCGCTCGTCTGGCTGACCGGCGATGGCGCGTGGACGGGCCATGCGGGCCGCGCGCTTGCCGAGCTCTTTGACCGCTGGGCGCTCGCCGCCGATGCCGGCCCCGCGCGCCTTGTCCCCGCCGACGTCCCCGCGATGCTCGCCGACCTCTTGGCGGGCGAAACGGTGCGGCCCCCCTATGGCGGGCACCCCCGCCTCTTTATCTGGGGCCTGCTCGAAGCGCGACTGCAACGCGCCGACCTGATGATCCTCGGCGGGCTCGACGAGGGACGCTGGCCGCCGCAGCAAAGCCCCGATCCCTGGCTCGCGCCCGGCATCCGCCGGATGCTGGGGATCGCCGCACCCGAACGCCAGCAGGGGATGGCGGCGCATGATTTCGCCGGCGCCTTCGCCGCGCGCGAGGTTGTCGTGACGCGCGCAGAGCGCAGCGGTGGCGATCCGGCGGTCGCCTCGCGCTTCTGGCTGCGGCTCGCCGCGCTCGCCGGGGACTTGCCCGATGCGACGCTGGACGGCGCGCGCCTCACCGCGCTCGCCGCCGCGCTCGACGTGCCGCCGGGGCCGGTCGAACCCGCGCCGAAACCCCGCCCCTGCCCGCCCACCGACGCGCGCCCGGGCCAGATCAGCGTCACCGGCGTCGACCTGCTCGCGAAGGACCCTTACGCCTTTTACGCCGGGCGCATCCTCCGCCTGTCGGTGCTCGACCCGCTCCGCGCCGGGCCCGACCCGCGCTGGCTGGGTACGCGCGTTCACAAATTCATGGAAGATTGGCAGCGCGCCGGGGCGACGCCCGAGGCGCTCGCGGCCGAACTTCGCCGCCTGTACGACGATCCCGCGCTCGATGCGCTCGCGCGCGCCTTCTGGTTTCCGCGCATCGAACCTGCGCTGCGCTGGGCGGCGGCGCGCGTCGCCGACGCGCGCGCCGCGGGGCGCGAGCCCGTCGCGAGCGAGGCCAGCGGCGTGCACGAACTCGATGGCATCCGCCTGACGGGCAAGGCCGACCGCATCGACCGTCTTGCGGACGGCAGCCTTGCCGTTGTCGATTACAAGACCGGCGCCGCGCCGAGCGGCACCGCCGCGGCCGAGGGCCTCGACAACCAGCTGGGTCTGCTCGGCCTGCTCGCCGAAATGGGAAAGATCGAAGGCGTCGCCGCGGGGCCGATCCACGCGCTCGAATATTGGAGCCTCAAGCCCGACCGCGCCAAGGGCATCGACGGCAGCGTCGCGCCGACGCACGGCAGCCGGCGCAAGCTCAAGAGCGCCGAAGACGCCGTCGCGCGCGCCTATGACGCCTTCGCCGACCTTACCGCCGCCTATCTGCGCGGCGATGCCGCATTCGGGCCGGGCGATGCGCCCAGGCGCTTTACCGATTACGACCAGCTGATGCGCCGCGACGAATGGTTCGGGCGCGATGCCGGGGACGCGGCGTGACGCGGCTCCACGACCTCGACTCCGCGCAGCAGGCGGCCGCCCAGCCCGACGAGCATGTCTGGCTCGGTGCCTCGGCGGGCACCGGCAAGACGCAGGTGCTGTCGGCGCGTGTGCTGCGGCTGATGCTTTCGGGGGTCGCGCCCGACGCCATCCTCTGCATCACCTTTACCAAGGCGGGCGCCGCCGAAATGGCGCACCGCATCCACGAACGGCTCGCGCTGTGGGTGCGCATGGACGATGGCGACCTCCGGCTCGATCTCAACGCGCTGGGCGCCGACTGGCGCCAACCCGGCATTCTCGACCGCGCGCGGTCGCTGTTCGCGACCGTTATCGACAGCGCGGCGGGCGCGATCCGCGTGCAGACGATCCACAGCTTCTGCCAGACGCTGCTCGCGAGCTTCCCGCTCGAGGCGAAAATTCTGCCCGGCTTCCGCGCGATGGAAGACGGCGAGGCCGCCGAATTGCAGCGGCAGGTGCTGGGCGCGCTGCTCGCCGAGCCGGGCAGCGACGGCGAAACGATGCGCGAACAGGCGGCGATGCTGTCGCGGCGCATGGGGCAGGATGCCGCCATGGCCTTTCTGACCCGCTGCGCGCACGCTTTTGTCGCGCCGTTCCAGACGCGAATCCTGCCGCCCCGCGGCGGCGATCTGCGCACCGCGCTCGGCCTGCCGGACGGCGGTGCCGACGCGTGGCTGGCGGCCGAATTGGCCGCGGGCGCGATCGCCGATGCGCATGTCGCCGCGGTCGCGGCGAGCGGGACCGGCTGGGGGACGAAAACCGGGCTCGCTTGCGCCGATGTCATGGCGCGCTGGCTGGCCGCCGATCCGCCCGCGCGCGGTGCGATGCTCGGCGACCTGCTCGGCTGCTTCCTCACCGGCAAGGGCGAGCTGCGCGCCGACTTCGCGGGCGACAAGGGCCGGATGACCGATTGCGTCGACAGCGCCGCGGCGATCGTCGACGCGGCGCAGGCGCTCAATGCCACCGCGCGCGCGATGGCGGTCGCCGACGATCTGGCGGCGGCGTGGGATCTCGGCAGCCGCTTTGCCGAATCCTATGCGCTGGCGAAACGCGACGGCGCGCTCGCCGATTTCGACGACCTGATCTCGATCGCGGCGGCGCTGCTCCGGCTCGGCCAGTTCGGCGAGTGGGTGCGCTTCAAGCTCGACCAGCGCACCGATCATATATTGGTCGACGAGGCGCAGGACACCAACACCCGCCAGTGGGCGATCGTCGCCGCGCTCGCCTCCGAATTTTTCGCCGGCGCGGGCGCCAAGGACGAACGGGTCCGCACGCTGTTCACCGTCGGCGACCGCAAACAGGCGATCTTCGGGTTTCAGGGAACCGAGCCCGCGGCGTTCGAGGCCGCCCGCATCCGCTTCGGCGAATGGGCGCTCGACGGTGGCCAGCCCTTTGCCGCGGTCGATCTGGTCACAAATTATCGCTCCAGCCCCGCGGTCCTCGACGTCGTCGATCGCTGGGTCGCGGGCGGCGGCACCGAATTGATGGGGCTTGCAAGCGACGAACCGCCGCACCTGCCTTTCCGCAGCGCGCACCCCGGCCGCGTCGAGCTGTGGCAGCCGCTGCCGGTCGGCAAGGCGCTGGCAGCCGCGGAGGAAAGCGAGGAGGCGGCCGACGACGAAGGGGGCGAAGGCACCGATCCGCTTGCCCCCGCCAACGACCCCGCCAGCCTGCGCCTGTCGCGCGCGATCGCGGGCGAGGTTCACGACTGGATCGAACATGGCAAGGACGGGCGCAGCGTGGCGCCGGGCGACATATTGATCCTCGTCCGCCGCCGCCGCGACCTTGCCGCGCGGATCGTCGCGCGGTTGCAGTCGCTCGGCGTCCCCGTCGCGGGGGTCGACCGCTTCGCGCTGACCCAGCCGCTCGGCGTCCAGGATCTGCTCGCCGCGATGCGCTTTGCGATCCAGCCGCTCGACGACCTCAATCTCGCCGCGCTTCTCGTCTCCCCGCTGATCGGCTGGTCGCAGGACGATGTGTTCGCCTTTGCGCACGGGCGCGGCAGGCGCGCGCTCTGGGAACAGTTGCGCGAGCGCGAGGCCGAGGTTCCGGCAGCGACGATGGCGGCGCTTCGCCACCTGCTCGGCATGGCCGATTTCACGACCCCCTATCGCTTCCTCGACCGCATCCTGTCGGGGCCGATGCAGGGGCGGCGGCGGCTTTACGCGCGGCTGGGGCGCGAGGCGCGCGATCCGATCGACGAACTGCTGAATCAAGCGCTGTCATTCGAACGCCAGCACACGCCATCTCTCCTCGCCTTTCTGAGCGAGGTTGAGGGAAGCCGCGCCGACATCAAGCGCCAGACCGAGGCGCGCAGCGACGTCGTGCGCGTGATGACCGTCCACGGGTCGAAGGGGTTGCAGGCGCCGTTCGTCATCCTCGCCGACGCGACCGACGATCCCGACCAGCGGCTGCGCGGTTTCGACCTGTCGATCGAGGGATGGGACAGGCTGCCCGTCTTCGCGCTGCCCAAGGACGAGCGCCACGGGCCGGTCGCCGAGGCGCACGACGCCAAGGCGCGCGCCGAGATCGAGGAACATTGGCGGCTGCTCTACGTCGCGATGACGCGCGCCGAGGAATTGCTCGTCGTCGCGGGCGTCACCAAGGCCGAGGATCGCTCGGTCCCCGAACAATGCTGGCACCGCGCGGTCGACCGGGTGATGGAGGACATGGGCGTCGCATGGCAGGACGCCGGCCCGCGCTGGGGGCAAAAACGCGTCCACAGCGTCCATGCAAAGGCCTGGACGCGGCGCCGCGAGGCGCAAGCTGCCGCCGCGACCGCGGCGCCCATTCCCGCCTGGGCGACACGCCCGGCGCCGGACGAAGCGCGGCCGCCGCGCCCGCTTGCGCCCTCGGCCCTCGGCGACGACGATGTCGCCGCACCGCCCCAGGGGGGCGAACGCGCCGCCGCGGTCGCGCGCGGCCTGCTGCTCCATTCGCTGTTCGAACGATTGCCGCCGGTTTCCCCCGATCGCCGCCGCGGCGCCGCCCTGCACTGGCTGTCGGTCCAGGCGCCCGCGCTCGACGCCGCGGCGCGCGCGGCGATGGTCGACGAAGTTCTGGCGGTGCTGGGCGATCCCGCCCATGCGCCGCTGTTCGGGCCGGACAGCCTCGCCGAAGTGCCGCTGTCGGCGGTGGTCGACGGCGTCGTTGTCGCCGGCATCGTCGACTGCCTGCGCGTGACCGGCGACGCCGTCACGGTGATCGATTTCAAGACGGGGCGCCACGTCCCGGCAAGCGCCGCAGAGGTCCAGCCGGCCTATCTGCGCCAGATGGCCGCCTATCGCGACGCGCTGCGCGTCATCTTTCCCGGCCGGGCGGTGACGGCGGCGCTGCTCTACACCGCCGCACCGCGGCTGATCGCGCTGGGCGACGCGCTGCTCGACACGCACAAGCCGGGCTTGGCGGCCAGCAAGGCGAATTTGCCGGGTTCGGCCCTTGAGCCCGGCGCGCCGACGCCCTAGCTTGGGATCAAGCGAATTTCAGGAGTTCAAGCCATGGGTACCAAAGCCATCACCGACGCCAGCTTTCAGTCGGACGTCCTCGACAGCGACACTCCCGTGCTCGTCGATTTCTGGGCCGAAT
>JBGTUD010000068.1:0-11560 GCA_041939405.1 Sphingopyxis sp. | reverse complement strand
GGTGAGCTGCCAATTCTCGCCCTTGATGTCATGGACGATGCAGCTCCCCGGCCAGGTGAGCAGGGTCGGCACCACAAGGCCGACGCCCTTTCCGGATCGGGTCGGCGCGAAGCAGAGGACATGTTCGGCGCCATCGTGACGCAGATATGTTCCGGCCATGCACCCGAGAATGACGCCATCGGGGCCGAGCATGTTGGCAGCCCGTATCTCACGCTCCTGCGCCCAGCGTGCCGATCCATAGGTCTCGGCCCGCCGGCGCTCGCGCGCACGCCACACCGACATGCTGATCGCGACGACAACCGACAGCAGCCCGCCCGACGCGGCGATCGCGGCACCGCGGTAGAAGATTGGCGGCGCATAGGCGTCGAAGGCAAACCACCACCAGAAGAAGGCGGGAGGGGGATAGACGGGATAGTCGCCGATGCGGAACCAGGGGGCACCGAGCGCCGCCTGAAATCCGAGCGCCTCCGCCGTCGATTGGGTCGCGGTCCAGACCGCCGCGAGGACGATCAGCAGCACCGCGAAGATCTGGCCCCATAAAATCCTGTCGCTCATCGTTCATCCTTTCTCAGATTGCGATCCCGCGATTGCGGCCAAGGCTCCAGTCGATGCCGCCCGCGGTGGCGGTGCCGGTGACATGCTGCCCGAGGTGCCGGTCGAGGGCCGGGCGCCAGGGCACGAGTTGAAAACCAAGGCCGTCGTCGATCATCGCGAAGCGCCCCGAGGCGAGCGACACGCGCTCGCGGTAGGTCCCGCTCACCGCGTCGCCGGTGGCCGGCGGGCGATGCGCGAGCCCGGTGCGCGCGGCGATGGTTTCGCAAGCCGCCTCGAGGTCGCGCCGCTTCAGCGTTTCGATGAGATCGGGCGCCAGTATGAGCCTGCCGTCCCGACGGCTCGCGAGGCCTTCGCTCGCGAGAAACTCGGCGCGCGCTGCCATGGCGAGGCGAACATCGATGCCGAAGCCCGAGGTTCCTGCCGTGGGCTTCGCCGCGACCAGTTCGCGGTCGAGCCAGGTTGCGCCGCGCGCGGATATCTGGTCGGCGACCGCAAGGTCCGATCGCAGGGCGAGCGAGAGATGCTCGCCGCCGTCGCGTCCTTCCCAGCGCCGTAGCTCGACGACCGCGCCCGGCTTCGCGTCCCCGGTCCATTGGAGATCGGAGAATTTGATGTGATGGGTCCGTCCATCGGTCCCGTCGACGATGGCGAAGGCGGAGCCGGCAAGCTCATCGTCGAGGCCGCGTGCGACCAGCCGCCCGACGAGGCCCGAACGCTCCGCCTCGCCGTGAAGGGCGAGCCTCGATGCGTCGAAGGAGAGCCCTTGCATGCGCATGGCGCGGTGGACGCCCTTGATGATGTCGCCTCGCTCGCCGAGGTCGCGCAATATGGTTTCGGCGCGCGGATCGATCTCGAATATGCCGGGTCCAAGGCGCGTCGCGAGCCCAAGCGCCTCGAGCTTCGCCGCACGTCCGATGAGATGCCGATCGCGGCCCGGCGGCGAGCTTGGGTCGGGACGAAGATCGACGATCCCCGTTTCGCCGCCGCGTTCGCGCAGGCGCGCGTCGAGCCCGGTCCAGCGCTCGGCGCCCGTCTCCCGCACGAGGCTCGCGTCGATCTCCTGTTCGTTTCGCGGACCGAGTTCGAGGGTCGCGATCTCCGACGCCCGTCCGCGCACGCCTTCCGACATATAGGCGCGGTCGACGACCAAGTCGCTTCCGTCCTCGGCGACGCCGCGCACGAGTATATGGATATGCGGATTGTCGGTGTTCCAGTGATCGACCGCCACCCAGTCGAGCCGGGTCTCGAGATCCTTCTCCAGCCGGCCCATGAGATCGCGGGTGAAGGTCCGAAGGTCCTGGAGCCGCTCGGCATCTTCAGGGCTGACGATGAAGCGGAAATGATGGCGATCGTCGACGCAGCGATCGGCGAAGGCCTCGCGGTCGGCGGCGTCTCCAGACGCATCGAACATCATGGCATCGCGTCCATCGCGGGTGACGCCGTCGCGTTCGAGATAAGCGATATGCCGTGCGAGCGGCGCGGAGCGAAACTGCGCGCCCTTATGCCGGACGATGCGCGCCATGACCGTGACGCGGCGCTGCGCGGGACCCCGCCGCATCGTCGCAAGCGCGGCGCGGCCGCGGCCGTGCCGACCGGTCCCGCTGCGACCGCCGCCGCCACGACGGGAGCGGGTGTAACCCGAGCGGGCGGCTGCCTTGCGCACCTGCGCCGCGAGCCTTTTCCCGCGCCGCGCCGATCCCGATCCAGCGTCGCGCCCCCTTCCCGGTCGCACCCGAAAATCATGCTCGTCGCCGCTCACGGCGCCGGTGCCATATCGTAAGCGCTTGTTCTGCCTCGGAAATCCAGAGGTCGATATGGCAGCCGGAGGGGGGTGCCATACGCATAAAGCGCTGTAATCCAACCACAATCTGACAGCGAGCTGGCAGGTCTTTTATCTTGCCATCCCCCCGAACCCCTTCTGAACGCAAAGCAGTGCCTATCCATGGACCCGCGCACTCCAGCAAATATCGCCAGGACGACCATCACCGATCGTTCCCGGAAAGCGGGACGAAGAGGGGCGAGGGAGCAAGCGCGGAATGCGACGGCCCTGCAGCCGCGGCGTCGCCGCGCTGCACCGAAGTTGCAGCCGGCGTGTCCGATCGCTGCTCGGCGAAGAGCGACGCGCTGCGCCAGCTCGGCGGTTCGGCCGTCCGCGCCATCGTCGCTGACGGAGCAGCCGGCGCACCGAGCCCGGGTGCGATGGCTGCGACATAGGCGACCGTCTCGGCGGGCAAGCCGCGCCGCCCCGCTGCATAGGCGTCGGCGCGGCCGGGGCCCGCATTATAGGCAGCGAGCATGAGGCGAACGTCGCGATATCGGTCCCACATCGCGCGCAGATAGGCCGCGCCCGCGAGGATGTTGGCGCGCACGTCGAAGGGGTCGGACCCGAGACGGTGCTGCGCCGTCAGCATCGCCCAGGTTGCGGGCATGATCTGCATCAGGCCCATTGCACCGGCATGCGAGAGCGCCCGCGGCTTGCCGCGGCTCTCGATATGCATCACGCGCCATATCCAGACCTCCGGAACGCCGAAGCGTTGCGATGCCTCCGCCACATGGGCGGCATAGGGGTGGGCCGCGGCCGTCGGCGCTTCCGCCGGTGCCGCGCCCCATGCCTGGTCTGGGGCGGCGCTCGCCGAGCAGAACAGCAGCAAGGCGAGGCGCACGGCGCGGACGCGCGCCGAGCGAGCCGGATGCATGATGCTCACGCTTGTTCGCGTGGGACGGGACGCGTCCAGAGGAGATGATATTCATCCTCGTTCTGCGTCGAGCGGAGCAGATTGGCGCGCAGCGGAACCGCGAGCGCAGGGTCGTCGATCTGCAGGGCGATATAGGAGCCGGCGCGTTCGCTGCGGCGTTCCCAGCCTGCCCCGATCTCCACGCCGGTATCGGCTTCGACGAGCAGGACCCGCCAGGCCGGTGCATTCTCCGCGTCGTTCGGCTTCGCCGGAACGATCGCGATCATCGCATCGAGCAGCAGCGTCCGGATCTGTCCGGCATAGCCGTCGCCAGCGGTTTGAAAGCTTCCGATAATCATGAGGACATATCCTTTCCTTCGGGGGTGAATGCGGAGCGATCGGCGTCACGGCGCCAGCGCAGCGGCGCGCCGGGCGCATCGCGGACGAGCAGCGGGTGCGCGACGCCGACGACGCCGGTGTCAGGAAGCGGTCCGAAATATCGGCCGTCGAGACTGTCGGGCGCGGGGTTGAGGAGGAACAGTTCGCCGGGGCGCAGGCGGTAGCAGCCGAGCCAGCGCGGCAGCGGCCGCCCGAGGCGGTCCGCGTCCCGCGCGCGTGCTGCCGGCGCGCCGTCGATCGTCACGAAGGTGCCGCTGCGGCAGACGAGCGCGCCTTCGCCGGCAGCGATATGCTTCAGGAGCGGCACGCCGCGCGGCACATAGCCGCGCACTGCGAGACGCGCCGCGACCGCCTCGGGCGGGTGGAAGAGGATGAGGTCGCCGACCGCGGGCTCGGCACCGACATCGACGCGGTAGAAGCCGATCGGAACGCTCGGGCTCGCGTTCCAGATGAGGCGCGGTTGCGGCGCGAGCGCTGCCGCGGCGACGAACAGCGCCGCAAAGAGCGTAGCGCTCGCCGCGGTCGCGCGGAACCAGCGGCGGTTCATGGCGCGATCGCCTTGCGCTGGAGCCAGGCGCGGTGCCGCTCCGGACCATAGGGCCGGAACGGCAGTCCGGCGGCGATGTGGCTGCCGATGTGGCGCCAATGATCGGGGGCCGTCTCGCACGGATCGAGCCCGGCGGCCTCGATCGCATCGATCGCCGAGAGAACCTGCTGGACCCTCGGCCAACCGTCGACGCGCAGCAGGATGTCGCCGCCGGGGCGCACGTAGGGATGCGTCGCGAAGGGGGCGCGCGGCGCGGGCGCCGCGATGACCGAGATGCTTGAGAAGATGGTGCCGAAGTCGTTCGCGCCCCAACGGACGAAGCCGAAGACGGCCTCGGGCCGGAAGGAGACGATGCGCGTCCGGCGGCTGACGATGCGCTCGGCGGCGACGCGGCCGAAACGCAGCCAATGCTCGAGCCGCTGCTCGATCCAGGTCAGCTCAAGGTCGGTGAGACCGCTCGCGGTCGCCGCAACCGGCTGCACGCCGGGAGCGGGCGGGATGTTCTGGGCGGGGCGCATCAGCGGCGGACCGGGCGCGCGGGATGGACGATGCCCTTGCCGGGATCGGATGTCGACTTCTTGCGGCCGATCTCGGCCCAGGCGTCGAGATCAGCGATCGCGTAGACGATCCGCCCGCCGAGTTTGCGGTATTCGGGACCCGTTCCGAAGCAGCGATGTTTTTCGAGCGTCCGGCTCGACAGGCCGAGGTGCAGCGCAGCGTCGGGCGTCTTGAGGTAGCGCGGCGAAATGGGGGTATGCATGTCGCTCAAAAGGGGCCTCCGTTCGCAGCGCCGGGTCCCGTGGCGGGCTCCGGCGGAGAGGCGGCGACATTCGGAAATCGGGACGCGATTTAGGAACGGACAAAGTGACGACGCGCGGAATGTCCCGATCAGGCGGCGCCGAGCAGCTCCTGATAGCCGCCGTCGCGCATCGCGACTGCGGCGCGGTGCCAGCGCGCGATGCGGCGGCGCTCGCTCGATCCGTCCCAGTCGGCGGCCGAGAAATCCTGGGCATCGTCGAGGATGAGGGCGGCGGCGATGTCGCGCGCCGAACGCCCTTCGGCGGAGGCGTCGAGGAGCCGCAGCCACTGGATGAGACGCCAGCGCTCGGATGGTCCGGGGGCGCCTCCCCGCAGGAAGCGGTGCGTCGTGACGCCCGCCGAGAAGCGGCGCTGTACGGCGAGGCTCACGGCCATCCGCAGCTCGCTGTGCGGATCGGCCGGGTTTACATAGGCGAGCCGTTCATCGGCGAGGAAGCGGCGAAGCCAGAGGCGGAAGCGCCGGCCGTCGGCCACGAACACAAGATGCCACTCGCCCGGCAGGATGATCTCGGAGGCGATGTCCGCCGAGGCGATGAGCTCGGCGAGCCGTGGCGCGGCGAAGCCGTCGGGCGCCGGCTCGGCGATGGCGACATGCGCGCAGGCCTCGGGCTGCCAAAGCGCAGGGGATTCAGTGACGGATCGGTCAGGGTCCAGGGCGAAAGACCAACCCCCATCGTCGCGCGAGCCCCGTAAGGCGCGCGGTGCGCCGCCGCGTCGGCGCCAACGCGGCCGAACGATAGGCGCGGCGATAGGCCGGGCTTCGGCGCAGGAACTCCTGCGCGAAATCGGCGCGATCATATGTTTCGAATATTCTCGGAAAATATGGCGATTGCCAATCGACGACCTGATCCATTCGCACCTCCGGCTGATCTTCAGGAATGAAAGCAAAGCCTATCAGCAGCTTGCCCACATCGGCTCGAACATGGTTAGCGGCATGCAAAGGATCATCGTAACGCATTGCGGCGGAGAATCCCCGCGCGAAAAGCCTCAAAATGAGAGTATCGCCGCCCGGCTTGCGGCCGGGCGGCGTGCTCGATCAGTCGCGCCGCTGGGGACGGGTCCAGACGAGGTCATAGTCGCCGTCGCTTCCTTCGAAGAGCTGCGCGAAGAAGGGCGCGGTGAAGCTCGGATCGTCGAACTTGGTCGAAAGATAGGTGCGGTCGTCCTGGCTGGTCTTCTCCCAGGCCGCACCCACCTCGACGTCGCCGACATAGATGCGGTGGGTCGGAGCGCTGGGTTTGGGATTGTCCTCGGGGACGATGCGAACCGCGTCGACCGAAAGGGCGAGGCTCGCGATTGCGCCCCGATATTCGCCCTTCGCTTTCTTGAAGGTTCCGATCTTGGCCATCTTGAAGTCCTTTCCTTGCTTTCGAGCCGCAGGATCGCGGTCTCGATGCGCATCGGTGGCCGGAAAGGAGGCCGCGCCGCAGCCGCAGGCCCGAAGCGAAGCGGGGGACGGCAGCGCAGCGATTTTCTTGGTCCGCGAGGAACGGCGGCACGCCGGGGGAAGAAAATCGGGGAGCGCCGTTGCGGCCAGCGGGCTCAGCGCAGCGGCTTGCCGGCAGATCGCGCAGGGAAGAGACCGTGTTCCTGCGGCGGGAGCGAGGGACTCAGAGGCGGTCGGAAGCGGGCGAAGCGGACGCCGGGATCGCGGGTGCGCGATCGTCGCATTCCCGGTCGCCGACGCCAATTGCATCCACCGAAGACCCATCAAGTCCCCGGACCGCCGCCACGGCGGCGACGACGGCAGCGAGCATGGGCAGGATCGTTACCAGCATGCCCTCCGTAACGAAGAGCCGCACGATCCCCGTCATGCCATAATAGCCTGCGACCCCCGCCGGGAGGAGGAAGAGCATTGCGACACAGGCTCGCAGCAATGTCGATCCACCGTGCGCATAGAGGTGCCGTCCAGCGAGATGGAGCAGGAGCCCCGCCAGAAATGCCATCGCAAGGGCAGCGCCAATGCCATAGCCGCGGTCCTGAAGCTCGAAGGCGATAGCAATGCCGGCGCCAAGCGGCAGCGCGAGGGCCGCCAGTCGGAACAGAAGCCAGATGAGATAGAGGCCTGCGGCAGCGCCGAGGATAAGCATGAAAGTCACGAGCGTCCTCCTTGGGGACGCGCTCTCCACCACCACCACAGCGCGGTCTGCACCGTCAATTTAGCAGACGACCACCCGCGACGGAACCGGAACTGGAACCATCGCGGGGCAAATTTTGCGGGCTCAGCGGTTGAACGGGTCATATTCGCACACGATGTGTTCGGGGTCGCCGTCGAACTCTTCGATGGGCATCACCGCATAGCCTTTTGTCGTTTCGATAAGGACGATGATCGTCATCATCGTGCGGGCGAGGCTCCAGCCGAGCGATTGAGCGGTGGAAAGCGGCATGGGTTTGGCTCCTGTCCTTTCGGAGCGGGACCGTTCCCGCTCGACAGTCGCCCCGCCGGCCGGGGGCGGGCCGCAATCACCGCAGCAAGGCTGCGGCCGCACGCGAAGCGTAGCGGACCCTTCACGGGTTGATTGAAGGAGGCCCGGCTCCGAGCCCAGGGACCAGCGGCTATCGAGAGCGGGTACGGTTTCGCGGGGGGACGAGAGGCCCTTGCGCCTTCCTCCCGGACCATAATCTGCGTGCCCCGTCGCCCCGGCGTGCGCGAAGAACAGGGAGAATGACGCAATGGCGGGTCAGCGCAGTGAGTTCGGATATTATCCGCGGCCACTCGATATGACGGTCGGACCGGTCTCGATCGCGACCCTTGCCGGTCTCCCGGAGACGGTGGCGGACATCGAGGCCGATCCCGGCCGGGAGGGGAAATGGATCTACGCCCCGCTACAGCCGGTTACCCATCTCGGTGGCGGCACCAGTGTTCGGCCCTATCCCGCGCGCATCTTCGGCCTGCCGAAGACGCACGCCATCGTCCATGCGACGGCGTCGGAGATTGATCAGGTCGACTTCCATGTCTGGAGCCTGTCCTTTTTCAGCGGCATGCGCTTCACGATTACCGAGGCCGGCTTTCTCGATTCGACACCGATCGAGCCCGGGGTTCTCGTCGACTTCGTGCTGATGGGCGGCAGCCTGCCGAAGTCGATCGAACTCGCCGAAGCCTTCTGGATCGATAATCGCGCAGTTCCGGAGCGAGCGCGCATCTGGGTGGCCGCAGTACACGCCCTCTTCATGAGCCAGAATCCGCAACATCTTCAGTTCGAGCGGTTCACGCTGCTCTACACGGCGCTCGATGCCTGCTTTGCCCTCGCAAAGTCCATAAACCCGCCTCCCAAGAACCTCACGCATTCCCAGCGCATCGCGTGGATGTGCGACTGGCTCGGAATGCCGGTTCCCGCATGGGCCGACCCCGCGGGCGGTGGCGGTGCGCAAGTTGCCGGGATGCGCAATCCGACGGTGCATGAAGCCCTCTATATGGGCGAACCGCTCGGCTTTGCGCTGCACGGCGTCGGCGGGCGACCGAACCTCACGCTCGAGATGTCCGGCCTTGTGTCGCGTCTGCTCGTCGCCCTCCTCGGCGCACGAAACAATCGTTACATAAGCTCATCCACAGGCACACGCCAAAGACAGGGACTCGATCTTGGCTGAACGCAGACCGCATAATTTCGCCATCCGCTTCCGCTCGGCGATGCAGGAAAGACGATCGTGACGGAGCCGCAAGGCGTCGCGGGTAGCGACGACAAGGCGGCAGCGCCGAGCGCCAAGGCTGCTCCGGCGGTGCCGGAACGCCAGCATCCATCCATCTTCCACTATCCGATCGACGCCTGCGACGTCAGCGACAAGGCCTCGCTCGAGGCGTTTCGCGATAAGCTCCAGCATTGGTCCGAGCTGTTCGAGCGCGATCCCGATGCATCGCTTGCCGGGCAGTTCGCCGACATGATGTGGTTCGACATAGCCTGGCGCACGGCGAACGAGGCGCGGCAATTCGCTGATGACGACGGCACCCGCGGCTCGACCGCGCCACTGATCGCCATGATGCTCGACCGCGGCTATCTTGCCGGACAGGTCATCGCCATCACCCGGCTGCTCGAGAAACCGCCGGCGAACCAGCCGAAGAAGGCCGTGATCTCACTCCCACGGATCGTCGACGAGATTCGCGCGGCGCGCGAGCTCATCACGCGCGAGAATTTCGTGTGCCGCGACGCGCTGCCTTATGATTATGAAGCGTTGCAGGCGGCGGAGCTGGAGCGGCTTGCCGCCGAAATGGCCGCCAATCCAAACAAGGCGCGGCGCGTAAACCTCAGCCTGTCGGGACCCGAAGGGTTCGACCAGGCGCGTATGGAACATGAGCTGTTTGACCAGTTATCGGGTGTCGCCCCCGAAGACCGGGCGCGCGGCGACCTGATTGGCGAGGCCTTTTTCGACCGGCTTGACGAGCTGCTGGCAAGCACGCCACTTCCCGAGATCAAGGCGCTGCGCAACAAGAGCATAGCCCATGCGGCCGATGCCTTTTCGCGCTCGCAGGCGGCCGGGCTTCGGTCGGGTCTCACCATCCACGATCTCGACCGGGCCCATTATCTGCTGTTCGCAGTGTTCCAGACGCTTTCCGTGGTGCTGTTTGGCCTATCGCGCGCGTCGCCGGTCCCCATACCGCAGCATAATATGTTCGAGCATCTCACCGAGCCCTTTCTTGCCGAGAAGAGGCTCGAGGCGATGCGCGGTTTCTGGGACAAGCACATCGGCGAGCGCGAAGGCTGGATGAACGATGGTTTCCACGAGGTCTTGCCCGACAAGAAAGCGGCGAAAAAGGCCCCGCCCGAAGGCGGGGCCTGATCGATCCGTCAGCTCGGCGGGTTCCAGATAAGCACCTTCTTCATCGAGTCATCGCCGGGCGCGTTGGCGATGTTCGCGTAGATGGTGCCGAATTCGGGGGCCGAGAGAGTGACCGAGACATATTCGGTGCCGTTCGACTGCGACGTGCGGGTCCAGCCGGCGCCGACCTCGTAGCCGTTCTTGCGCGCGATCACGCGGAAGTCGGGCTCATTGTCCTTCACCTTGCGGCCGTTCGGGACGATCGCGATCGGCGCGGTGACCAGAAGGGTCGTCAGCGTGCCTTCGAAGCTGCCGTCGGCCTTGACGGTGAGATTTGCGATGGTGGCCATGTCGTGTCTCCTTGGGTTGCTCGGGACCATCCCCGATGGCGCCAACCGAAGGGCCCGCGAGCCGCCGTCACCGAGCGGTACGCGAGGGCGAACCCCCGCAGGGGGTTGACGGCATGAGGCGAGCCGAGGCCCGCAGTCAGGCAGCCAAGGAGGGAGTGGTCCTGCAACCGGAGCATTTGGCCACCATCAGTGAAAGTCATGGCTCCGGACGCGCAGCGCAGGCTCGCGGCTATCGGGCCCGCCCCCGTTCCGCGCCCCGTCTCCCCGTCCCGGCGCAATGGAAAGCGAGCTGCGCCCGACCTGCCGCAGCATCACGTCATGATCGGTTATCCGGTCACAGATGACATGGATGATCTCGCCCTCCTTCTGAACGCGGCCGCGCATCGCGATCATCGACGCCGCCATGACCTGGCGCCGATAGATGTCGAAGCGATCGGGCCAGAGGATGCCGTTGGCGATACCGGTCTCATCCTCGATCGTGATGAACAGCACGCCCTTGGCTGAGCCGGGGCGTTGCCGGACGAGGATCACGCCGGCGACCTCGATATTCCGGCCATCGCGGATCGAGCCCAGATCCGCGCAGCGGACGATCCCCATCCGGTCCAGCTCCTCGCGCAGGAAACTTAAGGGATGCGCGCGCAAACTCAGTTGAAGCGTGCGATAATCCTCCACCACCTCGCGTCCTTCGGTCATCGGCCGAAGCGCGACCCTCGGTTCGAGCCCTTCGGGCGAGAAGTTCGCCTCGCGCGCGTCGGCGGCCGCGAAGAGGGGCAGCGGCGCCTCGCCGAGGCCGCGGACCTTCCACAGCCCCTGCCGCCGGTCCTCGGACAGACAGGCAAATCCGTCGGCTTCGGCGATCCTTTCGATCGCGGCGCGCGGCACGCCGGCGCGCCGCCATACATCCTCGACGCAATCATAGGGCAGATCGCCGCGCGCCCCGACGATCGCCGCGCCATGAATGTTCGCGAGCGATCGAACCTGGCGGAAACCGAGGCGCACCGCGAGATAGCGCCCGTCGCTCCTTTCCAGCGTGCAGTCCCAATGGCTGTCGTTTATCGACACCGGGCGTACCTCGACGCCATGCTTTTGCGCGTCGCGCACGATCTGTGCGGGCGCGTAGAAGCCCATCGGCTGGGCGTTGAGCAAGGCCGCGCAAAAGACGTCGGGATGATGATGCTTCATCCAGCAGGAGGCGTATGCGATCTTGGCAAAGCTCGCGGCGTGGCTCTCGGGAAAGCCATAGCTCCCGAAACCCTCGATCTGCTTGAAGGTACGCTCGGCGAAATCCTTGGGATAGCCGCGCTCGACCATGCCGCCGACGAGCTTGTCGTAGAAATGCGACACGCCGCCGGTGAGCTTGAAGGTCGCCATCGCGCGGCGAAGCTGGTCGGCCTCGACCGGCGTGAAGCCGGCGCCGACGATCGCGACCTGCTCGTTGATGGCGATGATGAGGTCGTCGCCGG
>JBGTUD010000067.1:0-11664 GCA_041939405.1 Sphingopyxis sp. | reverse complement strand
AGCACGTCGGCCGACGGGTTCATTTGGTTGACGAGCGGCACCACGACCGCGACCGCCCCGACCCCAGCGAAACTCACCGCCGCAATGTTGATGAAATCCCGGCGGCGTACGCCATCCTCGATACCGGCGTTGAGTTCAGTTTCACTGGCCATTCGACTGCCCTTGTATGGGTGAACCAAAAATCGTTCTCGAAGGAATGACCGCCCCTGTTGCACGCGCACGAAAGCGCACAACCCGGCGGCCCCTCCGGGAATTGCGGGCCTGATAGCGGCACTGTCCGGGCTTGCCAACAGGCAATTTCCGCTTCGTTCGCCGGGGGGCGGACACCCTGCCAAACCTCTCGATTCGCAAGAGCTTCGAGATTATGGGCATCGGCATGGAGATCGCGCTGTTCCAACCTGATATCGCCGGCAATGTCGGCACCATATTGCGCACCGCCGCATGTTTCGGCGTGCCTGCGCACATCATCGAACCATGCGGATTTCCCTTCAGCGACGCCGCGCTGCGGCGGGCAGGCATGGACTATGCCGTCCGCGCCAATGTGCGGCGCCACGCCGATTGGAAGGCCTTTTCGGCATGGTCGCACGGCGCCGGGGCGCGAACAGTCCTGCTGACGACGGGCGGCGCGACGCCGCTCCCCGGCTTTGCGTTCGAGCCGGGCGACATCCTGCTGTTCGGATCGGAAAGCGCCGGCGTTCCGCCGCATGTCCATGCCGCCACCCGCCACCGGGTCGCGATTCCCATGCAGTCCGGCTTTCGATCCTTGAATGTCGCGGTCGCGGCTGGCATCGCGCTCGCCGAAGCGCTCCGGCAAACGAAAGGCTTTCCCGCATGATCACGCTCGACCCGCAGCAGCAGACGGCGCGCGACTGGTTCGAATCGCTCCGCGACCGTATCTGCGCCGAATTCGAAGCGATCGAGGCCGAAGCGGGCAGCGACGCGCGCTTTGCCTATACGCCGTGGGACCGCGAGGCCGAAGGGGTCGAACCGGGCGAAGGCGGCGGCGGCGTACGCGGCGTGATGACGGGCGCGGTCTTTGAAAAGGTCGGCGTCAATGTCTCGACCGTCGGCGGGCAATTTGCCCCCGACTTTGCCGCGTCGATTCACGGCGCGGGCGAGGACCCCAGCTTCTTTGCCACGGGTATCAGCCTGGTTGCGCATATGGCGAACCCGCATGTGCCCGCGGTCCATATGAACACGCGCTTCCTTGCCACGACGAAGCGCTGGTTCGGCGGCGGCGCCGATCTCAACCCGCCGATTCCCTATGACGAGGATACCGCTGCCTTTCACGCGCGCCTGCGCGCGGCTTGCGCGCCCTTTGGCCCCGATGTCTACGAACGCTATGCCAAATGGGCCGAGGATTATTTCTACATCCCGCACCGCGGCGTTCACCGCGGTGTCGGCGGCATCTTCTACGATCATCTCGAATGCGGCGACGATGCCGAGTATGATCGGAATTTCCAGCTGACCCAGGCGGTCGGCGAAGCCTTCCTCGACATCTTTCCGCAGATCGTGCGGCGCCGGATGAACCAGCCCTTCACCGACGCCGAACGCGAGGCGCAGCTCGTCTGGCGCGGCCGCTACGCCGAATTCAACCTGGTCTACGACCGCGGGACGTTGTTCGGACTGAAGACCGGCGGGAATATTGACGCGATCCTGATGAGCCTGCCGCCGCTCGCCAAGTGGGGCTGACGAAAGGGACGCCCGTTCGCAGAGCGCCCCCGTTTCGAATAACAGCCCGTTCAGGCGAAAATATCTCCCGATGCGCGCGGAGCAATGGCGCGATAGACGCCGACCGGCATCGAGAAAGACAACATGATGACCGGCAGATAGACGAGCGCCGCCATCACGATCATTGTCAGCACCGCCCCTGCGGCCGATCCGCCTGCCACCGCGCCCAGAATGCCGCCAAAGATCATGCCCGCAACGATGGCATAGGCGAGGACGCCGATGGTGAAGATCAGGTAGAAGCCGACGATCACCCATTGTGACGCGCCGGTCAGCCGCCACGATTCGCCGAGTCCCGTGACCGGATTGCGCGTCAGGCGGTCGGCCATCACCGGCCCTGCGACCATGAAGCGGCCCTGGAGCCACAGCATGAAGACGATGATCGCGATGTAAACGAGCACCATTACGAAGATCGCACCGCCACCGATCGCGCCGGCGCCGCCCGATTCCAGCGCGGCGGGCGAAAAGGCACCCATACCGCCGAGCGCCGTCCCGAAAATCAGCATCAGGATGAGCATGACGATGAAGATGGCGATATAGGCGGCGATCATGATCACGATCATGCCAAAGGCCAGCGCCGGCCCCGCTTGAACCGCCCATCCGAAATTGGGGGCTTCGCCGGGGTGCATCCCGCCGCGCCAGATCAGCATCGACACCGCATAAAAGATGACCGCCGCGATCAATGCGAACAGGCCGATCCTGCCAAATGCGCCGATCGCCACCGACGGGTCGTTGGGCGCCATCGCCATTGCCGAAAAGGTCGATCCAAGGACCAGATAGCCCAGCAGCCCGACGAGGATCAGCGCGCCGCCGACCCACATCAGCATCTGTATCCAATTGGCCTTGAGAAACGCGAACGTCTCCGAAAAGGCGCCGCCTATCGTCATCTTATTCATCTCACTTCCCCCTGCTGTCGAACCATCCTTCTTGCAAATTCGATACGGGTGAGAGCCTGATCTGCGACGCGGCGCGGTTCGCCGTTCCTATCCTTTGCGAGCACTATGTCTCATTGAAACACGTCCGATGCGCCGCGCAGCGCAAGCTGGCGGTAGGCTGCGGCGGCAACGGCAGCCGAAAACAGGCTGCTGATCGCGCCGAACATTGCCTCGACAAAGCCGCCGACCATACTGCCGAAGCCCGGACCGCTGCCCGCGATGACCGCGAGGACGCCGCCGATGATGAGCGCGACGATGAAAATGACGATCGCGACGAGCAGCAGAAAGAAAAACACCGACCAGCCATTGTTCCGCGTCAATTCCCAGCTCGTGCGGATCGCATCGATCGGGTTGTAGATTGCGCGGTCGGCAATGGCCGGCGCCGCCAGAGCCAGCCGTCCGACCAGATAAAGGCCCGGTACGATCAAGAGAATGATTCCGATGCCGATGCCGATCCCGGTCAATATCTGCGCCACCAGCATCGTCGGGAACAGCATGAAGCCGAAGGTCAGCGCTTCGCCGACGCTGACCCCGGTGCGCGCCAGCCACAGGCGCAGGATCGCGGCAGTGCCGACCATCGTGGACAGGGCAACGACGATCTGACCGGGGATCATCTGGCGCGCGCTTTCGCGGAACGACGCCATCAGCTGTTCAAAATCGGCCCCCGCCGGCGGCTCGACGGGCGTAGGGCCGAACCAGGCAAAGGCGAGCGCCGGCAAAAAGAAGAAGACACCGGCTATCGCGATGACGAGCGCTGTGTGGGATTTGAGCAGCAGCAACGTATCGTCCCACGCCGCGCCCATGTCGAATTTTGTCATTGATACCCCGTGATTTTTCGATTTCCCCGTTGCGCCGAAACTGACGATGTTCGTCCCGTCTGTCCAGTCCCGTCAGCGCGATCGCCCCTGGGCCTTGCGCAGCGGGCGGCGACGCGCCAGATAGCGCGCACAATGCCCACGCTTCCGCCCCCCCAATGGACGATTGCCCCCGGCCTCACCGACTATGCGGCCGCGCTTGCCGACATGGAGGATCGCGCCGCCGCGATTCATGCGGGCGAAAGCGGCGAACGCATCTGGCTGCTGGAACATCCACCGCTCTATACCGCCGGCACGAGCGCCGATCCCGCCGAACTGCTCGACCCGCGCTTCCCGGTGTATGACGCCGGACGCGGCGGGCGCTACACCTATCACGGTCCCGGCCAGCGCGTCGGCTATGTCCAGCTCGATCTGACACGGCGCGGCCGCGACGTGCGCGCCTATGTCCACGCGCTCGAAGGCTGGGTGATCGATGCTCTGGCCCTGCTTGGCGTTGCGGCACGCCGCGCGGAGGGGCGCATCGGTATCTGGACCGACGACGAGCAGGGGCGCGAGGCAAAGATCGGCGCGATCGGCGTGCGCGTCAAACGATGGGTCACGATGCACGGTTTCTCGCTCAACGTCGCGCCCGACCTTGCGCATTTCACCGGCATCGTGCCCTGCGGTATCGCCGAATATCCCGTCACCAGCCTGGCCGCGCTGGGCAAGGAAGCGGATTTTGCCAAAGTCGATGCTGCTCTGGCTGATGCGCTGCCAGCCTTTCTCGACAAGCTACAGCCGAAAGATTAGGAACGCCGCATGACGCGCACTTCATTCGTTTCGATCGCCCTGCTGTCGCTCGCCGCGTGCGGGGGAGGTGACAATGGCGGCAAATCGACGACCAAGCTCGACGCGGTCGAGGTTCAGCCGGGATCAATCAGCGATTCGATGATCATCCTCGACGACGCGACAAGCGACGGCACGGCGGTCGACAACAGCGTTCCCGACAATGGCACCCCAACGAAGGCGGCGGAGACCGGCGAGAACGCGACCGAACCCGTGCCCACGGCGGAAGCCGACGAGAATCCGGAGGCGGTGGACATGTCGGCTGCGAAAAAGGCGGCCCCGTCCGGCGCCGCCAAAAAGGCCGAATAGGATCAGCGTAGCCCCAGGCTCTTGTGCGTCTGGAGCGAGAGGCGCCAGCGCGGATCGTCCATCACCAGATCGATGCACGCCTGGACATTGGCCGCGGCGTTCGGATCGTCGAGCGGCTGCACGAGCCGATGCCGGAAATCGAGCTTGGCGAGCCTCGCCACATCGCTGCCGGGCTGCGGCCAGACCAGCTTGAGTTCGTCGCCGCTCAATTGCACGAGTTCGCTGCCCGCTTTCGGGCTCACGCAAATCCAGTCGATGCTGCGCGGGATGGGCAGCGTTCCATTGCTTTCGATCGCGACCGCGAAACCGCGCGCATGAAGCGCGTCGATCAGCGCATCGTCGACTTGCAGCATCGGCTCGCCGCCGGTCAGCACGACATAACGATCGTCGGCGCCCGCCCCCCAGCTTTCGGCAATGACTTCGGCGAGCGCGCCCGCGTCGCGATATTTGCCGCCGAGCGTTCCGTCGGTGCCGACAAAATCGGTGTCGCAGAATTGGCAGACGGCCTTCGCGCGGTCCTGCTCGCGTCCCGTCCACAAATTGCACCCGGCAAAGCGGCAAAAGACCGCGCGGCGGCCCGCCTGCGCGCCCTCGCCCTGCAGCGTGAGGAAAATCTCTTTGACCGCGTAAACCATCGGATCAGGCGTAGCGCGTCGGGTCGGCGAGCCCCGCGTCGGCAAAGCCCTTGCTGCGCAAACGGCAACTGTCGCACGCGCCGCAGTGCAGCCCCTCGGGCGTCGGATCATAGCAAGACCAGCTCATCGCCGCGTCCATGCCGAGCCGCGCCGCTTCGGCCGCGATGTCAGCCTTCGTCATATGTTGAAGCGGCGCGTGAATGTTGAACTGCACCCCTTGGTCGCCGTCGCGCGTCGCGAGCGCGGCGAGTTTCTCGAAACCCGTGATAAATTCGGGACGGCAATCGGGATAGCCCGAATAATCGAGCGCGTTGACCCCGATCACGATGTCCTCGGCGTGCCGCGCCTCCGCCAGTCCCAGCGTTAGCGAAAGGAAGATAAGGTTGCGCGCGGGCACATAGGTAACCGGAATATCGGCTCCCACCCCGTCCTTGGGCACATCGATGTCGTCGGTAAGCGCCGAACCCCCGAACCGGCGAAGGTCGAGCGGGAGCACGATATGTTCGGCGGCGCCGACATGTTCGGCGATCCGCGCGGCCGATTCCAGCTCGACACGGTGACGCTGATTATAGTCGATCGTCAGCGCCACGATCCGCGCGCCGGCTTCGCGGGCCAGCCCCGCGCAAACCATCGAGTCGAGCCCGCCCGACAAAAGGACGATCACCGATTTTCCGGACATATTATGCATCGGCGCCAGATAGGCCCCGCCCGCGGCGCGCGCAAGAGCCGCACCGGGCCAAAGAAATGGGCCGCAAGGCGGTCCGCCGTACGGCCCAGTTCGGCGCGAACGCCTTTTAGGGAGAAGGGCACACATGGGTATGCCGCGCGTTCGGTCCTAGCCGGAAAATGGTTAACAAGCGGTTCGTTTAGCAGGTCCCGACACGTCGCGCTTCGATCGCCTGGGAAAAGGGACGGCCTTCGGCGATGCCCTGTGTGTCGATCTGGACGAGCCGGTTCGTTTCGCTGCGGATGGTCGTGCGGCCATGCCCGGCGCCGGGACAGGTATAATGCACCGTCACGGCATCGGCCTGATCCTCAATCACATAGCGCGAACAACTGCCCCGCGGATGGTGCAGCTGGATCAGGCGGCGCGCGTCGCCGATGCACAGCGTCTGCACGACGGTGGCCGTGCCGCGCTCGCGAAGTTGCCAATTGCCCTTTTCCAGCCGGTCGAGCATCGCCAGCGACGGCGCTTGCGCGGGGACCGCGCTCGCCGTCGCCAAAGCGAGCGTCGTCAGGAAAAGTCGCATAGGGAGAGAGAAGATCGCCATTCCACCTGTCCGTTGGTCGCGTGAGCGACGGATTGCGACCCGGCTCTGTGCTAATCTAGCAATACGCCCGCGTGATTTCAACCGCTTGGCGCCCGATTGGCTCGGTTCATCGTTCCACGCCACATCGCGGGCGGACTAGGCCGGGGGATTGTGCGCGGCAATGTCGGTCAGGGGAATGGGAAAAAAGCGCGAGCAAAAGGCGCAATCGACGACGATTGCTCCCTGATCGTCGGCCATCTCGGCGCGCTCCGCTTCGGGGAATTGCGCCAGGACACCGGCGAAATAGTCCACGCTGCACCGGCAACCGCGCGATACCGGCGCCCCCGGCTCGACGCGTACCTCGTCTTCGTGAAAAAGGCGCCACGCCAACGTCTCGAGCGATGTCGCCGGATCGGTCAGTTCATCATCGCGCAGCGTCGCGGCGATCGTCCGCGCATGGTCCCATTCGGGATGATCGTGGCGCACGTGCAGCCGGTCGCGCCCGACCTCGCCTTCGGGCAGATGCTGAAGCAGCAGTCCGCCCGCGACGCAGCCCGCTTCGGCATCGTGGCGCGCGGCCAGGCGGATCAGGCTGGGGATCTGTTCCGACTGTTCGAAATAATGTTCGGCGGCATCGCCGATCGACGATCCTTCGAGCGGAACGATGCCCTGATAGCGCTCGCCCGTCGCGGCCTGATCGAACGTGATCGCCAGGAAACCTTCGCCGAACAGAGCAAACAGCGTCGGATCGGACCCGACCTCGGCCAGCCGCTCGCCGTCGAATTTCAGATAGCCGCGCAGTTCCCCTGCCTTGTAATCGCATACGAGCAATTCGACCGGACCGCCCCCGGTCTGGGCCTGCAGCGTCAGCTGGCTGCCCTCGGTCTTGAGCGTCGATCCGAGCAGCACGGTGAGCACCAGCGCCTCGGCGAGCAGTTTTTCGGCGGCCGGCGGATAGCTGTGCGCCGCGATGATCTTGCTCAGCACGGGTCCAAGCCGCACCAGGCGCCCGCGCACGTGCCGCTCGGCAATGGTGAAAAGCAGCGGCTGGTCGAACCAGGTTTCGATCGTTTCGCTCACGCCTGTGGCCTCACAGCTTGCCCAGCGCCCAGAGCAGGATCGATTTCTGCGCATGGACGCGGTTCTCGGCCTCGTCCCACACGCGCGATTGCGCGCCGTCGATCACCGCATCGACCACCTCTTCGCCGCGGTGCGCGGGCAGGCAATGGAGGAAGAGCGCGTCGCCCTTTGCCCCCGCCATCAACCGCTCGTCGACCTGAAAGGGTGCCATCGCCGCAATCTTGTTGTGCGCATGGTCCTGCCCCATCGACACCCAGGTATCGGTGACGACGAGGTCGGCGCCCGCAACCGCCTCGCGCGCGTCGCGGACAATATCGATCCGCGCCCCCTTGGCGCGCGCAGTCTCGACGAACGCGGCGTCGGGTTCATAACCCTGCGGAACCCCCGCGCGGACGTTGAAACCGAACAGACCTGCCGCCTCGATCAGCGACGCCAGCACATTATTGCCGTCGCCGAGCCATGCGAGTTCGAGCCCCGGCAGCGCCTTTCCGCCTTCGACGATGGTAAGCAGGTCGGCGACGATCTGGCACGGATGCGACAGGTCGGTGAGCCCGTTGATCACAGGAACGCTCGCATGTTCGGCCAGCTCTTCGGCCTTGGCATGATCGTCGGTGCGGATCATGATCGCGTCGGCGTAGCGCGAGAGCACGCGCGCGGTGTCGGCAATCGTTTCGCCGCGGCCGAGCTGCGTCGTGCCGGCGTCGAGGATCATCGGCACGCCGCCCAATTGGCGGATCGCGATGTCGAACGAGGCGCGCGTGCGCGTCGAATTTTTCTCGAACACCATCGCCAGCACATGATCGGCGAGCGGCTTGTCGGCGTCGACCCGCGCCTTGGGCCACCCCGCCCGCGCCGTCTTGCGGTCGAGCGCGTCGGCAAGCATCGCCGCGACCGCGTCGCCGCCCGCGTCAGCTAGGTTTAGGAAATGCCGCATCATGCTTCGGGCGGCGTATAGCTAGCCGCTCCCGCCGACAGTTTTTCGACAAATTCGTCAATATGCGACTGCTCGATATTGAGCGGCGGCAATACGCGCACGACATTGTCGCCGGCCGCGACGGTCAGCAGCCCGTGATTGTCGCGCAGATGCGCGACGAACGCGCGGCTGTCGGAACGCATCTTGACGCCCAGCATCAATCCCATGCCGCGCACGCTTTCGAACAGTTGGTCGTGGTTCGGGATAAGCTGTTCGAGTGCACCGCGCAGCCGCTCGCCGGTCGCCTTGACCTGATCGAGGAAGCCCTCCTCCAACACGACGTCGAGCACCGCCTGCCCCGCCGCCATGGCAAGCGGGTTGCCGCCATAGGTCGACCCATGCGTGCCGATCACCATGCCGCGCGCGGCCTTTTCGGTCGCGAGGCAGGCGCCGAGCGGGAAACCGCCGCCGATGCCCTTGGCGGTCGCCATGATGTCGGGCGCGATGCCATATTGTTCATAGGCGTAAAGCGTACCCGTGCGCGCAACGCCGCACTGCACCTCGTCGAATACCAGCATCAGGTCGCGTTCGTTGCAGATGTCGCGCAGCGCCTGCAGGAAGGGCTGCGATGCGGGACGAATGCCTCCCTCGCCCTGTACCGGTTCGATCAGGAACCCGGCGGTGTTGTCGTCGACGAGGTCGAGCGCCGCGTTGAGGTCGTCGAACGGCGCATAGGCAAAGCCCGGCAGCAGCGGGTCGAAGCCCTTGCGCAGCTTCTCCTGATTGGTCGCTGAGATCGTACCGAGCGTGCGGCCGTGAAAGGCGTTATTGAACGTAATCAGCGTGTGCTTTTCGGCGTTGCCAGCGCTCGAATGATAGGCGCGCGCGGTCTTGATCGCGCACTCGACCGCCTCGGCGCCCGAGTTGGTGAAAAAGACCGTGTCGGCGAACGTATTGTCGACCAGCCGCTGCGCAAAGGCTTCGCCTTGCGGGCTGCCGTAAAGGTTCGACACGTGCATCAACGTCGCGGCCTGATCCTGGATCGCCTTCGTCAGATGCGGATGACCGTGACCCAGCAGATTGACCGCGATGCCGCTCGCGAAATCGAGATAGCGTTCGCCGCGCTCGCCGATCAGATAGGCCCCCTCGCCTCGCACCGGACGCACAGCGCACCGGGGGTAAACGGGCATCAGCGGCGTGATCGACATGTCGGGCACCTTTCAGGCAAAAGTAAAAAGGCGACCCCGGATGGGCCGCCCTCGGTCGGGCCGACCCTATACCGCCGTGGCCGGAGCCGCGTCAACACGGGTGCTCGCCGTGCAACCAAGGCCAGCCTGCGGCGTTCGCCGAACGATGAATCGCGTGCTCGCCTCGCTTGCCCTTGCCGCTGCACTCGCCGGATGCAACGCGCTGCCCCGTGACGCCGCGGGGACCACCGAACGAATTGCGCGCGAAGGGGTGCTGCGCGTCGCAGTCCTTCCGGGAACTTCCGACGCCAGCCCCGCTCTCTCCCTCCTCCGCAATCATGCAAGGCAGCATGACGCGCAACTGGCCATCGTAAACCTTTCGGGCGAACATGCCCTGCGGCGGCTGGAGGATGGCGAACTCGATGCCGTGGTTGGTCATTTCGCCAAAACGTCGCCGTGGATGGCCAATATCTCGCTTTCGAAACCCGTCGGACAGGCCGAACCCGTCGATAGCCGACAACCCATATTGCGCATCGCGCGGCGCAATGGCGAAAACGCCCTGATCCTCGCGACCGATCGCGCAGTTGCAGAGAGCGCGAAATGAGCCTGCATGGCGGCATCCCGCCCGCGATCGCGGCCGATGTCCGCCGCGGTGAGCGGCTCGAATGGTGGACGCTCGGCTGGATGGGAAGCGTGGTGCTGGTGATGTGGCTGGTGATGGGTGCCAGCCAGGCGATGAAGGCGGCGGTAATCGAGGATTTGCTGAGCCTGATCCCCGCAATTGTTTTCCTGCTTGCGGCGCATTGGGAACGCCGAGCGCCCAATGCGCGCTTTCCCTTCGGCTATCGACGTGCGAACAGCCTTGCCTTCCTCGTTGCCGCGACCGCGTTGCTCTCGGTCGGCGCGTTCCTGGCCTATGAAAGCATCACGACGCTGCTGCGGCAGGAGCATCCGACCGTCGGCGGGATCACGCTGTTCGGGCACACGATCTGGCTCGGCTGGCTGATGCTGGCCGCGCTCGCCTATTCGGTCGTCCCGCCCATGATCCTGGGGCGGCTCAAACAGCCGGTCGCCGAACGGATCAAGGACGAGGTCCTCCACACCGACGCGCTGATGCAAAAGGCCGACTGGCAGACGGGGCTGGCGGGGATCGCCGGCATCCTCGGCATCGGCCTGGGTTGGTGGTGGGCCGACGCCACCGCGGCTCTGTTCATTTCGCTCTCGATCGGCAAGGATGCGCTCGGCGCGCTCGAACAGGCGGTCGCCGAACTGCTCGACGGGACGCCGCGCGCGCTCGATTCGAACGCGCTGTCCGACGATGCCACCGCGCTGATCGCAGCGCTGAAGGAACGCTTCGGCGATGTCGATGTTCGGCTGCGCGAGACCGGGCGTTATATCGCGGCCGAAGTCGACTGTCCGTCGCCGCCGAGGATTCCCACCGCAATGGAACTGATGGGCTCCGACGCCGAATGGCGGCTCGCCAGCCTCAGTTTCCGGCCGGAGCCTTCGGATGGCCCCGTTTAAAGGCCCTTGGCCGCCCTTATCGTGAGCTCGAGCGAATGCTTGCGCGCATCATGGTCGTACATCGACGAGGCGATGATCACCTCGTCGACCCCCGTGCGCGCGACAAAGGCTTTGAGCCCGGCCGCGATGTCGTCGGCCGTGCCGACCGCCGAACATTGCAGCACATGGTCAAGGATCGCGCGGGCATTCGGCGGCAGGCTGTCCTTGTAACCTGCAAGCGGCGGCTTCATCTTGCCGGGATTGCCGGTGCGCAGCGCCACGAACGCCTGTTGCTGCGAGCTCGCGAGCAGCTCGGCCTCCTCACGCGTGTCGGCCGCGAACGCGTTGAATGCGGCGGCGGCGTAAGGCTCGGCTAGCTGCGCCGAAGGTTTGAACTGGCGGCGATAAATGTCGAGCGCCTCGTCGAGCGCGTCGGGTGCGAAATGGCTGGCGAAAGCATAGGGCAGCCCCAGCATCGCCGCGA
>JBGTUD010000066.1:0-11734 GCA_041939405.1 Sphingopyxis sp. | reverse complement strand
GCCGATATACATGCCGGGCCGCCGCCGGACGGGTTCGAGCCCCTCCAGCACCTCGATCTGCGAAGCGTTATAGCTGTCGGAAGCGGGGGTCGCGGCGTCGAACAAATCGTGACTCATGCCCTGGCTATACGGGGCGGGGAAGGGCGCTGGCAAGCGCGGTTTTGGCGCGCTTCATCCGGCCCGCGGCGGCATCGCTTCATCGCATTTCGGTGCGCGCAAGGAACTATCGCGATCGGCCGCGGGTTGAGGGGGCGACTGCAAAGTCATCAAAAAGTGGAGTAAAAACATGAAATTCGCAGCTCTCCTCGCCGCTTCGGCGGCATCTGTCCTGGCCGTTCCGGCCGTTGCGCAGGACAACCGCGATCCGTCGCGGGATTTCGATGGACCCTATATCTCAATCGGCGGCGGCGCCACGCTTCAGGGCAACGACCGCGGCGAAACGCTGGTGTTCGACACCGACCGCGACGGTACCTATGGCGACACCGTCAACACCGTGGGCGGGACCAACGCCTTTTCGCCCGGCTTCTGCAACGGCGCGGCTACCAGCACCGCCAATATGGGCTGCCGCAACGACAAGGACGGCCCCGAGTTTTTCGGACGGCTTGGCTATGACAAGCGCATGGGCAATTTCGTGCTGGGCGCGGTCGTCGAGGGTGGCCACAGCGTCGCGCGCGACAGCGTCAGCGGCTTTTCGACCACCCCGGCGAGCTACACGATGAGCCGCGAGGCCGATTATCAGGCCAATGCGCGGCTGCGCGCGGGCTATACGCCCGGCGGCGGTGCGCTCTTCTATGTCACGGGTGGCGGCGCCTATGCGCGGCTCGATAACAAGTTCGCGACGACCAACACCGCGAACAGCTTTGCCGACAATGGCAAGACGAATGCCTGGGGCTATACGGTCGGCGGCGGTGCCGAGCTGATGGTGACGAACAACATCGGCATTGGCCTCGAATATCTCTACACCGACGTCAAGGATAACGACTATGTCGTCAATGTGGGGGCGGGCACCGCACCCGCTACCAACCCGTTCCTGCTGAACGGCGGCGGCACCGATATTCGCCGCAGCGACCCGCATTTCCGCACGCACAGCGTGCGCGGGACGCTGAGCTATCGTTTCTGATCTATCGGAGCGACAGGAAGGCGCCGGGTCGACGATCCGGCGCCTTTTTTGTCATCCCGCCGAAAGCCGGATCTCAAGCTTGCTTCTTTACGGCCCGGCGAGATCCCGGCCTTCGGTCTTCGCCGGGATGACGAGCCCCGGAGAATAGATGAGCTTAGCGGGCGTCGGGCGCCGGAAAGATCGCGAAATTTCCGTTGGCGCTCGCTACAAGCCGGTCGTGCTGAAACAGCCGTGCGTCGATATTTGCGATGCGCTTGCCCTTGTGCAGCACGCTCGCTTCGCAAATCAGTCGGCCCTCGCGCACGCCGACGTGATAGTTGAACTTGATTTCCAGCGTCGCGCACCAGAAACCCTTGTCGAGCGTACTGAACAGCGCGCCGCCCATCGCGGTATCGGCGAGCGAATAGGCGACCCCGCCATGCGCCACCCCCTGCGGGTTGAAATGCCGCTCACGCTCGATGTCGATCGCCATCGTGCAGCGTCCGTCGCGGCGTTCGACCATTTGCAGGCCGAGTGCGCGCGCAAATTCGAAATCCTGGCCGAAGGGCCTCACCGGACGCCCTTACCGAACCCTGGGGCCCCCAAAAGGCGGCGGGGGCGGCGGGCGGCGCGTACCGCGCGGCAGCTGCGCCTGATAGGCGCGGCCGCAATGTTCGACGCAATAGGGAAATCCGGGGTTAACTGCTTCGCCGCAGAAGTGGAAATCGGGCTCGCCGGGATGACCCATCGGCCAGCGGCAGATGCGGTCGTTGAGATCGAGCAGGCTCGTCTTGTCGGCAATTTCGGGGCTCGGCTTCGCCGGGACCAGTCGGCGCGGCGGGGCGGGCGGGATCGGTGCCTGCTGATCGCCGGGTCCCTGGCGGATGAAGCCGCCGGGGCCGATCGAAACGATGCGCGGAGCATCGGGCTTGGGCGCGGCCTCAACGCCATCCTCGCGCGCCGCGTCGGCAACCGGCTTGGGTTCGGGGCGCGCAGCCACCGGCGCCGGGCGCGGCGCGGCGGGAGCCGCCGGGCGCGGCGCGGCGGCCACCGGCACCGCCTTCGGGGCGGCGGGCGCCGCGGCCTTGGCGGGCCGTGCGGCCTTTTCGGTTGCCTTGACGGGCGAGGGACGCGATTTCAGACCCAGACGATGCGCCTTGCCGATCACCGCGTTGCGGCTGACCCCGCCGAGTTCGTCGGCGATCTGGCTGGCGGTCAGGCCCTTTTCCCACATGCTGCGCAGCTGTTCGATGCGCTCGTCAGTCCATGACATGCTTCAAATTCCTCATCATTTCCCGCAACGGGCCTGTCGTGCCGGTTCCGATTCCGACGGATCGACATTGCGACGGCCCAGCTTGCGGTAAGATCGGGGAGGCGATAGGCGAGAACGCCATGAACGACCAGCCCCAAATTTCGCACCCCGACTCGGCAAATGTTCGCGCGGTTCCGGCGTTTGCCGAACCCGGCGTCCCGCACATCCACACGCTGAACGTGCCGGGTATGCGAGCGCTATATGTCAAGGAGGTGCGGCGCTTTTTCAAGGTGCAGCTGCAAACAATCTGGGCGCCGGCGATCACGACGCTTCTTTTCCTCGTCATTTTCACCGTCGCGCTTGGCGGGGCGGGGCGCACCGTCATCGGCGTACCCTTTGCCGATTTCATCGCGCCGGGGCTGATCATGATGGCAATGCTGCAGAACAGTTTTGCCAATTCGAGCTTCTCGCTGCTCGTCGGCTAGATCCAGGGTACGATCGTTGACTATCTGATGCCGCCGCTCGCGGTCGGCGAACTGGTCATCGCGCTGGTCGGGGCCGCAATCACGCGCGCGTTGCTCGTCGGCTTTGCGCTGTGGCTGGCGATGCTGTTCTGGCCCGGCGTGCATGTCGGGGTCGATCATCTGTGGGCGGTCGCGGTTTTTGGCGTTCTTGGCGCGATGATGCTGGGTTTCCTTGGCCTCATCACCTCGGTCTGGGCCGAAAAGTTCGACCATGCCGCGGCCGTGACCAACTTTGTCGTCACGCCGCTGGCGCTGTTGTCGGGCACATTTTATTCGGTCGACCTGCTTGCGCCCTGGTTCCAGGGCGTCGCGCACGCCAATCCGGTCTATTATGCCATCATGGGCTTTCGCTATGCCTTCATCGGGACGGTCGACGCGACGATCGACAATCCGGTGTCGACCGCCGTGCTGGTGCTCGTGGCGGTCAATATCGTGCTGGCGCTGGTGACGTACCGCCTGCTTGCGTCAGGCTGGAAGCTCAAAGCCTGACGCTCGCTTCAGTGGCGGTGGATCGCCCGGACGCGGTAGCGCCCGCGTTCGAGGCCGTCGAACATCGTCTCCACCTCCGGATGGTCGATCGGCCCGCCGTCGCCGTCGGCGACAAGATTCTGCTGGCTGACGTACGCGATATAGGAGGAATCGCCATTTTCGGCGAGCAAGTGATAAAAGGGCTGTTCCTTCGGGGGGCGGAGCTCTTCGGGGATGGCTTCATACCATTCGTCGGTGTTCGCAAATACCGGGTCGATGTCGAAAACGACGCCGCGAAAGTCAAACATGCGGTGGCGCACGATGTCGCCCGGCGCGAAGCGCGCGCGGCCGATGAGCGGCGCAGTAACGGCGGCAGGAAGTTCGGAAGGGGACTCGGCTGTCATAAAGTCAATCTATGGCTGTTTACGTCCGTTTCAAGTGCGTTACATTCGCGTCGGCCGCGGTTTGCCGAATCGGCTGTGATCAGCGTTACAGATGCATTGGCCGAATGGGCTAAGCTGCTCCTCTGGCCTCATGCATGTCCCATTCGGGTTGCGGGCCGCACCTTCAGGGGAGAAGCATTATGGCTGACGTACCACCCAATCCTTCGGGCCCGGCCGCGGGCATCGTTCAGCGCGCGAAGGATATTTTGCTCAAGCCGAAAGAAACATGGTCGGTCATCGCCGCCGAACCCGCGACGACGCAGTCGATCTATGTCCCCTATGTCCTTGTCCTGGCCGCGATCGGTCCGCTGGCCGCGCTGATCGGCGGTCAGCTCGTCGGCTTCTCGGCATTGGGCGTGACGTGGCACCCGCCGATCGGCAGCGCGATCACCTCGGCGATCCTGTCCTATGGCCTGACGCTGGCGACTGTTTTCATCCTCGCGCTCGTCATCGACGGGCTCGCGCCCAATTTCGGGGGGCAAAAAGACCAGATTCAGGCGCTGAAAGTCGCGGCCTATTCGGGCACCGCGGCGTGGGTTGGCGGCATCTTCGGGCTGATCCCGGCGCTTGCCCTGATCGGGCTGCTGTTCGCGCTCTATGGTCTCTATCTCCTCTACCTTGGCCTGCCGGTGCTGATGAAGGTGCCCGAGGACAAGGCGCTCGGCTATACCGCCGTCGTCGTCATCGTTGCGATCGTGCTGTTCTTCATCGTGGGAGCGGTGGTCACCTCGATCACCGCGCCGTCGATGCTCGGCGCCCAGATGTGATCCCGGCGGCTGTCCCGGACTATCCGGTGCGGGCCGTCCGGTTCAATCTATTGCGCAGAAACGATTTCGATATTGCCGACCGGGGCGTTAACCTCCGGCTCGATCAATAAATTTCGTTGCAGGTTTGTGCGGACTTTCCCCGAAATGCGGCATCCCGCGAGGCGCATTCGCGGGCGAGGCGCGTGGCCTGTTTTCGATGTGAGAACGGCCAGATCGTCGAAAATCAGTTCGCTTTCAAATGCCACAACCGCGCGGCCCCTGTCGTCACAGAGAAGTTCGCCGCCAATTCGGATCGCTGTGGGGCCGATTTCCTGACCGGTCGTACCCATAATGCCGCCGGGCTGTACGCAAATCCCGACGGGGGCGAGTGAAAGGGAGCGGCGAAGGTCGACCGCGTCGAACTGGACCCGAATATTGTGACTGCCCGTCAGGATCTGGACCATGCCGTTCTCGGCTTTCGGGCTGCCCACGACGCCCGGCTTCAAATTGGTGTTCGACCCCGACACGCGAAGGCGGATGTTACGGCTCGCGTCCTCGATATGGACAAGCTCGTAGCCGATATTGTCCCCCTTCACATCTACGTCCCAATCGTCGCAATTGGCCATGCCGACTGCCCATTGGGCGATGTCCCTTACGACCAGGTTGCTAATTCGCCCATGGGTGGCTCCGCCGGCCGAAAGTCGGAACGGCCGGCCCGGCGAGGACGATAAAGACGATGGCGCGCTGAGGATCAGTCTGCCCGACGTGTCGCGTCCGACAACCCTTGTGCCCGCCGGAAAGGCCTTGCACCGGATCGATTGTCCCACCTTCAGCCCTGTTGTTTTCACCAGGTTTCCGTCAGAGTCGGCGATACGATCGACGACGTTTGACCCGGCCCGCGTATTCACGAACAACAGCCCCGGTGCGTTGATCTCGATCACCTCCGTACAGTCGACACCGACGCAATCGATAAAGCTCAGATGCCTGTAATGAGCCGTATCGGACGTCCCGCGCAGGAATCCGAAATCCAGCCCTTGAAAGTGACAGGCTTCCATGGAGAAATGGTCAAGGTCGGCGCCGATAGGCAATACGCCGTAATGCCCCGATCGACCCTCGACGCCGATAAAGGCGAGGCGGCGAAGGAGCACATCGCGCGAGTCTTCGGTGATCGCGAGAGCGGCTGTCCAGCCGGGGCGGCTCGATGCGCACCGAAACTCCAGCCCTTCGATCCGAACACCGCGCCCGGCGATGCCCAATCCATAAAATGCCGACAGATTACGCCGGGAAAAACCGAGAATGGATTGTCGGCCGTCGCCGAAAATCGTTTGTGCGCTGCCCAGGATGAGCGGCGGGGCGCCCTGAAAAGCCCGATCATCATATAGTTTGAAATGGCCCGGCGGGACATACAGCCTGCCGGACGGACCGATTGCCGAGAGGGCTCGCCGGATTGCGTCGTAATTGTCGGTAACGCCGTCTCCGACGCCGCCGAAAGCGCTAAGGCTGGCAGTGTTTTGCGAGCCACAGGCCATGGCCGGGGACACGGCAGCGGCGAAGCCCGTTGCCTTTAGGAAGCACCGTCTTGACAGTCGTTGGGATCGACCTTCGCCAAAAGACAAATCCAATCCCTTCATTCCAATGGCACTCCGCGAACGACATAGACGAGGGCGATAGATTGCACGTCGCCGGGTGTATCGCCGATGACTCGACTGTACAGGCATCAAACAGAATTGGATGCGGCAAGCGGCGGCGAATATCGGGAGGGTGTCCTGCCAATATCGCGCCCACGGCGCTTGCCGGGCGTCTCCCCGAAAAGATGGGACATATCAGCGGCCGGGGTAAAAATGGAGGAGAGTGAGGGATTCGAACCCTCGGTACCCTTGCGGGCACTTCGCATTTCGAGTGCGACGCTTTCGACCACTCAGCCAACTCTCCTCGCTGAGAGGAGACGCCCCTAGCGGCGGTCCGTCCCTCTTGCAACCCTCTCGTTGCAAAAAGGACGGCCGCACCGCATTCAGGGCCGGTCGCTCTCCCACCAATAGGGCGCGCGTTTGCGGTCCCCGGTTGCGACCTCGTTCATGGTCAGCGGATCATAGAGCCGTCCGCCGAGCATCACGCGATGGATTTTCTCGGTATTGCGAATGTCCTGCGTCGGATCGGCGTCGAGGATGATGAGGTCGGCGAGCTTGCCCGCCTCGAGCGACCCCACATCCCTGGCATAGCCGAGCGAGGTCGCGGGCATGATCGTCGCGGCGCGCAGCGCGTCGATGTGGCTCCAGCCGCCGCGCACGAAGGACCAGATTTCCCAGTGCGCGCCGAGCCCCGCCTGCTGGCCGTGCGCGCCGATGGATACCATGCGCCCCGCCGCGGCGATCTTGCCCGCCTGGCGCGCGGCATCGTCGTCGACATAGTCGCTTTCGGGCGCGATCACGCGGCGCTTGTTGTTCGCCGCGAGTTCGGCCGGGGGGATATGCCGGGTCAGGATGGGATGCTCCCAGACGTTCGTGTGTGCGCGCCAATAGGGATCGCCCGCAGGCCCGCCATAGGTGACGACAAGCGTAGGCGTATAATCGACCTGCGTTTGCCCCCATAATTGCACAAGGTCGCGGTAGAAGACGTGCAGCGGGATATTATGCTCGACGGTCGAATTGCCATCCTGGATGAGCGAAACGTCCATCGTGTAGAGCGAGCCGCCCTCGGGCACGACGGTCATCCCTTCGGCCTGTGCGGCCTTGACGACCATCTGGCGCTGGTCGCGGCGCGGCTGGTTGTAGTTCTTGACGCTGTGCGCGCCCTGCGCCTTCAGGCGGCGCACATGCGCGAGCGCGTCGTCATAGCCGTTGATTTCGGCATAGACCCCGGCCGCCTTGGCGCCATAAATGATCTCTCCGGTCGAAAAGATGCGCGGCGCGAGGATGAGCCCCGCGCGCTGCATTTCGGACGAGACGAAGATTTCCGACGCGCGCGACGAGGGATTGTGGCTCGTCGTCGTGCCCATCGCGAGGTTGGTGATTTCCGACCAGTTCTGCTGCGGCACCAGTTCGTCGGCGCCGTGCGGGCCGTGGGCATGGGCATCGACGAAGCCGGGAATGATCGTCTTGCCCGCGGCGTCGATCGTCACGGCACCCGCGGGGACGGTGATGGCGCCCGCCGGGCCGACCGCGGCGATCCGGTCGCCTTCGATGAGGATCGCGCCATTGTCAATCACCCCACCGTCCTTGTCGGCCATGGTTACAATTCGGGCGCCGGTGATGACGAGGGTGCCCTTATGCTTCGCCGCTGCCTGCGTCATCGCCAACGAAATACCGTCGGTAGGCGGGGTGAATTTGGGCGCCGTGTCGTCGGCGGGCGCGGGCGCGGTCGCGAGGAGGCGGGACAGGTCGGCGCTGAACAGCGTCGCGCCGCGGCTCCAATGCAAACGGCGACCGCCATTCGACCAGTGGATATAGTCGGCGCCGCTGCCCGATACGCGCGTTACCGGTAGCGCCGCGCTTTTGGTGGAGAGGCCGACATCCTGCCCGCCGGGCATCAGCGGGGTGACATAGGCGTCGTAATTCTGCCGGAAGGCGAGGGTGCGGCCGTCGGGCGATATTTCATAATCGCTGACCAGCTCGCCGCTGGCATGGACGCGCTTGTCCTCGCCGTTCAGCCCGGTGCTGACGAGCTGGCTTTTGCCGTCGGCCGACGCGACCATGAAGATGCGGTCGTTTGCGGCGCCATATTGCGGTTTGGCGCCGTCGCCGGAGACGCGCTCGGCAGCGCCGCCCGACGCGGCGATGCGATAGACGCCGGGATCTTCGCCCCACCTCCCCGATACCAGCCCGCCACCGCCGCGCCGTTCGAAAACGATCGTCTTGCCGTCGGGGGAGAAACGCGGTTCGGCATAATGGCCGGGTGTCGCAGTGACCTTCCGCGAGCTTCCGCCGCCCGCGCCGGTGACATGGATTTCGCCGAGGCCTGCGTCGGTCCAGCGGACGAAGACGATCGACTTGCCATCGCGCGACCAGCTCGGCCAGAGCTCCATCGCCGTGTCCTTCGCCGACGTGAGCCGCCGTGCGGTGCCGCCTGCGGCGGGTTTGACCCAGAGCTTGCCGAGCGTCTCGAACACGACGCTGCGCCCGTCGGGAGAGACCTCGGCCCAGCGCGGCATTTTGGTGGTGAAACTGTCGGGGGCGACGTCGACCGCCGGATGCGTCGCATCGACGATCACGCGCTCGTCGTTGATCGCGAAGGGAATGACGCGCGCCTCGCCCCCGTTCGCGTTCACGCGGCGCAGCTTGCCGCCCGCCCAGAAGAGGATGTCGCGGCTGTCGGGGGTCCACGCCATGTTGGGATAGACCCCGGTGACCGCCCAGGTTTCCTGCACATCCTGGTCGAGCGCGTCGTAGAGCTTGGTTTCGGCGCCCGATGCCAGATCCTTTACATATAGCTTTGACACCGTCCCCTCGCGCCGCACGAAGGCGAGGTGCTTGCCGTCGGGCGACGGCGTCGGGCGCACGGCGCCACCCGGCCCCGAAGCTACGGTGCTGACCTCGCCGTCGCCCAGATTATAGCGTTCGATGTGGAAGAGGTCGCCATTGCTGTCCTGCGCATATTCGAAGATCGGACCCGGCGTGACATTGCGCGTGTAATAGACGCTCTTGCCATCGGGGGCGAAAACGGGCTCGCCGAGTTCCTTCTGGTGCCGTTCGTTGGGGCGCTTGACCAGCGGCACCCCCGCGCCGCCCGAAACATGATACATCCACACCTCACCCGTGCCAAGCGAACGGCCGGTGGTGAAATGTTTCTTGGCGACAATAAACTGGCCGTCGGGCGACCAGCTCGGTTGGTTGAGCAGGCGGAAATCCTCTTTCGACAGCTGGCGCTTGTCGCTGCCGTCGCGATTCATGATCCAGATATTGTCGCCGCCGCCGCGGTCCGAGACGAATGCGATACGCGTCCCGTCGGGCGAGAAGCGCGGCTGATGCTCATAGGCGAGCCCTTCGGCGATGCGCGTCGGCGTGCCGCCTTCGATCGGCATCGTGTAAATGTCGCCCAAAAGGTCGAAGGCGATGGTGCGGCCGTCGGGGGCGACGTCGATGTTCATCCAGCTGCCTTCGTCGACCGCGATCGGAACCGTGCGCGTCGTCATGCCCGGCGGGGCGTTGACGTCCCACTTCTCTTCTTTCTGAGAGCCCGCATCGGGCAGGCTCTGCGCCCACACCGAAGTCGAACAAGCCAGAGCCGCCGCAAGGGCGAGAGCGAAGCGCGCCATGAAATTATCCCCGTTTGAAATTATGTGCCGACCATATGATCGGCGCGGGGACATGCAAGCGGCAGCTTTCGACGAAGGCGCTGGCCGGGTCGACGGGCGGCTGCTAGCGCCATTGACCAAAGCGAGAGAAGGAGAGGGACGCATGTGCCGCTGACGGGAATCAGGGTGCTCGATTTCGGACGCTATATCGCCGGGCCTTATTGCGCGGCGCTGCTCGCCGACTATGGCGCCGACGTCATCCGCATCGAGGCGCCGGGGGGCAACGACGATCGCTATACGGTGCCGGTCGCCGGCGACGGTTCGGGTGCGATGTTTATGCAGATGAATCGCGCCAAACGCTGTCTGACGCTGAAACCCGGCAGTGCGGAGGGCCGCGAGATCGTCCGCCGCCTGGTGACAACCGCCGATGTCGTCGTCGCCAATCTGCCGCACGACGCGCTCGTGAAGCTCGGCCTCGATTACCACAGCGTCGCCGCGATCAACCCGCGGATCATCCTTGCGACTGCGTCGGCCTTCGGCAGCGAAGGGCCGCTGGCGAGCCGCGTCGGCTTCGACGCGGTGGGACAGGCGATGTCGGGGACGGTGCACCTCACCGGCACACCCGATCAGCCGTACCGCGCGCAGGTCAACTATGTCGATTTCGGAACAGCGCTGCACTGTGCCTTCGGCATCCTGCTCGCGCTGCGCGAGCGCGAGGCGACGGGGAAGGGGCAATGCGTGTCGGGATCGCTGCTCGGCACCGCGCTGGCGCTGTCCAATGCGCTCACGATCGACCATGCGCTGAACGGCGTCGAGCGCCAGCCGATCGGCAACCGCAGCTTCAGCTCGGCGCCGACCGACCTGTTTCGCACCCGCGACGGCTGGATCGTGACGCAAATCGTCGGCAGCGGAATCTTCAAGCGCTGGGCCGCGCTTGTCGGCCACCCAGAGCTGGTCGACGATCCGCGTTACGCGAGCGACATATTGCGCGGCGACAATGGCGAAGCGCTGAGCGCGATCATGCAGCGATGGTGCATCGAGCGCACGAGCGCGGAGGCGATCGCCGAATTGGGCGCCGCGCGCGTACCGGCGGCGCCCGTACTCCGGCCGAGCGAAGCGCTCGCCGAGCCGCAGGTCGCCGCGATGGGGCTTGTCGAACCCGTCGTCTATCCGGGGGCGCCGGTCGAGGTGCCCGTCATCCGTGCGCCGATCCGGCTTTCGGCGAGCGACAAGGCGGCGGTGCGGCGCGCGCCGCAGCTTGGCGAGCATAGCGAGGCCATATTGACCGAACTCGGATGTGACGCCGCGGCGATCGCGGCTTTGCGCGCCGATAATATAATTTGACCGGGCAAGGGTGGACAGCCGCGGCACGGCAACTTACGTTACCGACCGGTATAAAAATCAGCGAAGGAGCCTCCCGATGACCGACACCAGCGAATATGTGCCGCCGAAAATCTGGACGTGGGACAAGGAAAGCGGCGGGCGTTTCGCCAATATCAACCGGCCGGTCGCGGGGCCGACGCACGACAAGGAATTGCCGATCGGCAAGCACCCGCTCCAGCTCTATTCGCTCGGCACACCCAATGGCGTGAAGGTGACGGTGATGCTGGAGGAGCTGCTCGCCGCCGGGCACAGCGGCGCCGAATATGACGCCTGGCTGATCAACATCGGCGAGGGCGACCAGTTTTCGAGCGGCTTCGTCGGCGCGAACCCGAACAGCAAGATTCCCGCGCTGGTCGACCGCAGCGGCGCCGAGCCGATCCGCGTGTTCGAATCGGGCGCTATCCTGATCCATCTGGCCGAGAAATTCGGCGCCTTTCTGCCGACCGATACCGCCAAGCGCGCCGAAACATTGTCGTGGCTGATGTGGCAGATGGGCAGCGCACCCTTCCTCGGCGGCGGTTTCGGCCATTTTTATGCCTATGCACCGACGAAGCAGGAATATCCGATCAACCGCTATGCCATGGAGGTG
>JBGTUD010000065.1:0-11850 GCA_041939405.1 Sphingopyxis sp. | reverse complement strand
TGAGCGGCCAGCTCTAACCATTGAGCTACAGGCCCCCCGTGGCAACCCGCTGGGGGATGAGCGGGCGATAGCGGAGCCTGCGGCGCATTGGCAAGCGCCAAGGATCAGGCCGCAGCTTTCCTTTCGGCCATCGCCACGATCTCTGCCCCCGTAGTCGCTTCGATGCCGCGCCGCGCAAGGTGGTCGAGAACGATGTCCCACCAGCGATAAAAGCGCTCCAGATCTCGCCCCGAACGGACATAGGGCGTGTTCCCCGGTTGCAGCGATGGCGAGTGAAAGGAGAAATTGAGCACGGGTAGCCGCATCTCGATCGCGATGTCGATCGCCCGGATCGCGCGGTCGACGGGAATGCCTTCGGGGGTGAGCGCAATCCGCTCGACGAGACCGAGCCGCGCGAGCGCCGCACCGGCGCGCGATCCGCTGCGCGCGATGCGATGATAAAGCGCGGGCCCGGCGCGGCCCAGCAGCCCGCCGAACACCGTCGTCACCGGCATTTCGAGCACCGCGCCGACGCCCGCGCGCACCCACCATGGATGGAGCGGGGCGGTGCGATAGTCGGGGCCATGGCCCGATCGGTAGTCGAACGCCGACCGCACGGAGGTGTCGCAGCGGAAACCCAGTTCGGCGAGGATCGCAGCGGTTTCCGGGCCCAGTCCGTAACGCCCGGCGCGATACACGATCGGTGCCGCGCCGAAACGGTCGCGAATAGCGTCGCGCAGCATCGTCATCTTGGCGCGCTGCAACGCCGTCGGCAGGTTGCCCGTATAGCTGTTGCGCGCATTGACATCTTCGTCGTGCGGCGGCGTCACCCAGGGATGAAGCTGCGCGCCAATTTCGCAGCGGCCGGCAGCCGCGGCGGCGCCCAGAATGTCGACCGCGCGTTCGTCAGTCACAATAGGCCAGTCGACCAAATAAATCGGCCGGACCCCGCCACGCTGGAAATAGTCCTGGCAATCCGCGAGCGCGGGAACCGACGTCAGCCGGTGCCCGCTTCGCGAGAATGGCGCGTCCCAATCGAAATCTTCCTCGGTATCGATCGTTACCCAGAAACGCGGGAGTTCGCCGTCGCAGAGCCGGATCAACTCCGACGCTGGCGGATATGTGAAGAAATTGCCCGCAGGCTGCACCTTGCCCCCTTTTGCCGTCGCCCGGCGCATGGGCTACTCGCCCTGCTGGACCTCCCGTTCGGCATCGGGTTTCGAGGTGGCGGACGGCAGGTACAAGGTCAAGGCGTTATGCCCGATGTCGAGACGGCCGCCGATCGATCGCGCCAGGCTGTCCACAAGACGCAGCGAAAAGCCCAGGCTGAGCACCGCAGCGCCGGGCGCCTCTCCTTCCGGACTGAAACCCGGATCGAGCAGATCGGCCGCGGTGGCGAACCGGATTGCCGCGGGGCGGACGATGCGCAGCTGGAGCATGTCGTCATGCGGTGCCTCGGTAACGAGCTGGCCGACCAAAATTCCGCCCGGCTCGCAAATGTCGACGAGCGCGGTCAGCAGGCGGCCGACCATCCGCCGGGCGTCGGCATCGTTCGCGCGCCCCAGAAAAGGACCGCCGCCGACACGAGCGAGCGTCATTTCGATGCGCTGTTCGGCGAGAAGCGCCGCAAGGTCGCCCTCGACCTGGCTCACAATCGCGCCGACATCGACGATTTCCGCCGCCGCCTGCGCGGGGTCGGCGTTACCGCGCCGCGCCGCGGTCTCCAGATCGTCGATGATCGACTGCACCGAGGCTGCGTCGGCGACAATGTTTTCGGCCATCGTGCGATAGGATTGGCTGACCGGGCCGAACATCTGGCCCGAGATGATCTGTGCAAAGCCAGAAATGGCGTTGAGCGGGCTGCGCAGCTCGTGGATCAGCTGTCGAATCGAATCGCCCGAATCTTCGGCCTGGGCGCGCCCATAGGGCAGCTCATTATGCTGCGGTCGCCGCGCCGACCCGCGATAGCCGCGAAACTGTCCCGTCGCTACATCGAACCAGGGTAGCGCGGAGAAGCGCCATTCGCCGGCCTCGTCCGCCATTCCTTCCAGCCACATTCGCCCGTTGGCGATTTCGGCGCGCTGGCGAAAGGCACCCGCGGCGGCGCCGTCGGTGCCGGGTTCGCCGCCGAACGCCGCATCGGCGATCGACAGCCCGATCACCGCGCCGCGGGTCACGCCGTCGACCCAGTGGATTACGCCGTCCGGGCCGGTTTCGAACTGGAACGACCGGCGTGGATTGCGCGTCGGCGTAGGCTGGCCACGCCGCGACTGATATTTGTCGATGCGGCGGACGAGTTCGCTGATCTGGCTTGGCGCAGCTTCGGTTCGGCTCTCTGCCTTCGCCTCCGGCTCGGGCGCAGCTTCTGCCGCCTCGCTCGCCAACGGTTGAGGCAGCGCGACCGATGCGCTGCCGAGCGCAGCCAGGGCGCGAACCACGCTGTCGGGCAAGTCGCGCCGCCCTGCGAGCACCGACCGCGCCATGGCGTTCGTCGCGGGCAAAAGCGCCAGCCAATCGGCTTCGCTGAGCTTCGCGTCGCGCAGCATCGATACCGAGACCGCGGGTACATCATTGGCATAGAGCGCGACGAGCGGCGCAAAGCGGCCGTGGCGCGCGATCGCGCGCGCGCAGTCGCGGCGCACAGTCTCCGGCACATGGGGGCGCAACACCGCCAGTGCATGCAGGCTGCGGCGAATATCGTCCTCGCCCAGTTGATTACCGCGCTGCGCCAGAATATCGGAAAGCTGTCGCCATGCCGTGACGCGCGCCCGGCGATCGGCGGGTTCCTGGCGCAAGATGGTGGCGATCATCGAGTCAGCAGTCACGCAAAACCAGCCCCGCACGCTTGTTAGTTACCTTATGCTTACCGGCTAGCGTGAATCCTGCGGTCACGAAAGTGCGTTAACCATCCACGTCACATTGTGGGACAATTGCAATCGTCTGAAATATTATTATGGTCTCCGCGATTTTGGAAAGCGGATGTTTCAACGATGGCTAGTCAGAAATTCGATCAGATTGATCTGCAGATACTCGGCGAATTGCAGAAAAACGGGCGCATGACGAATGTGGAACTGGCGCAAACGGTGGGGCTGACCGCCCCTCCCTGCCTGCGACGCGTCCGCGCGCTCGAGGAAGCGGGCGTCATCCGTTCCTATCACGCCGACCTCGACGCCGCGAAGCTCGGTTATGGAATCACGGTGTTTGCCATGGTCAGCCTGCGCAGCCAGGCCGAATCGGATCTTAAGGCTTTCGAGGATTATGTCGGCGGACTCCCCGAAGTGCGCGAATGCTATATGCTGAACGGGGAAATCGACTTTCTGTTGAAAGTCGTCGCGCGCGACCTTCAAAGCTTTCAGTCGTTCCTGACGGCCCATCTGACGTCGGCGCCGAATGTTACCAGCGTCAAGACCTCGTTGACGATCCGCACTGCCAAACAGCTTGCCGGGATTCCCGTCGAAATCTGATTTCTGTCGCCAAAGAAAAGGGGCGCCGTTCTTTCCGGAACGGCGCCCCTTTTCATGTTCTGCTGTCAGACTCAGCTGGTGGCCGACGCACCCGCCTTGGCGCGAACGGTCCACAGCTTTGCAAGGCGCGCGCGACTTCCCTGCACCTTGGCAAAGCTCGCCACGGCGGCATCGCCCTGTCCGGCGAGTGCCTGCGCGACGCCCAGGCGGAACTGCGCCACCGCATCGGTCGGTGCGCCCTTTACCGCGGCTTCATAGAGCGGGATCGCCTTCGCGGGCTGCCCGATGCCGACCAGCACGTCGCCGGTCGACCGCGCTGCCTTGGGGTTGTTCAGCGTCGCGGGTTTGCCCGCATCGGCAGCGACGGCGGCCGCGTCGGTCGCCGCGCGCGGCGTTTGCGCTTCCAGGATATTGCCGAAATGCGTGTCACCCTTCGGGATCACGCCGCTATTCTGTCCCTGCTTGATCACCGCCACGGCTTCGCCCGGATAACCCGCTTCGACTGCGAGCGCGACATATTCGAGATATTCGGGACGCTCCGTCATCGCGTTGGTCGCGCGCATCAGGCGAAGAATATCGAAATTGAGCTCCTTGTCGCCGCCCGATTGCTGCAACAGGATATACAGCGTGTTGCGCCATGTTGCGGGCGACGGATAATCTTCGACGCGCATCGTCAGCACGTCGAGCATTTCTTCGGTCCGATTCGCCTTCTGGAACGCTTGCGCGGGGCGGACATACAGCTCTTCCGACGGCTTGGTTCCCGCGGCGCGCGCGGATTCGATACCCGCTTTCGCCATCGCCCAGCCCTTGTCGATCTGCCCGGCATTCAAATAGCTGTCCATCAGGATCGCCGGCAGTGCCGATTCGGTCGAACCAGCCGCCTTCGCAGCTTCGAGGCGCTGGATCGCCTTGGCGTAATTTTTGGCGCCATAAGCGAAATTGCCCGAATAGAAATTATAGGTCGCGACATTTTCGGGCGGCGTCAGCCCCGACTCGATCATTCCGTCGAGCCCCTGCCCCTGCATCGCAGTGTCCTTGTTCAGGATGCCGAGTTGAAGCTGATAGAAAGCAACAAGATAATTGTCGTCGGCGGACGTCGCGCTCGCCTGCGCCTCGCCCAGTGCCGCCTGCAACGCCGCCGCATCCTTGGCACCGGTCGCTTCGGTCAACTTCTTGAGTGCCGGGCCGAAACCCTTGCTGGGCTTGAGCGCCTGGCCCTTCGCGGCCTCTTCCTTCTTGGGTTTTTTCTGGGCCGCGGCGGGGGTCGCGGTCGTCATCAGCGCGCAACCCAGCACGGCGACCATCGCCGTTGCGGGCATCGAGCGGAAACGGTTGAACATCGAAATCTCTCCTCTGAAACTCGCCGACCGTCCACCGCGCTAACAGGTTCGGCCGCGTGTCGTTAACGCGGCTAAACCCGTCGCGTTGCCATGGCAAGACGGAGGCTATCGATAAATCCTTGGCTGGATGCGGCTGAACCGGGATTGAACCCGCGAAGCCGGCAAAAAAAGCCTATGCGATCGCGTCGATCGCCCGGTTGATCGCGCGCAGCGCAGCGGGATCGCCCGGCGCGCCCGCCATCGCGGCTTCGGCAAGCTCGATAAGCGGAATGATCCCGAAGGTCGCGGAAAGGCTTTTCAGCCGCAGCGCCGCCATTTCCCAATTGGCATCGCACCGCGCGCGGCGGAGCAGATCGGCCAGTTCGCGCGCGCCATCGACATAGGCTTTACGAAGATCGGCCGCCATTGCCGGATCGTCGCCGCAGGCGGCGCTCAGATAGCGATCGAGGGGGCCGCTGTCGAACGACATTCCACAGCTTTGGCAGCGCGTGGTTAAGTTTCCGTTTCATGGCGGGCATTTGATGCTAAGATGGCACGATGGCAGGGGAAAAGAAAATCGTGGGATTGTGGCGGGATTCCGCGGCAAACCAGGAAGCCGCCGACGCGGCGCCGGTCGAGGATGCGGCGGGCGACCGCGCGGCTCAATCCGACGCGGACATTGCGCGCGAGCGCGAGTGGCTGGATATGACGCCGATCGACGAGATCGAGGACGTGGAAGCCGAAATCCCCGGCGCCTCCGCATGGCTCGACCGCGGCGCGCCTGCGCTTCTACTCCTTCTTGCGCTCGGGTGGATAGGCTTCGCGCTCGGTGTCGCGACCGATGGCTTTGTCCAGAACCCGCCACTTGCCGATTGGCCGGCGCTCATCGCGACAATCGCGACGCCGCTCGCTCTGCTGGCGCTGCTCTGGATGCTTTGGCTGCGATCGAGCCGATCCGAACAGGCGCGGTTCGCGCGCGTCGCTGCGGCGCTGCGTGCCGAAAATCTCGCGCTCAACCAGTCGATGCACGCATTGGGCCTGCATCTGGCCGATGCGCAGCGACAGCTCGGCGAACAGGCGCGAAGCGTCCAGCAGTTGGGCCTCGATACCGTGATGCGGCTTAACGAAAGCAGCGACAAGCTGGCCGGCAACGCGTCGGTCATCGCCAACGCGCACGATCAACTCGCCCGATCGGGCGACATCGCTATGCAGCGGATGGATGGGCTTCTCGCCGGGCTGCCGCGGATCGACGATGTCGCGCAGCGGCTTGCGGTCAACTTCCGCGAAGCGGGACTCGTCGCGCATCAGCAAGGCGCCAGCCTCGAAGCAAAGCTGGCTGCACTGGGCGAGGAGGCGGCGCGGACGGCGCAGGCAGGGCAGGCCTCCACCGAAGCCATATTGGAAGCGATTGTCGCGCTTCAGGAGCAGACCAAGGAAACCGAAACAGGATTGATCGCCGCTTCGGCGCAGGTTGGCGCCGCCCACGATGCGGCGCTCGCGCGGTTGACGGAAACCGCAGCGGCGGCACGCAGCGACATGACCGATACGCTCGCCGCATTGACGGCACAGGCCGATGATGGCTGGCGCCATTTCCGCGAAGCTGTCGAAACCGCGGCCTCGTTGATGGATTCGAAGATCGCGGCGGCACGCGAGGCCGGAAAAGCCATGGGAGCGCAGCTGTCGGCGCACGCCGACGCCAGCGACGCGCTCGCCGCACGCCTCGCCGCCCATGTCGCGGAGACCGAAAAGCAGCTCGAAACGCTGAACGTCAACGTCGATGCCAGCACCGGCGTCATCGCGCGTTCGATCGAGGATACGAAGACGCACCTCGCGGCCTTTATGGCGCAGGTGCAGGCCGGCAATGGCTCGGCGGCGCAGCTTATCGCCCACGCCGAATCGCTTCTGCTGGCGCTCGATGCCGTGACGCGGGAACTCGACGAAACGCTGCCGCACGCGCTCGACCGTATCGCGGCGCACAGCCAGGCGACGCAATCGGCGCTTTCCGATCTGCGTCCGCTGCTTGAATCGTCGGAACTCATTGCCCAATCGACCGTGTCGCACGTCAATGCCGTCCAAGCGACGATCGAGTCGAACGAAACGCGGATGGCAAGCCATGCCGAAACGCAGCAGGCCGTGGCAGACCGGCTCAGCGCTGCGCTGGCGGAGGCCGAAACCGTGCTGGCCAAGCTGCGCGGCGGCGCCGACGAATTCAGCGAACAGGGCGGTGCCCGGATGATTGCGACGCTCGCCGAGGTGCGGACGACGGCCGAGGCGGCCGCGAACGAAGCGCGGCTGACGCTCGAACGGCTTGTTACGAGCGCGCGCGAAACGATGCAGGCCGCGGCGAGCGACGCGCTCGACACGGCGTTCCATACCGAAGTGAAAGCGCAGCTTGCGGCGATCGAAGAGGCCTCGACGCGTGCGGTCGCTGCGGCCAACGGCGCCGCCGACCGGCTGATGCGCCAGCTGGTCACGATCATGGATACGAGCGCGAGCGTCGAACAGCGCGTGAGCGAGGCCGAACAGGCGATCGCGGCATCCGACCGCGACACGCTGGCGAAACAGGTCGGTGTGCTCACCGAAGCGCTCAAATCGACCGCAATCGACGTCACCAAGATTCTGTCGAGCGAAGTCAGCGACACCGCATGGGATGCCTATCTGAAGGGCGACCGCGGCGTTTTTGCACGCCGCGCGGTCAAGCTGGTCGAAAACAGCGAGGCCAAGGAAATCCTGCGCCTGTACCAGAACGACGATGGTTTCCACGCTGCGGTCAACCATTTCATTCACGACTTTGAAGCGATGCTGCGCCTGCTGATCGGCGCGCGCGACGGGTCGGCGATCAGCGTGACCTTGCTCTCATCGGACATCGGCAAGCTTTATGTAGCGCTGGCGCAGTCGATCGACCGGCTGCGGAGCTAAGTGGCAACCGAGCGAGAGCAGCCTTTTCCCTCATCGTCATCCCGGCGAAGGCCGGGATCGCATGCTAACGGTTTACCGCGCCGGCGAGATCGTGTTTCAGAGTCACGTGCCTCTGAACACCCTTCGCCAGGATGACGGACAAGTGAGGGAAACTCCGCATACCCAAAGCCGACGACAAGACTCGCTACAACCTGGCGGAAATCAAACCCGCCCCGTCAGCACGTCGGGATCGGCCCAGCCATTCACATAGGCCAGATAATAAATCGCGAAGGCGACAGCCGCGGTGATCGTCATCTGCAGCAGGATGCGGCCCGGACGGATGGTGGCAGGCGCGCCGCGGTCCTGGCCGGCGACGAGCGGTAGGTCGTCATCGCTTGCGCGGCGGCCGTGGAAAGGCAGCACGAAAAAGGCACTGAACACCCAGAAGAGGGTGAAGATCGCGAGCGCCGAAGTCCATTTCATCGGTCGGCGCCCCGTCCGATTTCAACGAGCATCACGTCGACGACGGGCTTTTTTCCCGTCCAGTCGGTTGCGACACGGCGGACCCCCAGCCGAATTGCCTCGCGCAGCTTGTCCTCCTCGCGCGCCGGTCCCGTGGCGACCTGTTCGGCCGCCTCGCGCATTTCGTCGATGAAGGCTTCGCGCTCATCCTCGACAGGGACGCCGCGATAGCTGACCGCGCAGTCGACAAAGCGCTTGTCCGAAAAGATCACCGCGACCGAAATCTGGCCGTGAAGCGACAATTTCCGCCGTTCGTTGATCGTCTCGCCATCGGCGGGCAGGATGACGTCGCCGTCGAGGATCAACCGCCCCGCGCGGACGCGCTCGACGATCTTGGCCGTGCCGGGGGCGAGCTGCACCAAGTCGCCATTTTCCTGCACAAGTGCGTCGGGAACGCCCCTTTCGAGCGCGAAACGCGCTTGTTCGTGCATGTGGCGGATCTCGCCGTGCACGGGCAGAACCAGCTTCGGGCGCAGCCAGCCGTAGAGTGCCGCAAGTTCGGGCTGTCCCGGATGCCCGCTGACGTGGATATGCGCCTGTTTTTCGGTGACGGTCAGAATGTCCTTCGCGGCGAGCTGGTTCATGATGCGGCCGATCGCCACCTCGTTGCCGGGAATCTGCTTTGACGAGAATATAACGGTGTCGCCGGGTTCGAGCTTGATCTGATGGATGTCGGCCGCCATGCGCGCCAGCGCAGCGCGCGGTTCACCCTGCCCCCCGGTTGCAATGACCATCATCTTGTCGCGCGGCAGGCGCATCGCCTCGTCGAAATCGACCGTGGCGGGGAAATCCTCAAGATAGCCGACCGAGCGCGCGACACCCAATATGCGGTCGAGCGAACGCCCCGCGACGCACAGGCTGCGCCCCGTCGCTTTCGCGACCTCCCCCAGCGTCTTGAGCCGCGCGGCATTCGACGCAAAGGTGGTGACGACCACCCTGCCCCTTGCCGCGCCGACGGCTTCGAGCAGACCATCCTTCACGCCACCCTCGCTGCCCGACGATTGCGCGTTGAAGGCATTGGTCGAATCGCAAACAAGGACATCGACGCCCTCGTCGCCGATCGCGGTGAGCGCCGCCGCGGTCGATGGCGTGCCGAGCACCGGATCGTCGTCGAGTTTCCAATCGCCGGTGTGGAACACGCGGCCATAGGGCGTGTCGATCACCGCCGCACTCATTTCGAGAATCGAGTGCGCGAGCGGCATCAGACGAATACCGAAGGGGCCGAGTTGAAAACTGGCGTCGATGTCGACGACCTTGATCTCGACCTCCTCCTCCAGCCCCTCTTCGGCGAGCTTGTGCGCGATCAGCCCCGCGGTGAAGCGGTTGGCATAGAGCGGCACGCCCAGGTCGGCGGCGAGATAGGGGATGGCGCCGATATGATCCTCGTGTCCGTGCGTCAGCACAATACCGAGCAAATCCGCCTTGCGATCCTCGATAAACTCAAGGTCGGGCATGACGATGTCGATGCCGGGATAATCGTGGCTGCCAAAGGTCACGCCGAGATCGAGCATGATCCATTTGCCGTCGCAACCATAGAGATTGGCGTTCATCCCAATCTCGCCCGACCCGCCCAATGCGAGAAAAAGCAGCTCCTTGCCCGGAGTCGTCATGTCGTTGGTTTCCGTTGATGATAAAGATGCATCAGCCCGTTCAGTGTCAGATCGGGTTCGATGCGATCGAAGAGATGCGCCTGTTCCTGAAATAGCGTCGCAAGGCCGCCCGTCGCGATGATCGTGAGCGGTTTGCCGATCTCGGCCTTCATGCGCGCGATCAGCCCTTCCATCATCGACACATAGCCCCAATAGACACCGATGTGCATCTGGCTTTCGGTAGTCCGCCCGATAACGCTGTCCGTTGCCGGGGCTTCGATGGCAATCCGCGGCAGTTTCGCCGCCGCGGCCACCAGCGCTTCCAATGACAGGTTGACACCGGGGGCGATGATCCCGCCCATATAAGCGCCGTCGGGGCCGATATGATCGAGCGTCGTGGCGGTGCCGAAGCTGATGACAAGCTTGTCCCTGCCCGGCTCGACCGCCTGCGCCGAGATCGCGTTGCACGCGCGGTCGGCGCCCACCGACTGCGGTTCGTCGACCTTGAGCGCGATGCCCCAGCCCACGGGTTCGCGCCCCGCCACCAACGCGTCGACGCCGAAATATTTATGAGCGAGCAGCTGAAGATTGTGGAGCGCGCGCGGAACGACGGTCGATATGATGACGGCGTCAACATCGGCGCGATCATGCCCCTCGATCCGCATCAACTGATCGAGCCACACCATATATTCGTCGCCGGTCCGGCGGTCGTCGGTCGCAATGCGCCAGCGTGCGAGCAGCGCGTTGCCGCGAAAGAGCGCAAATTTGGCGTTGGTGTTGCCGACATCGATCGCAAGCAGCAAGGCTATTTCCCCTCCTTGACCGGGCGCCGCAATTCAACGTCCCCCGCATGGATCAGCATGACTTGGCCGTCCGCTAGGCGCAAGCGCAGTGCGCCGTCGGGCGCGATCCCGTCGAACGTCCCGTCGAGGTCCTGCTCGGACACGCGGAGCGGCGTTCCGACGGGATGGCCAAGCGGCAGCCATGCACGGACGATGCTCTCGACGCCTTCGTGCCGCCAGGTCCAGAGCGCATCGACAAGCGCCACGGCCAGCGCGTCGGCGAAACGGTCGCGGTCGATCACAACGCCGCTTTGGGCGAAGCAGAAGGTCTTGCGGTCGGGCAGTTCGGGCGCCGACGCCAGATTGACCCCGATACCCACGACGACGCTATCGCCGCTACGTTCGAGGAGGATGCCCGCACATTTTGCGCCGCCCACAAGCAGATCGTTCGGCCATTTGAGTTCGAGCGCGACCGAGGGAGCGAAGACCTTCACCACCTTGGCCAGCGCGACCGCGACAACGAGCGCGAGCGTTGTGGGCGACGGGTCGCTCGCGCGCAGCTGCACGACGGTCGAACCCATGAAATTGCCCTGCCCGTCACCCCAGGCGCGCCCCAGGCGCCCACGCCCTGCGGTCTGCCGGTCGGCGACGAGCCAGTGGCCTTCGCCGACATGCTCGCCGCCTGCCAGCCGCGCCAGCAGGTCGGCGTTGGTCGAACCTGTCTGCGCGATCCGCTCGATCGGCGGGATCAGAAGAGCACCGACGCGGCGCGTGCTGACGCCACTGCGAGGACCGGGATGAACAGATAGCCGATCGCCGAGAGCCAGAGCGCGCTCGCCGTGACGATCGTGCCTTCGACGACATTGCCGCCGCCGGTGACTTCGACGTCCGACGGATCGTCGAAATACATCGTCTTGATGATCGCGATATAATAGAAAGCGCCAATCACCGACGCGACGATCCCGGCGACCGCCAGCGGCACGAGGTTCGCGTTCACCGCGGCCTCGAACACCAGATATTTCGGCCAAAAGCCAAAGAGCGGCGGGATGCCGGCAAGGCTGAACAGAAAGACCGACAGCGCCGCAGCGAGCCCCGGTCGCCGCTGCGACAGGCCTGCGAGCGCAGGGATGCTTTCGACCTGGTCGCCGTCGGCATCGCGGAGCTGGAGCACGACAAGGAAGGCACCGAGTGTCGTCACCACATAGACAAGCAAATAGGTCAGTACCGCTTCTACACCCTGCGGCGTTCCGGCGGCAAGGCCGATGAGCATGAAGCCGACGTTGTTGATCGACGAATA
>JBGTUD010000064.1:0-11927 GCA_041939405.1 Sphingopyxis sp. | reverse complement strand
GTCGGCACGCAATATCGCAGCGCGATTTTTCCGCTTGACGATGCGCAGGCGGCGGCCGCGCGTGCGGGGATCGAGCGCGCCGCGCCCGACTGGCCGGCGCCAATCGTCACGACGATCGAAAAGGCCTCCACATGGTATCCGGCCGAGGATTATCATCAGGCCTATTGGGAGGGCGAGGGTCAGCGCAATCCCTATTGCATGGCCGTGATCCCGCCCAAGCTTGCCAAGCTGCGCAAGGGATTCGCGGAGCGTCTTCGCAGCTGATCGAGGGCCCCCTCGGCTGTTGCATTATGGCCGCACGACGTCAGTTTTCATTGACTTTCCAGTCATTTTGACTAGCGGACGCGCCTTTGCTGGGGCAGGATGACCCCGAAACGCTGTGGGGGCACTGTATAGTGCTGGCATCATTGTTGCTGATCGGCGCGGTTTCGACCACGCCCCAGATGGCGGTTCAGGCCGCGTCGCAGTCGGTCGTCGAGGGAGGCGACATGACGCAGGCGGTCAACCGCATGGTGGGGGGCATCGCCAGCTATGCCCGCTGGCCCAGCGGAACGCCCGCAACGCGCCGCCATATGTGCGTCGTCGGCACCCCGCGGCTGGCGCAGCGCATGGCGCCCGACGGCCCGGGGCGCGGCTCGATTTCGGTAAGCTATATCGCCGCATCGGCGGTGGATCCCGATTGCGATATATTGTTTCTTGGCCGGATGCCGGTCGCCGACCGGCGCCAGCTGATCGCCTGGGTACGCGGGCGCCCCGTGCTGACGATTACCGACGACGATGCGGCCTGCGTCTATGGCGCGATGTTCTGCCTCGGCAGCCGTGCGGCGAGCCTCAGCTTCTCGGTCAATCTCGACGCGATCGCGCGCGGTCCGCTGAAGATCGATCCACGCGTGCTGCGCATCGGGACGGATCAGGAGGACGCGCGATGAGCGGTCCCGACCAGCCCCGCCCCGTCGAACGCATCGGCTCGCGCACGACATTGCAAAAGCTGCTGTCGCGGTTCCATTTCGGAATCACATTGTTCGCCGTCGCGCTTTCGGGGCTGACGATCCTGCTTGCGGGCGTCACGGCGCTCCGCGGCTATGCCGACCGCAACATGGAACTGGCGGCCCAACTCGGCGCCTATGGCGTCGAGCCCGCGCTCGTCTTCAACGATCCTGTCGCCGCACGCGAAGGGATCGAGCCGTTGACGCGCATCCCCGGCATCGCGCGACTGCGCGTGCTCAACGATGTGGGCAGACCGGTCATCGAATGGAGCTCCCCGGCCGGAGATCCCTCGCCCCTGCTCAGCAAAGCCTTTTTTGCGCGGCCCTGCGCGGTCACTGTCCGACGCAACGGATCGGCGATCGGCACGGTCGAAGTGTGGGGCGACAGCACCACCCTGATCGATTACGTGCGCCTCGGCCTGCTCGCCGGGCTGGGCTGTTTGCTGATCACCGCATTGGGAACGATCTTCCTTGCGCGCCGGTTCGAATATGAGCTGGTCAAGCCGCTGGGCGAGATCGCAACCGTCGCGCACGACGTCCGCCTCCACCGCCGCTTCGACAAGCGGGTGAAACCGCTGGGCATCGCCGAACTCGACCGGCTGGGCGGCGACATTAACGCGCTGCTCGACGAACTTCAGGGCTGGCAGGGGCATATGGAAAGCGAAAGGGCCATGCTTGCGCACCGCGCATCGCACGACACGCTGACCGCGCTGCCCAACCGCGCCGCGTTCGACGAACAGCTTGCGCTGCGTATCGGCGCGGCGAAGGCGCGGGACGGCCGTTTTGCCTTGCTGTTCATCGATGCCGATAATTTCAAGGCGGCGAACGACAATTTCGGCCATGCCGCGGGCGATGCCGTGCTCGTCGCTTTGTCGGCCTGCATCAACGGGACATTGCGCAAGGGCGACTTTGCCGCGCGTATCGGAGGCGACGAATTCGTCGTGCTCATCGATCCGCTCGAAGCCGACGCGGTTCCCGGTGATCTTGTGGACCGGCTCCGTACCTGCATCGCCGATCCCATCGTACTGCCCGACGGCGAATCCTATCGCGTGTCGGTCAGCATCGGTGTCGCCATCTATCCCGACGACGGTGGCGACGCCACTGCACTGCTCACAGCCGCCGATAGTGCCATGTATGTCGAAAAGCTGACCCACCGTTCCCGATAGTCCAGCGGAGAAACCCCCATGACCGTCACCGCCATCCAATCGCTACGCACCCTGATGCTGGCCGCATTCGCCGCCCTGCTGGCTGCATGTCAAAGCGTGCCCGCGCCCACCGGCTTGTCGGCCGCGCAGGTCGCAGCGCTGAAAGACGAAGGCTTTGTCGAAACCGCGCTGGGGTGGGAACTCAGCATGCCCGAACGGCTGCTGTTCGAAACCAACGAAAGCCTCCTGCCCGCGACGCAGGGAGAGCGGCTGCGTCAGGTCGCCGCCCGGCTGGTATCGGTCGGCATCACAACCGCACGGATCGAAGGTCACACCGATTCGACCGGCACGTCGGCCTATAACCTGACGCTGTCGCAGGCGCGGGCCGAGGCGGTCGCCACACCGATGCGCGCGGGTGGCATGCAATTCGCCCCCGACCAGATCGTCGGCCGCGGCGAAACATTGCCGCTGTCGAGCAACGACACGCCTGAAGGTCGGCAGGACAACCGGCGGGTGGTGGTGATCGTCACGCCGATGCCCGCGTCGCAATAGGCCGCCACCCGATCGGCCAGCCCTTTTCCTCTTCCCCGTTCGTCGTTAGGCCCTGCGTTCATGAAACCGATCCGCAAAGCCGTTTTTCCCGTCGCCGGTCTCGGCACGCGCTTTCTGCCTGCGACCAAGGCGATTCCGAAGGAGATGCTCCCCGTCGTCGACCGGCCGCTCATTCAATATGCGGTCGACGAGGCGCGCGAGGCCGGGATCGAGCAGATGATCTTTGTCACCGGCCGCGGCAAGAGCGCGATCGAGGATCATTTCGATATCGCCTTCGAGCTTGAAAAGACGATGTCCGAACGCGGCAAGGATCTGTCGGTACTGGCGCCGACGCGGCTCGGCCCCGGCAATTGCGCCTATGTCCGTCAGCAAGAGCCGATGGGGCTGGGTCATGCGATATGGTGCGCGCGCGACATCGTGGGCGACGAACCCTTTGCGATCTTCCTGCCCGACGAATTCATGCACGGCGCACCCGGCTGTATGAAGCAGATGGTCGACGCCTATGCGCGCGTCGGCGGCAACCTCATCTCCGTGCTCGAAGTAGCGCACGAACAGGTATCGAGCTATGGTGTAATCGCCCCCGGCAAGCGCGACGGCGCACTCACCGAAGTCAAAGGCCTGGTCGAAAAGCCGCCGGTCGACGAAGCGCCGTCCAACCTCATCATCTCGGGCCGCTACATCCTCCAGCCCGAAGTGATGCGCGTGCTCGAACGCCAGGGAAAGGGCGCCGGCGGCGAAATCCAGCTCACCGATGCGATGGCGGCGATGATCGGCACGCAGCCCTTCCATGCCGTGACCTTCGATGGCGCGCGCTATGACTGCGGATCGAAGGCCGGTTATATCCAGGCCAATCTGGCGGTCGCGCTCGAACGTCCGGACATGGCGGCGGACGTGCGCGCCTTTGCCATCGACCTGTTGAAATAGGCGCGGCTCACGACTTCGAAAGCGCCGCGTGCCCCCGCGAAGGCGGGGGCCCATCACCTGTCGGCGCGATTACGAACCCACCGGAGATGGGTCCCCGCCTTCGCGGGGGCACACGCTTGTTCGGGAACGCTTATTCGCCCTCGATGTTCGGCTTGGGGAAGCTGTCCGCGCCCAGCGTCTTGTACAGCACACCGCCGACGATCCCGCCGACGATCGGCGCAACCCAAAAGAGCCACAATTGCTGGATCGCGAGCCCGCCGACGACGAGCGCGGGGCCGGTGCTGCGCGCCGGATTGACCGAGGTGTTCGTCACTGGAATCGAAATGAGGTGGATCAGCGTCAGCGCCAAACCGATCGCGATCGGAGCGAAACCTGCCGGCGCGCGCCCGTCGGTCGACCCCATGATGATCCACAGGAAAAAGGCGGTGAGCACGATCTCGATGAGCACGCCCGACCAGATGTCAAAGCCGCCCGGCGACCCCTCGCCAAAGCCGTTGGCGGCAAGGCCGTTGGTGGCAAGATCATAGGCAGGACTGCCGCTCGCGATATAGAAGAGCAGAAAGGCGGCAACGATCGCGCCCAGCACCTGTGCGACGATGTAGAGCGGAATGTCGCGCGCGTCGAACCGCCCGCCCGCCCATAGTCCGACCGTCACCGCGGGGTTCAGATGGCATCCCGAAATATGGCCGATCGCATAGGCCATGGTTACGACGGTCAGGCCAAAGGCGAGCGACACACCGAGCAGGCCGATCCCGACATCGGGAAAACCCGCGGCGAGCACCGCACTGCCGCAGCCGCCGAATACAAGCCAGAATGTGCCGATAAATTCGGCCAAACCCTTTTGGATATTCGTCATGATGACCCTCCTCCCCGCCGGCGGCCCAGACGCCTCCGGCGCCAAGCGATCCTACCAGCGCTGCGCCGCCGGGCAAGCCCTTGCGAAAAGCGGTAAAATCAGGCCGCCGCGACCGCCTCGACGAAGTGACGCGCGCGCCGGTCGAGCGACAGCGCCGCGCCCGAAAGGCCCGCCGACAATTGCCCCAGCGCCTGCGCGCCGTCGCCGACCGCACTCGCGCCGCGGCCGATCTCCTGCACCCGCGTGTCGATCTCGCGGCCCGCAAAGACCGCTTGTTCGACATAGGATGCAATCGTCAGCGTCGTCGCGCTCTGCCCGTCGACGGCGCGGTCGATTGCATCGGAAAACCCGTTGTTCGCGTCGATAGCGCGTTCGACCTCGGCGAAGCCCGCCGACACCTGACCGACGATGTCGCGGATATGGTCGATATAGCCCGCAATGTCGCGCGCGGCAGTCCGCGTCTGGCTGGCGAGCGTCTTCACCTCGGCCGCGACGACCGCAAAGCCGCGTCCCGCATCGCCCGCGCGCGCAGCCTCGATCCCTGCGTTGAGCGCGAGCATGTTGGTGCGGCTCGCCATGTCGATGATGAGCGCCAGCATCTGTTCGATCGACTGGCTCGCCGTTTTCAGCGCGCTGGCCCGCTCGCTCGCCTGCCTGATCTTGTCGTGGGCGTCGCTGCGCACCGTGCGCGCCCTTGTGCTGTCCTCGACGATCCTGGCCATCGTCGCGGCAAGCGCGTGGCCGCGATCGCCCAGATCCTGCAAGCCGGCCAGCGTCTGCGCGGTCGCGCCAGCGACCGTCACCGCATCGCGGCCTGTCTGATGCGCCCGATGCGACAACTCGCCCGCCACCGCCTCGACCTGGCCCGCCATGTCCGACAGGCTGGCGGTCAGCGCCGCAATATCGCGCTGAAACGCACGTCCGGCGTCGTCGATCTGTGCCGCGCGCGCCGCGCGCTCCTGCGCCAATTCAACCTCGCGCAACATCGCCAGCCTCGCAAGCTGGCTGCCATCGAGCGTTTCGACGAAGCGCCCGTCGCGGACCAGGATCAGATCCTGTCCGTCCGAAGCCTCCGCCGCGATCCGCAGCAGTTCGGTCGTCGACCGTTCGACATCGGCCGTGGGGCATTTTTCGATCATCGACGCGATCGACCCGCCGATCGTCGGATTTTGCATCAGCGAGAACCAGAATGGACAGAACAGCAACTCGCGCACGCGCTGTTCGCGGATCACCCCGACCGGCCGATCGGCCGCATCGACGACGGCAAGCGTGCGCAGACCGGGATGAGTGCGGAACTGGTCGATCACCTCCGACATATGCGCATCGACCCCGACCGCCGCCGCATGGCCCGACATTGGCGAAAAGGCGTTGGCGATAGCATTCATGGGGTGGCGAGGCTCCGTCCGATTGGTATGGGCGCGTCCTACGCAGCCGCAGTAAATATGAATTTAACCATTTGTTTCAGTGATGTGACACCTGGACGGCATGGCCATGCGGCTTACCGCAATGGGCTGTTCAGCTCGAACCGATTATGCGATGACCCCCGCCCGCGAGGAGAGAGATGATGCGCGTCTTGATACTGCCCCTGTTGATCGCTCCCCTGCTCGCGGGGTGCGTCAGCACCGTGAAGTCGGTCGTCACCGCGCCGGTCAAGGCGGTCGGCCAGGTCGCCGACTGGTCGACGACCAGCCAGGACGAAGCCGACCGCAACCGCGGCCGCGAACTGCGCAAGCGCGAGGAACAGATGGGTAAGCTGTCGCGCCAGCGCGACAAGGCGGCCGAAAAATGCCGCGACGGCGACGAAGAGCAATGCCGCCGCGCCGAAGTGCTCGACCATGAAATCGAAGCGCTGATGGCCGCGCCTTATTGAAATTGATCGCCCCTCCTCTTCAGGGGAGGGGCTTATTGCAGGTTGTGGATCTTACCGCACCCGCCGTCCCGTCCACACGACCCGCCCGACGAGCCGGATCGCCGACAGCGGCAGGTCGTCCCAGCTGCGATAATGCGGATTGTCGCTGATCACCGATACGCGCCCCTGCCCCGGTGCGCGCGCGATGCGTTTCACCATCAGCACATCGTCCATGCGCAGCACATAGATACCGTCGCGCAACCGCGCGGCCGCATCGCCGCCGTCGACCAATATGTCGTCGCCGTCGTCGAGCGTGGGGGCCATCGAATCGCCTTCGACCCGAATGATGCTGAGCGCACGCAGATCGGCGCCAAGGTCGCGCAGCCATTTGGGGTCGAAGGCAACCTCGCCCTCGACCGGCTCGCCATCGATGCTCGCCCCGGCGCCCGCAGAGGCGCCGATCGCAAGCTTGGGCACCAGGATCATCTCCGGCCCGCGCCCCCGCGCAGGCGTCGCGACGCGCTGCACCGGGCCGCCCAGCATCGCTTCGGACACCCCCAGATAGGCGGCGATGCGCGCGCGATCCTGTTCCGCGAGCCGCCGGGGCGAGCCGCGCTTGATATATTGCTGGATATAGGCGGGGTTGCGCCCGATCACCTGCGACAGGCGCGCGTAATCGATGCCCTTTTCGGTCAAGAGGCGATCGAGCGCGGCGCGCGGGTCCTGAATATAGTCAGCCATAGGTCGCTGGGGGCTGGTCCTTCCTATTTCGTTCCTAGCAAGAGGATTTTTCCTAGACAAGTAGGAAATGCGACATCAAATAGGAAATATCCTATCGGGTGAGTCGCCCGGTTCTGAAAGCTAGTCGGGAGGACATGATGGAGCGCAGCCTGTTGCAACGGATTGTAGCCGGCCAAAAATTCTGGCCAAAAACTCCGGCCAAAAACTCGCTTGATTATGTTAAATTTACGCCCACCTGAAGCGGGATTTCAAAGAGCAGTGGGGGCGCTTAATCGACCTTGCAGGGCAGCCCCTTCACGCCCTGTTCCTCGAACCACAAACAGACATCGTTGAGCTTGTCCCAGCCTCGCTGCCCCCACTCGTCTTTGTTCCGCTGATGCTGCCGAAACCCCTCCTCGCTGTTTTGCTGGAGGATGGCAATATCAGGGACGGGCTTGGCCTCCTGCTCCAGCATGACCGCACTCGGGGATGAGAGACGTATCGGTCCCGGCGTCGTGCAACTCGCGACACAGATCGATGCGCTGGCGATCGCTAAGACCGTTGTCGGGAAGGCCCGCAGTCGCATTGTCGAATTCCTTTCTTGCGGTGGCCTCGGCCCGTCGCCGCGCTGCCGCGCGCTGGGCAGCCGAGGTGTCGGCCTGACGGCCCGTTCGCTCCAGTTTCGCAGACGTCTTCGCCTCGTGCGCGCCAATGACGTTCGCGTCATATGTGCATTTGCCGACCCCCGCGAGGATCAGGACGGCGCCGATTACGATTGCCCAGGCGATCGGGCGCGCCGCGCGGACACCGACGCCTTTACCCATGAGCCAATAGGCTATCAGGGCGATCATGCCGCACCTCCGCCATCATAGGCTTCGCGCGCCGCGCGCTCGCCGATCGCCTCAAGGCTCCGCTCGCCCCAGCGCGCGCGCCAGCGCCCGACGGGGCCGCCAAGCGAGAAGGCGAGGACGACGACGAATTGATAGGCGACCGCCATCAAGGCGATCATCGCGATGATGTTGAGCCGTATCCGCTCGGTCGAGACGCTCCACCCGCCGCGCCAGAGCAGCACGACGAGCGCGATCAGCATGAGCGCGGCGACGATGCTGCCGATCCACATGCGGTCGATCATCCAGTGCCGCTTGGCTTCGGCCGGCGTGCGCGCCGCCAGCAGCTCATAGGGAATGCCGCCGTTCATCGCGGGTCGATCCCGACCGACTGAAGCCACGACGCGACATCGAAACAGGGGCATTCCTTCAGCCACTCATTCGCCGTAATCTTGCCGTCGCCATTCTTGTCGGGGCTGGCGTCGCGGTGCCCCTTGAAACGCGCGACGGGATAGGCGGCGCCCAGCTCGCGACACAGCCTTTCCATCGCCTTCTTCTGCGCGTCGGTGCGCGTATCCTTCGCCTTGCCCTGGGCGTCGAGTCCGCCGACGTAGACGACACCGATCGAGCCGGTGTTGAAGCCCTTCACATGGCTGCCGGGGATGCTCTCGTCGCGGCCAATCTCGATCGTGCCGTCCAGGCGGATGACGAAATGATAGCCGATGTCGCTCCACCCCTGCGCCAGATGCCAACGCTTGATCGTCGCGGCGTCGACATCCTGCCCCTCGCGCGTCGCGGTGCAGTGAAGGAAGATGCGGGTGATATTCTTGCCGGTGCCTTTGACGATTACGGCGCCGTGGTCGACCGAGGAAGGAAAAACGCCCAGCTTGAGCAGCAGCATGTCGGCCGTTTCGTTGCCATAGATGCCATCTTCGGTCGCACCGACAGCGCGCTGGAGGCGCTTTGTCTTTTCGAGAAGGTTCACCGTCACTACTCCGCCGGGAAGGTCATTTGCCCTGACCTATCCCTGCGCCCCGATGGCGGCGCCCAGCCGCTGGCGGCTTGTCACCGCCATTCCTCGACGGTCAGCGCCCATTTGGTGGCAGCAGGATCTTCGCGCTCGAACGGCTCCAGCTTGCGGAACAGCCCGTAGTGCACCGAAGTGGCGAGCGGCGGATAGTCCGGCCCTTCGACGGCGAGCAGCGTCTTGCTCTCTCCCAGCTCCTCGACGATCTGCCACAGCTTGGCAAGGGCCGCGTTGTCGAGGTCGACGAAACGCCACTGGAAAGAGGTTTTAACGACGCCTTCATCGACCCCGAAACCGCCATCGGGCAGCGCGACGACGCGCGACGTGTCGATGGGCATCCGCCCGCTGCCATAGGCATAGGGCCAATCGAAGGAGAGGCCGACGATGACGCGGCCGATCTCGATCGGCGTCGTCGGCTGGTTCACCGTGAAGCGGAAATAACGACCGGCAACCGGCGCGGGCAGCCGGGCGAAACAATGATAGCGGGCGCGGATATTCCCAGCGAGCCGCATGGGCTGCGCGTTGACATGGGTGGCTGTCACCGCGCCGCCGAGCCCCGCGATCGTCTGGATCGTCCAGACGGCGTCGGCGCGGGCGTTGGTGGCGGCAAGGAAGAAGCTGTCGACGTTCTGGACCGCCTGAAGGTCAATCTCGAACGTCCGCGCGCCGGTGCCCGGCGCAACGCAGATTTCGCGCGGCGACTTGGTCTGGAAATTATCGGGGCCGATCCATCCGGCGGCCGACGGAACAAAGGCGATCGGTTTCACGATCAACAGGCCGGGCATTACAATCTCCTCAGGACGGTGACTTTGGTTCCGCCCAGGCCATCGATCTCGTCGGCACCCAAAACAAACACATCGACGCCGGCGGCGTATCCGCCCTTGTCGGCCGTCAACGTCACGACTTTCCCGATCATCTCCACTTGAAGACCGGGGACGCGGAGCGTCTCAATAGCGACAGGTCCAGGACGAAATGCGAGCTGGCGCGCCGCTTCCGCCAGCGCGTCTGGCCGCAGCGCGAGGGCGCTGGAGATCGCCGTGTCGATTGCAAGCACACCCCATTTCGCCTCGGAAGCGGCATCCGAGGCAATAGCGCTCGTCTCTTCGCTGGCGAGCCATTCGGCGAAGTCGGGATCGACCAGCGTCACCGATGCCAGCGCCCCCAGGCGCAATGCGCAACCTCATGCCCGATCCACTCCGGGCGCCACTCCTTCGCCGGGTCCACGATATGGACCTCGCACCCGTCGCGGCGGATAATCGACCAGGCCATAAGGTCCCGGTTCTCATCGGCTTTCGCCGCTGCGGGCGCAGCTGCGCGCAGATCGGCGAGCGACCGATGCTTCACGATCGTGATCGCGGGCTGCGAGCGCTCGAATTCCTTGCGCTCGAACCGATAGCCGTCGTTCCCTTGACCACAGCCCGCGAAGAGCAGCGACAGGCAGATCGCCGCGCGCCTCATGCCGTCGCCTCCAGCGCCGCGATCCGCGCTTCCTGCGCGGCGATCAGGAACAGGGCGAGTTGGTCGGGACGAATGCCGAAGCGATTTCCCGCTGGGCGAGCCGCGACGGCCGCGACGGTGATATTGCCTTCTTCGTCGCGCTCTTCCGCCACTGCCTCGACCGCGGGCCATTCGTCATAGCAGAGAAAGGCATAGGAACTGCTCGGCGTCACACCCTCGACGATCGGGTCGATCAGCCCTTCGTCGGCCATGATCGCCCACACCGCCTGCGCGCGCACCCCGAAATGATAGCGCGCGCCCGCTGCGCCCTTGTCGGCAATCGCGTCGTTCCATTGGAAGAAGCCGAGTTCGGCGATGATGCGCCGGGCGGCGGCGAGTTCGGCGGTGGTCGGCGCCCCGCGCCAAGTCTTTTCGCGGGCATCGGATGTGTTGATCGCCCCGGTCCCGGCATATACGACCGACCAGCGAAGGCTGGACGATCCAAGCGTCCGGTCGTTGTCGCTACCCGGCGTCATGTGGGTCGGACCGATCTGAGCGACTTGCGAACCGTTCACCAGAAACTGATGGCTCGATCCTGCGGCAGCCTCATATTGCATGGTGGCCGACGATCGCAGCTTTACCGACGTGGACCCCGCCTGCTCGACAAGGAGCTTTCCGCCGCCCGGCACCGTCACCTCGAAACCGGACGTCGTAAATCGCCCACGCTCGACAGCGTTGACGTCGAACGCCACCGATCCGTCCAGAATGCGCAGGCCATCGCGACCCGCGCCAGCTCCCGCGACGTTGAACAATCCGATTGTATCGGCGTTCGCGAACACGCGCAGCCGCTGCGCGCCCGATTTGCCAATGTCGAGCACGTCGCCGTCACTCGATCGAAGCGCTTCGAAAGTGTTGCCGTTCTTCGTCAGGAAATTCGCCGTGTCGAACAGGCAATCGACCCTGACCGGACCGTCCATGTAAAAACCGATCATCCGCGATCCCGCGGCGCGGGTCTGCGCGGCGGTTGCGGTCGGTGCAGTTTCAACGGCAGGCATGATGTCTCCTATTCGGGTGGCGTCGGCCAGATCGGCGCGAACGGATCGATGGTGGTTTCGGGAAGGTCGCGAAGCGCCTGGCGATAGGTCAGCCAGGCAAGCCGCGTCGGCTCGGGAACATCGGGCAACACCGTCCAGTCGCAGGCGCGCAGGCGCGCGTCGCGCTCGGCGCGCAGCTCTGCCATCGCTTTGGTGGGGCTGGGGACAAAGCTTTCCGTCGCGGCATCCCAATCGGACCGTTCGGGATAATCGTCGGGCACGTCGGCCTCGACGACGCGCCGCGCTTCGAAAACGCCGGGATGGGCCGTCAGGATCGCTGCCAGCGAACCATCGGCTTCAAGGACCAGCCAGCTCACGAGATCGACACCGCGAACGACGAGGCCGCGACCGAAATCGTCGCAAAACCGTCCTTCACCCATTCAAGGCGAAATTCATACGACTTCATCGCCGCGGGCGCCGCCACATTGGCGCCGCCGCCCATCGCCCCCGGCGTCAGCTCCGGTTCGCTGCCGCCCGTATTGTTCGCATAGCTGCCGTTGATGTCGCTGC
>JBGTUD010000063.1:0-12148 GCA_041939405.1 Sphingopyxis sp. | reverse complement strand
GCCGCGACCTCGGCGGCGAGGTCGAAGCCTATCAGGAAGTCGCGCGGCGCCTAGGCCTTCTGCCCGAAGGCGGCGACAATGCCGTGCTCGACCTTGAAAGCCATCGCAAGAAAAAGGGCTGAGCAGTCCTTATCCGTCATCCCGGCGAAGGGTGTCCAGAGTCACGCGCCTTTGAACACCCTTCGCCGGGATGACGATAGGAATATGTTCACAATGGTTGCCAAGCCCGCCGCCTTGACGTGGACGCAATGATCGTCAGAACGGGCCGCATGACCAGCCCCATCCTCCGGCGCGCCGCCAGCGCGCTGTCGCCCTTCGCCCTTCTTGCCGCCTGCTCCGCGCCGTTGCTTGCCAAAGAGGCCGAACGGCCTGCGGCGGAGGCGGCGGTAAATCCGCAAAGCGATGCCGCAAAGGCATGGAATTTTGCGAATAGCGATATTCCTGTCGATCCGAACATCGTCTTCGGTGTCCTGCGGAACGGAATGCGATATGCGCTGCTAAAGAACAGCACGCCCAAGGACAGCGTCGTCATCCGCATGCGGTTCGACGTCGGCAGCTTTGCCGAGGCGGAGGATCAGCGCGGCCTCGCTCATTTCCTGGAACATATGGCGTTCAACGGCTCGAAGGGCGTGCCCGAGGGCGAGATGATCAAGCTGCTCGAACGCAAGGGGCTCGCCTTCGGCGCCGACACCAATGCCTCGACGGGGTTCGACGAGACGATTTACAAGCTCGACCTGCCGAATGCCTCCGACGATCTCATCGACACCGGGTTGATGCTGATGCGCGAAACGGCGAGCGAGCTCACACTCGATCCGGCCGCGATCGATCGCGAACGCGGGATCATCCTGTCCGAACGGCGCGCACGCGACACCTATCAGCTCCGCAATCTTGTCGACCAGCTCGATTTCCAGATGCAGGGCATGATCGTAGCCAATCGCCTGCCCATCGGCACCGAAGAGGTCATCCGCACTGCCCCCGCGTCGCGTCTTCGCAACCTGTACGACCGCTATTACCGGCCCGAACGGGCGACGCTGGTGATGGTCGGCGATTTCGACCCTGTGGCGGTCGAGGCGAAGATCAAGGCGCGCTTTTCGGACTGGGCCGGGCGCGGTCCCGCGGGGGAAGATCCCGACATTGGCGATGTCGATTATGATCGCGCCGCCGCAGCCGACGATTTCATTGATCCCGCCATCCAGGATTCGGTGACGATCGCGGCCTTCCGTCCGTGGGTCGACGAACCCGACACCAGGGCCAAACGCGCGCGCCTGCTCGCCGAAAATATCGGCGAAGCCATCGTCAGCCGCCGCCTCGCCAAGATTGCGCTCGACGAGGATTCGCCGATCCTCGGCGGCTCCTTGTCCGACGCCAATGGCTGGAAGGTCTTTGACCAGGTGACGATCGGCGCGGTGGCCAAGGAAGGCGCGTGGCAACAGGCGCTGGCGCTGGTCGAGCAGGAACGGCGCCGCGCGATCGAGCATGGGTTCACCGAGGCCGAGGTCGCCGAACAGCTCGCCAACCGCCGCACGGCACTGCGCAACGCGGCCGCCGGTGCGACGACAAGGCGCAGTGAAACGCTCGCCGACGCGCTCGTCGTGGCGGCGAAGGGAGAGGCGGTGTTTACGCGCCCCGAAACCGCGCTCCAAATGTTCGAGGCGGCGGCGCCTTCGCTAAACGCCGCCGCCGTCACCGCCGCCTTTCGCAAACGGATGACGGGGTTGAGCGCGCCGCTCGTCCGCGTCACGGCCAAGGCACCGATCGCGGGCGGCCTCGACGCCATTCTCGCCAGCCTGCGCGCTTCGGCGAACGTCGCCGTTGCGCCGCCCGCCGAAAGCGCGAGCGTCGCCTTCGCCTATAATGATTTCGGCCCGCCCGGCACCGTCGTCGCCGATGACCGGATCGAGGATCTGGGCATTCGGCGCATCCGTTTTGCCAATAATGTCATGCTCAACATCAAGGCGACCGATTTTCAGAAGGATCGCGTCATGCTCTCGCTGCGCGTCGATGGCGGGACGCTGCTCGCGACGCGCGACGATCCGACGCGCGTTTCGCTCGCCAGTTCGTTCATGCTCGGCGGGCTGGAAGCGCATAGCGTCGACGATCTACGCAGCGTGCTTGCGGGCCGCACCGTCAGCCCGTCCTTTGGCGCTGCGGTCGATGCGTTCGGCGGCTCGGCGACCACCTCGCCCGAGGATTTCGCGCTTCAGGCAAAACTGCTCGCGGCCTATCTGACGCACCCCGGCTATCGCGCCGACGGGCTCGCGCTCATTCGCCGCGTGCTGCCGCAGCAATATGCCGCGAACGATGCCACGCCCGCGGCGGTTATCGCGCGCGATGCCGGCGGCATCCTTGCGAACGACGATCCGCGTGCTCAGACGCCGCCGCTCGACAAGCTGATGGCGCTCGACTGGACCCAGCTCAAACCCGTCATCGCCGACAGTCTGGCGCATGGCGCGATCGAGATTGGCGTCGTTGGCGACATCGATGAGCAGGCGGCGATCGACGCGATCGCGGCGACCTTTGGCGCGCTGCCCGCGCGCCGCGTCGCCTTCGATCCCCGCACCGACGCGCGTATCCGCGAATTTGCCGCCGACCGCAGCGAGCGTACCCTGGTCCACAAGGGGCCGGCCGAACAGGCCGAGCTACGCGTCTATTGGCCCGCGCGCGACGACAGCGACCTCGCCGAGGCGATGCGGCTCAACCTGCTCGCGCGCGTCATGCAGCTCAAGCTCACCGAGGAATTGCGCGAGCGGCTCGGCGAAAGCTATAGCCCCGGTGCGGCCGCCAGCCTGTCGGACGAGTTTCCGGGCTATGGGCATGTTTTTGCCGCAAGCAATGTCGATCACAAGCATCTGGCGACGACGCGCGCGGCGATCTTTGCGATCGCCAGGGAACTCCGCGACGTGCCCGTCGACGCCGATCTTCTCGACCGGGCGCGGCGCCCGTTAGTCGAGGCAATGACCAAGGCGCGCCGCGAAAACAGCTATTGGCTGAACTATGTCGCTGAAGCGACGAGCAGGCCCGACCGGCTTGATCGCAGCCGCAATGGCATCGCCGAGGTCGAGGCCGCGACCCCCGCGGAATTGCAGGCGCTGGCGCAGCGCTATCTGACCGACGGCAAGGCGCTCGTCATCAAGGCGGTGAGCGACAAGGCAGGGAAGTAGCGTGCCATTCTCGTCGATGCGGAATGGCGGCTTTCGACCGAAAGCTGCCTTCAACTCTATCGTCATCCCGGCGAAGGCCGGGATCTCGCCGGTGCGGCAAAACGACAGGGTGAGATCCCGGCCTTCGCCGGGATGACGGATAAGGGAAGGTCGGGAAACCACCCCAATGCAGCCGCTGCGCGCGACTATCTCCAGCGTCGAGATCTAAACCCGCCCCGGCGCCCGCGCCCGGATGAAGTTTTCGAGCGCGCTGAACAGCATTTCGCGCGCGTCGCTGCCCAGCATTTCAGCGGTGAGCAAATCGAACCCGACGCGATCGCCGCGCGCCGCGGCGCCGACGGTCGCGGCGAGCAGCGCCTCGTCGAAGCTCAGTCGCGGGCAGCAGGGCGGGGCGACGGCAAAGGGGTCGGGCCAGATATGCGCCACGGCTTCGACGACCAGACGGAACCGCCGGGCCGCCAGAATGTTGCCCCAGCGCCGTTCAAGTTCGGGCATGGGGTCACGGCCGCCCCGGCGGCAGAGGGTCGAATAGCGCAGCGCGAGCACCGTCTGTGCCGCCTCGACCGACAGGTCGCGCACCAGCGGCTGGTCGGTCAGTTGGCGGATCAGGGTGCTGTTGTGCATGATTTTTCTCTCCCGGAGCGAAGCAATCCGCCGGTCTGCCGCGTCCTCAGCAGAAAAAAGATGCCGGCCGCCTTGACGCAGCTTGAAGGTGCAGCGGCCGGCAGGAGGGGACTGCCCGACTGTGCTATTGCGAATTAATCGCAAATACAAGCGAAAAAAAGAGGCGCTTGAAAGCGCCCCTGAAAAGTTAGGTTTTACTCGTCATCCCGGCGAAGGCCGGGATCTCACCCTGTCGGATTGACGCACAGGCGAGATCCCGGCCTTCGCCGGGATGACGACCCCGAATCAATCGTCGCCTGCGGGCTTCGACTGGAGCTGGATATAATTTTCGATACCCATGCGTTCGATCATCTCGAACTGCTTTTCCAGCTCGTCGACATGATGTTCTTCGCTCTCGAGGATATCGGCGAACAGGTCGCGGCTGACATAGTCGCGCACGCTTTCGGCGTGGGCGATCGCGTCCTTGAGCAGCGGGATCGCTTCTTCTTCGAGCGCAAGATCGGCCTTCAATATTTCTTCGACCGTTTCGCCGACGCGCAACCGCCCGAGCAGCTGGAAATTGGGAAGGCCGCCCAGAAAGAGGATGCGATCCGCCAGCTTGTCGGCATGTTTCATCTCGTCGATCGATTCCTCGCGCTCAAAATGCGCAAGCCGCGCGACGCCCCAATTGTCGAGCATACGGTAATGCAGCCAATATTGGTTGATCGCGGTCAGCTCGTTCTTCAGCGCTTCGTTGAGGAAGTCGATGACCTTTTCGTCGCCCTTCATGATATTTCGTCCTGTCATTTTCTTGGAGTAGGGAGTGGCGGCATTATACCGCCCCGGACCCCATCAGGCCAAGGGTGAAAATGGCAGAAAACTGCGAAAAATCAGGCGGCTGCGGTGGCGTCGCTGATGATATTGCGAGCGAATGACAGGCACTGGCCGCATTTGGGTTTGCGACCCAATTGCGCATAAGCCGCCTTGGCGCACCGCAATCCGCCATTCCGCGCGACGTCGCGCAGCTGGCTTTCCCTTATTGCGTTGCAGACACAGACGACCATGTGCGAATCCTTCTCAACAATGTCGATTTAGGGATAGTGCGACAGATTCGCAAGAAGAAAGATGCGAGTGGTTCGCAATCCGAAGAGGCGTATTTTTCACGGGCGCGGCCCTTGCCCGGCAAGCGATTCGCGGGCATAGGCGCGCGCATCTTCACGCCCTTCCAGAACAAAGGTCCGCCCGATGAAAGTCAATGTGTATGTGACGCTCAAGCCGGGGGTGCTCGACCCCCAGGGCAAGGCGATCCACCACGCGCTCGAGGGGCTGGGCTTTGACGGCGTCAGCGATGTGCGCGCGGGCCGCTTCATCGAACTAGATGTCGCCGACGGGACGAGCGACGCCGATCTCGACGCGATGTGCGCCAAGCTGCTCGCCAACACAGTGATCGAAAACTATCGCATCGAACGCGCTTGAGCGCCGACAAGGAGCCTGCCCCATGAAGACCGCCGTTATCGTCTTTCCCGGCTCCAACTGCGACCGCGACATGGCGGTCGCACTCGAGGCCGTTACCGGACGCGCGCCCGCGATGGTCTGGCACCGCGAGACCGATCTGCCGCAGGGCACCGATTTTGTCGCGCTTCCTGGCGGCTTTTCCTATGGCGACTATCTCCGCTCGGGGGCGATGGCGGCGCGCTCGCCGATCCTGCGCGCGGTGTCCGATGCGGCGGCGCGCGGTGTGCCGGTGCTCGGCATCTGCAACGGTTTTCAGGTGCTGACCGAGGCGGGCCTTCTTCCCGGCGCGCTGATGCGCAACGCTGGCCTCAACTTCGTCTGCCGTACCGTGCCGCTGAAGGTCGAGAATAGCCAGTCGCTGTTCACCGCGGGCTACAGCGCGGGCGAGGAGATTGCGATTCCCGTCGCGCATCACGATGGCAATTATTTTGCCGACGCCGAAACGCTCGACCGGATCGAGGGCGAGGGACGCGTCGCTTTTCGTTACCTCGATGGCGTCAACGGCTCGGCACGCGACATTGCGGGCGTTTTGAGCAGTGCGGGCAATGTGCTCGGCATGATGCCGCATCCCGAACGCGCGATCGATCGCGCGCACGGCGGCACCGACGGGTTACGTCTGTTCGAGGCTGCGCTCGGCGTGATCGCCTGAACGCTGCGGCGTCTCCGCCGCAGCGGCGATGCGCTCGCCGCGCGGAAACCAGCGGCCCACCAGCGCCAGCACGGTCGGCCAGAATATCGTGTTTCTTATGTCGTGCCAGTGCGCCGCGTCGGGTTGCAGCGCGCTGCGTCGCGTTTCGTTCACGATGTCGAGCCACTCGCCGCCCAGCGCCATCGCCAGCACCGCGAGCCAGGCAACGAACCACCCGCCACGCCAGCGCCACGCAAAGCGCACGGCAAGGAAGAGCGCGAGCCCGAAATAGATATGCAGGGCGTCCTTGCTGAGTTCGCTGGTCGTGACGAACCACAGCTTCTGTTCCTGAAACAATGCGGCCAGTTGAATCAAAGTCATTCGGTCAAATCCCGGCTCGGAACGGCGTGAAATCGGTACCCTCGTCAAAGACGTCGATGCCTTCGCGCCGTTTCAACGCGCCAACGACCAGATAGGTTACCGGCGTCAGCGCCGCTTCCCACATCGTCTTGATCAGCCATTGTGACAAGACGACCTGATAAAGCTGCTCGGGCGGCCAGCCGGCAAGACCGTAAAAGGCGAGGGGGTAGAATATCAGGCTGTCCAGACCCTGGCCGACGACCGTTGATCCGATCGTGCGCATCCACAGAAACCGTCCCCCGGTCCACAGCTTCATGCGCGCCAGCACATAGGCATTGGCGAACTCGCCCACCCAGAAGGCGGTCATCGAGGCGAGGACGATGCGCCAGCTGTTGCCGAACACAAACTCATAGGATTCCTGTCCCGGCCAGCCGTCCGCCGGCGGCAGCGAGACGACGGCCCATGCCATGAAGGCCATGAAGGCAAGCGCGGCAAAACCCGTCCAGATCACCCGCCGTGCGCGGGCATAGCCATAAACTTCGGTGAGGACGTCGCCGATGATGTAGCTGATCGGAAAGAACAGAACCCCGGCGCCGAACGCCCATTCACTGCCGCCCGGCAAGACGATATAGCTCGGCTTTGACGCGCCGATGATGTTCGACAAGAGCAGGATCGCGACAAAGGCCGCCATCAGCAGGTCGTAATACCGAAAATGGCGAACGCTCGACGCGCTCGTCGGGACGGGCGATGTTGGCGGGGAGGGCGTGTCGGTCATCGACGCGTTGCTTAACCTGCTTTGCAGCCCGCGCAAACCACGCTATTCGCGCGGACGTCGTCACCGGTTCTACGCGCCCGTAGCTCAGCTGGATAGAGCACCCGCTTTCCCGGCGGAGGGCCTGGGCCGCGAAAGGGATGGGAATGTTGCAGGTTAGCCGTTGCCGGTCCTCCAGCGAACCGTGTAGCGAACCTATTGGGGCCCCGTAGCTCAGCTGGATAGAGCATCGGTCTTCTAAACCGAATGTCGCGTGTTCGAATCACGCCGGGGTCACCACTTTCGCTGGGCGAGCCATGGTATCGGGAAGGCTGGGGCGGACCCACCGAATGAGATGCGCTAACCCGCGGCACGCCCGAGCGATTTAGGCCGCGTTGCCAACCGAGCGCAAACACATCGAGCACATGTTCGGCAGGCTCACGCAACATTGCATGGCACATTGGGTTGCCTGGCGATGACGCTTTGCCGCCATGCCGCTCATAGACCTGCAGAATGCGGACGCCCCAATTCGACCTGTTCACCCTGCCGCGCGAAGGGCACGGACTTCAGAACCGATGTTCGATAATCGGTGGAAAGCACCGTATCGACGGCGATGAAGGTCGCAAGACCGCGATCGCGGCCGAATTCGATGCGCACATATCCCTGGTGCATATTGTCGGTCCACGCGACCTCCGGGATATGCGCGGCATAGGCCGCGTCCAGCGCGCGCGACGTGGCATCGCCGAAACCGCTTTCGACGAAGTCGCCGGGCGACGATATGCCTGCGGTGCCGAACTCGATCCCCGCGGGGCGCCCCGCCGCATCGGCAAGGCGATTGGCCCAGAAGCTGTGGCTGTCCCCCGACAGGAACACGAGGTCGCCCGCTCCCGCGCGCTGCGACAGCGCATAGAGCCGCTCGCGCGCCCAGGGGTAGCCGCCCCAGGCATCGGTATAGTCCGGAAGGTTGTAGCGCCCCTTCCACGCCAGCGCGACAGCGGGGTCGGCGGCGAGCTTTGCGCGCTCGTCTGGCGCAGCGGGGGCGAGCTTGGCGAAGGGGTCGGGAAGGATTCCGAGGTCTGCGACATCGGGTACGTCGACGCGCGCGATGACCATCGGCGAGCCGATGATCCGCCACGGCTGCGCTTCGGCGACCGACTGCGCAAGCGCCTTCTCCAGATCGGCTTCGAGCTCGGCCGACACCATCGCGCGACCGGGGGCACCCAGCACGTCGCGGCGAAAGCGCGCGGCCGTCGCCGCGTCGGTGATCGCGGCGGCATGATCGGCATATTCGACCTGCTGCGCCCGCCCGGTGTGCCGCGTTTCGAGCGTGTGGAGCAGCGCTAGATCGCCGAAGCGATAGGCGCGCCAGAACTGGGCGCGCGTGCGTCCGGGCCGATCCAGCCATTCGGGTTCGCGCACCGGCATCCATTCATAATAGGCGCGGATCGACGCCGCGCGGCGCGCGGCCCAATCGCCCTCGGTCGCGGGCTGGTGATTCTGCGCGCCACCCGTCCAGGGATTGTTTGTGCTTTCATGGTCGTCCCAGCACGCCAGCAGCGTATGGTTCGCGTGCATCGCCTGCGCGCCCACGTCGGTCTTGTATTGCGCGTGCCGCATCCGATAGTCGGCGAGCGAGACAATCTCGTGCCCCGGCGCATGGACGCGCCCGATGCTGCGGGCGACGGCAGTGCCCCAGCTGTCGCCGCCGCCATATTCATAGATATAGTCGCCGGTATGCAGCACGAAATCGACGCCTGTGTCCCGTGCGATCGCATCATAGGCGTTGAAAAAACCGAAAGCGAAATTGGAGCAGGAGGCGAGAGCGATACCCAACCGGTCGAGCGGGCCTTCAGGCAGGGTCCGCGCGCGGCCCACGGGCGAAAGCGCCTCGCCCAACCGAAACCGGTAATAATATACCCCGCCGGGGGTCAGCCCGCGGGCGAGCAGCTTGACCGTATGATCGCGTTCGCCATCGGTCGCTGCGGTGCCCGATTGCAGGATGCGTTTGAAATCCGGCGTTGCGCTCAATTCCCATGCGACATCAGCGCGGCCTGCCGCCGTCACATGCGTCCACAAGACAAGGCTGGTCGCGTCGGGATCGCCGCTCGCGACGCCGTGACGGAAGGTTGGGTTGGCAGGCGTGACACGCGCCTGCAGTCCGCGCGGTATCGTGAAAAGCGTCGCTCCGCCCGCCATGCCCGAAAGCAGAGCGCGGCGCGAGATGTCCGCGCGGTGGAGACGGCTCGTCATGCTCTGATACCCTTGTCGTTTCTATGCCTTGGTCGCTGCGGCGGGCGGAGGGGCGATCGGGCCCCGCCGCCTGCCTTCGTTCACAATCAGAAATCGGCGGTCACGGTGAAGATCATCGAGCGCGGGGCGCCGATCCACGCTGCATTGCCCGAAATGCCGCCCAGATAATCTTCGTCGGTCAGATTGTTGATCGTCAGGCTGAAATCGAGCGCCTGCAGCCAGTCGGTGAGCGCCTCGCCCCGCATCCCGACACTGAAATCGGTCAGGAAATAATGCTTCGCTTCCCAGCTGATGTCGGCGGTGACGAAGCGGTCACCGGTATATTTGCCGGTCAGTCCGATGCGGAACGGGCCCGTTTCATAATGGCCCGACAGCACCCACATATCCTTGGGGATGCCCGTGACGCGGTTGCCCGGCGTAACGCCCTGTTCCGCGTCGAGCACGGCATTGCCCGTGCCGCGATATTTGGCATCGATATAGGTATAGGCGGCGTAGAGGTTCAGGCCCTGCGCCGGGCGGACGTTGGCGAGCAGTTCGAAACCCTGCGAATCGATGCCGCCGGCGTTGAAGAATTTGCCGTCGCCTTCGCCGAGATAATCATTGCCGGCTTCGGTCGAATTGGACACGAAGATTACCTGGTTCGAAAATTTGCTTTTGAACCAGGTCGCCGACGCGTTGAACGCCCGGCTCTGATAGCGGACGCCCGCTTCCCAATTTTCCGCGGTTTCGGGCTGGAGTTCGGAAAAGTCGGCGTTGCTGAACTCGAGCACCGCGTCGCTCAGCGCCTTGAAATTTTCGGCATAGCCGCCGAACAGGTTGAGCCCCGCCACCGGTTCGATCTGGATGCCGCCCGAAAAGAGGACGTCAGACTTCGATTCGATGCGCGCGTTCGGCGTTTCGCCGAACAGGTCGATGCGATCGATATTGTTGATGAACTGCTTGGCGCCGCCATTGACCGTCACCGGCCCGAACGTCAGGCTGTCCTCGACATACCATTTGAACGTGTCCTGCGGATATTTGCGGCTGTACTGGATCCAATAGGGCGCGGGATCGAAATCGGGGCCCACCGTGGTATCGACAACATTGTGCCAGTCGCGCCATTCGCTGCGGCGCGTATCCTCGTACCAGATGCCGCCGCGAAGCTTGTTCTGGCCCGCGCCGAAATGTGCGGTCCACGCGGCTTCGGCGGTGCCGCCGATACGGTCCTTGCGGTAATGGGTGTGGCGATAGGATTGCGCCCCAATCGCGCCGGGCGCGTAGCAGGCGGGGTCGTAAACGGGGTTGGTCGTCCCCCCATAAGGATAGGGAAGCGACCCGGTGCAGCCCGCGATCGGGCTCAGCGCCACGCCATTGGTATCGACAAAATAGATGAGCCCCGCCGGCGCACCCCCCTTCGCAAGACCACCCGCCAGTTCGCTTTCGGGATTGCCCGCGCCGTCTGCGATCACATTGGCGACATATTGCGGCACCCAGTCGCCGCGCCCCTGCATATCGTGATAATAGAACGACGCGCGCAGATCGAGCGCATCGGCGATTGTCGTTTCGGCCTTCAGATAGGCGAAGACATTCTTGCGCAGCGTCGACCACGCGCGGCGATAGGCCTGATCCTGATAGGGGATGCCGGTCCACACGCCGACGAGCCCATCGGTTTCGGGAAGCAGCCGGAACTGCTCGGCCGAATAGACCTGATCATAATTATCCTCGTGCGCATCGTCATAGCTGGCATAGCCGGTGATCCGTACCGGCGTGTCGAGGACGAACTTGGCCGCGAAATTTTGGCGGCGGTTCTGCGCCGACCCCTCGATCCAGTCGGTCGCCTCCTGCCGCGAATAGGAAAACCAGGCGCGTGCCTGGCCATCCAGCACCGACCCCGTATCGAATCGGGCATAGATGCGACTCGCCCCGAAATCGCCGACCGATCCCGACACGCGGAGGCGCATCTCTTCGAGCGGGTCGGAAGTGACGAAATTCAGCGTGCCGCCGAGCGCTTCGTTCGACAGCGAACCGATGTCGGCTGTTCCCTGCGACACTTCGACGGTGCGCAGGTTCATCGTGTCGATAAAGCGATTGGCTTTCGACCCACCGCCATAACCCGATCCGCCATTGGGCAGCCCGTCGACGGTGATGCCAACCTGTTGCTGGTTCAAATTGGTCTGGAATCCGCGCACCGCCACGGTGGTCGACCAGTCGTCGAAACCGAAGGCGTCGCCTTCCTGAACCTGAACGCCAGGCAGCGTGTCGATGACGCCGAGCACCGATACCAGCGGCGGCTGTTCTGAGATCATCGTTTCGGTCGCTGCGGCATTGTTGTAGCTGGTACGCGATCCCGTGACGACGATGGTGTCGGCTTCGGCCGCCTCGCCCGCATCGGCGGCGATGGCCGGCGAAGCGACAGCGATCGCGGCGAGGCCGGCCCCGACGATAAGGATATGGCGGCTGTGGAACGACATGCTGGAAAACCCCCTGAAAAAAGCTTCGGTGGGCGGGCAGCTAGGCGAATATTCTGACGCGCAGCCGTCAGTTCAGGGACAATCGTGCGTCAATTTACGGTCAACAGGATGACAACCCGCGGCCGCTCGTCCAGCAGGCGGGCATGGAAGCTCCCAATATGATCATTATCCTCAGGGCTTCTGGGCTCTATATGGAGGGTTGTGACGCCAAGCCGCCCTAGCCATTTTGCGGCGCGCTCAGCATCGGGACGATGCGCGTCATTGCGGCGAGCGCAAGCAGCAGCGTTACCGCCGCAAAGGCCATGGTGTAGATGGGCTCGCCAGGGAAAAATGCCTGCATCACCGACCCCATCAGCGCGGCCACCAGCAATTGCGGAATCACGACAAAGACGTTGAACAACCCCATATAGATGCCGAGCTTTGCCTGCGG
>JBGTUD010000062.1:0-12181 GCA_041939405.1 Sphingopyxis sp. | reverse complement strand
CCTCTCCCCTGAAGGGGAGAGGGCTATGTCAGCTTACCACCCCAAAGCCGACCTCGCCGCATTCACCGCCGCGCCGCGAAAAAATCCCGGAGCAGCGCCGCCGCCTCGCTTTCGCCGATCCCGTCGTAAATCTCCGGCCGGTGATGCACCGTCGGCTGCGCGAACAGGCGCGGGCCATGGACGACGGCGCCGCCCTTCGGATCGTCGGCACCATAATAGAGCCGCGCGATGCGCGCATGGGCGATCGCCCCCGCGCACATCGCGCAGGGTTCGAGCGTGACATAGAGGTCGCAGCCGTCGAGCCGTTCGTTGCCGAGCTTGGCCGCGGCCATGCGCATCGCGACGAGTTCGGCATGCGCGGTGGGGTCGTGCGATTCGCGCGGGCGATTATGCCCCTCGGCAATGACGACGCCATCCTTGACGACGACCGCGCCGACGGGCACTTCGCCCCATTCGGCGGCGATACGGGCAAGGTCGAGCGCGCGTCGCATCGGGTCGGGAAGCGGGAATTGCGCCATGACTTTCCCGCTAATCGCTTGACGAATCCCCTGCAAGCCGATAAGCGCGCGCCTTTCCCGGCCCAACCGGTTCTTTCGGTGCTTTTGGCGCCAACCGGCACGCCGCCCAGATTTTGTGAGGAAGAAGACCATGTCGCGCATTTGCGAACTGACCGGCAAGGGCCGCCAGGTTGGCCACAATGTCAGCCACGCCAACAACAAGACCAAGCGCACCTTCCTGCCGAACCTGCAGAATGTGACCTTGCTGTCGGATGCGCTCGGCAAGGGCGTCAAGCTGCGCGTGTCGACGCACGGACTGCGTTCGGTCGAACATAATGGCGGCCTCGACAATTGGCTGATGAAGGCGGGCGACGACAAGCTGTCGGCGAACGCCCGCAAGCTCAAAAAGGAAGTCGCGAAGAAGCTCGCCGAAAAGGCCGCGTAACGCGCCACGCGAATCGCTGAAACAAAAAGGCCGCCGGTTTACCGCGCGGCCTTTTTGCTGTCCGGCGCGCCCCTCGGCCGCAGGCCCACGATTTCGAACTGAAGCAGCAGGTTGCGCTGCCAGCTTTGGAAATTATCGTCCGAAACGAGCCACAAATAGGTGCGGCCGTCCACCACCTCGATCGCCGCGCCCTCGAAATTGTCGGCGAGCACGCGCGGCACGACTCCGATGGTTTGCGACCGCAGCACTGCGCCCGGCCGGATGTCCGCCGGATCGGCAATCGCGATCGTCGTGGTGAAAACCGGGAACCATCCCACGTCGCGATGGACCAGCAGGATACGGCCATCGGGCAACGCCGCGGCATCGCTGACCGACCCCTTGCCTTCGCTGTCGTAATAAAAGGGGGTGGGCGGCGGCGTTTCAACGCCAGGATCGCCCGCGAACAGCAGCGCGCGATTCGCGCGCACGTCGCGGCGCCCACCCTCAGCGATGACGACGAAACGGCCGTCGGCCAACCGCACCATCGCTTCGGCGCCGCGCCCTTTCGGCCAATCGCGCATCGCCGCGGGCGCATAGCGCGCCTCGAGTCGGCGCAGCGCACCGTCGAACCGCCACAGCTGATTGGTCCGCTCCAGCCCCACCCATATTTTGTCCGCATCCGCGTCGACCACCACCGATTCGGCATCGACCATTGATTTGCGGTCGGGCCATCCGTCGGGCACCGGCAACGGCGCGATACCGATTAATTCCGGTTGGCCTTCGCTCCCGATCGCGAACCGCGTTGCATAGCCATTGTCGCCGATCAGCAGGATGCCGCCGGCACCCATTCGGGCGATCCCCGAAAAGCCGCCGAAGCGGCTGTGCGGGCTCGTGAGGCGCCAGCCCCGGACGTAGCGTAACGCCCCCGCAGCGGCGGGGCTGACGTCCAGCCGCTCCGCCGACGCCTGCTGTACGAAATTGTCGGCAGGATAACGGAAGGTGCGTATCGGCGCCGGGCCGAGGACAAGAAAGATCAACAAAGCGGCAAACAGGCGGCGCATCGGCGCGGGCGTAGGATGCCGGGCCGCGAAAGAAAAGCCTTTCGGCGTGTCAAAGCTGAACGCCAGCCAACCGGCGCGTTCAGCCTTTGCTCAACGCGAATCGGGCAGAACCCCTTTCATCGACCACCGCCCCCAAGGGCCAAACGACGAAAGAAGGAGAATAACGATGAAAAAGATGGTGACTCTCTCGATCGCCGCCCTGATGTCCACCGTGACGTTGGGCGTGGCAACGCCGGCCGCCGCGCAGAACGGCTATTATGACCGTGACGGCTATTCGAGCTATTACAGCGGCTACGACCGCGACGATCGCCGCTATGACCGTCGGGACGACCGCCGCTACGATCGCCGTGATTATCGCAGCGACCGCCGCTATTACCGGGGCGACCGCCGCCATTATCGCCAGTGCGACAAGGGCACCGGCGGCACGATCATCGGCGCGATTGCCGGCGGCCTTGCGGGCCATGAAATTGCCGGCCGCGGCGACAAGACCGTCGGCACCATCATCGGCGGCGCCGTCGGCGCGATTGCCGGCCGTGCGATCGACAAGGGCAACGACGGCTGCCGCCGCTAAAGGGGAATGACGGCTGCCGATCAAGCGGCTGACCCGACCCCCAATAAATCCCCTCCTTCCTTGCCCCGTCCGGCGCTGCGCCGGGCGGGGTTTGCTTTCGTCCCAGGCGGCGGGCGGAGGACGCTTGCCATCGGCCGGGGGGACGCCTAGATTTGGCGCCAAGTGCACGCCCGCGGTCTTGCGGGCGCGTGAGTAGAACAGGTTATACTAGCCATGCGGCAAATGGCAGCGCCATCAGGGCGACCGCCGCGGCCCGGGTCGGCGGCGAACGGACGGAACAAGGCGAGCGCCCAGCGGCGACCGATCCCGATCGTGCGGCCGCGCAGCTATGCCGCCATCGACCTTGGCACCAACAATTGCCGGTTGCTCATCGCCCGCCCGCAGGACGGCGAACTGGTCGTCATCGACGCCTTTTCTCGCATCGTCCGCCTGGGCGAAGGTTTGCACAGCAGCGGGCGGATCAGCGACGCCGCCATGGACCGTACCGTCGCGGCACTGGCGATCTGCGCCGACAAGCTGCGCCGCCGCCATGTCTCCTTGTCGCGCGCCGTCGCGACCGAGGCGTGCCGCCGCGCGAGCAACGGCGCCGAACTCGCCGATCGAGTGCGGCGCGAAACGGGCATCGTTCTCGACATCATCTCCGCCGCCGAAGAGGCGCGGCTGGCCGTGCTCGGTTGCCACAATCTGATGGAGCCGGGCGACGGCCCCGCGCTGATTTTCGACATCGGCGGCGGATCGACCGAACTGATGCGCGTCGATGTGTCCGACCACGACGTCCAGATCCACGATTGGGTCAGCGTGCCGTGGGGCGTCGTATCGCTGACCGAGCATGCCCCGCTGCCCGACGACAGTTTGAGCGGGCGCCAGGCCGCCTATGCGCATATGCGCGACGTGACGCGCCGCGCCTTTGCCGCCTTTGCCGACCGCGTCGGGGCCTTTGCCGGCCAACCCTTGCGCCTGCTGGGCACCAGCGGCACGGTGACGACGCTGGCCAGCGTGTTCCTGAACCTGCCGCGATACGACCGCCGCGCGGTCGACGGGCTGGTCGTGCCCAGCGACGCGATGCGCGCGATCAGCCGCCGTCTCGCCGATGCGAGCATCGCCGACCGCGCCGAAATCGCCTGTATCGGCCGCGAACGCGCCGACCTGGTCGTCGCGGGCTGCGCGATCCTCGAAAGCATCATCGACCTGTGGCCCGCGGCGCGCGTCGGCGTCGCCGACCGCGGCATCCGCGAGGGCATTTTGCGCACGCTCGCCATGCAGGGCCGCGACATTCCCGTCACCCGCCGCGAATTTCGCAAATGAGCGGCAGCGGCGGCAAGGGCGGCGCCAAAGGGCCGGGGAGTCGCGGCGGCCTGCATGTGCGGGTCAAGACCGCGAAAAGACGCAGCGTGTCGTCGACGCGTTGGCTGCAACGGCAATTGAACGATCCCTATGTTCGCCGCGCGCAAGCCGAAGGCTATCGTTCGCGCGCCGCCTACAAGCTGATCGAGCTCGACGAAAAATTCGGCTTCCTCAAAAAATCGCGCGCGATCGTCGACCTTGGCATTACGCCGGGCGGCTGGTCGCAGGTCGTGCGCAAGGCGAATCCGCGCGCGCGCGTCGCGGGAATCGACTTGCTCCACTGCGAACCGATCGAGGGGGTCGAAATCCTCGAGATGGATTTCATGGACGATGCGGCACCCGATGCGCTGATCGCCGCGCTGGGCAGCGCCCCCGACCTTGTCATTTCGGACATGGCGGCGAACACGGTGGGCCATCCGCAGACCGATCATCTGCGCACCATCGGGCTCGCCGAAACCGCGGCCGACTTTGCGGTGCAAAATCTGCTGCCGGGCGGCGCCTTTGTCGCCAAGGTCTTTGCAGGCGGCGCCGACCGCGAGCTGCTGACCCTGCTCAAGCGGCACTTCGCGACGGTCAAACATGCGAAGCCGCCGGCGAGCCGCAAGGGATCGCCCGAACTCTATGTGATCGCACAGGGTTTCAAAGGACGAATCGATACGCCATAAACCCCTGTAATCAGGGGATCGGACGGGTCGAACCGGGGAGACATGCGAATGAACAGGTCGAGGTGGCCCGTCGCGTCGGTTACGCTTGCGGCGCTCATGCTGGCGTCGTGCGGCGGCGGGGGCGGCGATTCGAGCCTCGGCAGCGGCGGTCCGGTCACGGTCACGCCGACGCCTTCTCCCACTCCGACGCCCACGCCGACCTGCGCGCTCGCGTCGCGCCAGAGCTTTGCCAAGGCGGTGATCGACGAATGGTATCTGTTCCCGGCCGATGTCGCCGCCGGGGTCAATCCCGGAAGCTATAGCGACGTCCAGACCTATATCGACGCGCTCGTCGCGCCCGCGCGGGCGCTCAACAAGGACCGCTTCTTTACCTACATCACCTCGATCGCCGAGGAGAACGCCTTTTTCTCGAGCGGATCGAGCGCCGGCTTTGGCGTGCGGCTGGCCTATGATGCTGCGAACCAGCGCCTGCTGATCGCCGAAGCCTATGAAAGCGCCCCCGCCTTTGCCGCGGGAATCGATCGCGGCACCGCGATCGTCGCGATCGGCACGACGAGCGCCAATCTGCGCAGCATTTCGGCGATCGTCGCCGCCGAAGGGACGGCAGGCATCACCGCAGCGCTGGGTCCGAACGACCCCGGCGTCACGCGCGTCCTGCGCATCACCGACGCAGCGGGGACGCGCGACGTGACGGTCACAAAGGCCGATTATGCGCTCGACCCGATCTCCGACCGCTATGGCGCCAAGATCATCAGCGAAGGCGGACGCAATTACGGCTATCTCAACCTGCGCACCTTCATCAGCTCGGCGAACGACCAGCTGCGCACCGCCTTTGCCGATTTCCGCGCGCAGGGCGTCACCGACATCATCATCGATTTCCGTTACAATGGCGGCGGGCTCGTTTCGACCGCCAATCTGATGGGCGACCTGATGGGCGCGGGACGCAGCGGCCAGATTTTTTCGCAAACCCAGTTTCGGCCGAGCAAGTCGGCGGAAAATGACGAACATCGCTTCGCGCCCGGCAGCCAGTCGATCGCGCCGACGCGCATCGCCTTCATCGGCACCGGATCGACCGCATCGGCCAGCGAGCTGGTGATCAATTCGATGCTGCCCTATCTCGGCACCAACATGACACTTGTGGGCAGCAATACCTTCGGCAAGCCGGTCGGGCAGATCGCGCTCGATCGCGCCGAATGCGACGACCGGATGCGCGTCGTCGCCTTTGCAACGGGAAATTCGGCGGGGCAAAGCGACTATTACGACGGGCTGGCGCCCAAGATCGCGAACAACTGCGCCGCGGGCGACGATCTGGCCTTCCCGCTGGGCGACCCGCGCGAAGCATCGGTGCGCCGCGCGATCGACTTCCTCGCGGGCAACGCCTGTACGGTGCGTATCGCCGAAGCGAGCGTCGGCGCAGCGGCGCGAACGCGCAGCGCCAGCGTGGGCGCCGCGCCCGAAATGCTGATGTCCGACCGGCCGAACGCCGCCCAGCGCGAATTGCCCGGCCTGTTCTGACCGCAAGAAAGGCGCCCGATCGGCGAGCCCCCGGCACAACGTGGTGAAGGCATCGTTCACCATCGCCATGAAGCCTATCCTCATTTCCCTGCGCCAAATGGGGCAGCATGCGTCGTCATGCCTCCCCCGCCCGCTCCGCGCGGTACCTGCTTCCGCTGATCGCGGCCGCCGCGGCGATCACGCCCGCCGCCGCGCAGGCATCGTCCAAGCTGGATAATGCGAAGGCGGCGGCGCTCGGCAAGGTCGATTGCGACGTGGCAGCCCGTCCGGCGGCGCTCGATGCGGGCAATCTGTCGCGGGTCATCCTGGGCGGCGCGCCGAGCGCGCTCGATCGCATCCGAATGCAGCAACAGGGCACTGCCGCGCCGGTTTCCGCCCCGGTTTTGGCCGACGCCAAGCCGCTCGAACCCGCGAGCCGTACACCCATTCGTTTCGCGCCGACCGCCGAACCGGGCTGTGCGGGCACAACCGTTGCCGAAGAGGACAGCGATTCGGAGCTTGGCACGCGCGCGATTGCGGTGAAGCGCACCCGTTTTGATGGTCATTGGGACCGCGTCCGCCGCGCCGCGCCCGCCGCGCTGATGCAACGCCAATTGCGTAGCGCCAACGCCGTGCCGGGTCTCAGCGAGGCCGACCTGCTCGCGCGCGTCAACCAATGGGTGAACCGCGAGATTGCCTATGTCGCCGACGATCGCAATTACCGGCGGCGCGACCATTGGGCGACCGCCGAGCAGACGATCGCGCGCGGCAGCGGCGACTGCGAGGATTTTGCGATCCTGAAGATGCAGATGCTGCGCGCCGCGGGAATCGATGCCGCGCGGATGAAGCTCGTACTGCTTCGCGACCTTGCCGCCAACGCCGATCATGCCTTCCTGCTCGTCGACAGCGGCGGCGCGAAGCTGGTGCTCGATAATGTAACCGACCGCCTTTACGACGGCAGCCGCGCGCAGGCGGTGCGGCCGATATTGTCGTTCAGCACCGACCGCCGCTGGGTTCACGCCTATCGTACCGCATCATCGTCACCCGCACCTGCCATTGTTCCGGCATCGCGCAAGGGCGTCACCCTGGCGCTCAACGATCAGCGTTCGGTCAAGGCGGTCCCGCTGACCTTCAAAACGGGTTTCAGCAAATAGCTCAGGACCGATTTCTTGCCGGTCAGGATCTCGACATCGCATAGCATCCCCGGCGTGATCGGCAGGCGGCGGCCGTTCGACACGAGAAAGCTGTTCGTCGTTTCGACGACGACAGTGAAATAGGCCTCGCGCTCGACCTCGTCGTAAATGCTGTCGGCGGACACGCGCACGACCTTGCCCTTCAGCCCGCCATAGATCGAGAAATCATAGGCTGTGACCTTGACGTTCGCCGGATCGCCGACCTTGATGAAAGCGATGTCGCGCGGGGTGACGCGTGTTTCGATGAGCAGCTTGTCACCCAGCGGCACGATCTGCATGATCTGTTCGCCCGCGTTGACATAGCCGCCGAGCGTATTGACGAGCAGGTCGTTGACGACGCCGCGCGCGGGCGAGCGGATTTCGGATCGCGCCAGCCGCCCCTGCGCGCCGCGGATCGTTTCTTCATTCACCGCCATCTTGGTCGCAAGCTGGCTGCGTTCGTTGAGCGCTTCCTGCTGGAAATCGAATCGCGCGCGCGACACTTCGGCGTTCGCTTCGCGCACGGCCGCCTGCGAGCGCGAAATCGCCTGGCGCGCGGCGGCCAGACGGCCCTGAATATCGACGACCTCGCGCTGCGCGGTCAGCAATTCGGTCTGCGGCACGACACCGCGCGCCGCGAGCGGTTCGAGCATCGCCACCTGTTCGCGCGCCAGACGCAGGCTGCTTTCCAGCGAGGTTGCCGTTGCCTGCGCTTCGCCCAGATCGCGCCGACGCTGTTCGACCCCGGCGGACAGCGCCGCCAGCTGGCTTTGCAGCGCCGAGCGCCGCACTTCGGCGAGCCGCGCTTCATCGCCGCAATTCGCGCCGCTGCAACCGGTCCCGCTCCCGCCCTCGCCCGCGAGGCGCGCCGCGCGCTGTGCCAGACGTTCATTCTCGGTTTCGAGCTGCCCCAGTTCGGACTGCGAGGTCGTATTGTCGAGCCGAACGAGCAGCTGCCCCTTTTCGACCGTCTGTCCCGACCGGACGAGGATTTCGCGGATGGTCGACGGTTCGGCCGACTGGATGATCTGGACCCGCGACGAGGGGATAACCCGCCCCTGCCCGCGCGACACCTCGTCGACGCGCGCGATGCTCGCCCACAAAAGGAACAATATCAGCCCCACGGCGGCGGCGACCATGATCTGTTCGCTTCCGCGCAGCCGCTGCCAGACGTTCACGATCCGCATCGCTTATACCCCCGGTTGCCCGTCAGCGGCGGGCGCGGCGCCTTGGCGGCTCGTCAGGCTGTCGAAGCGCGACTGGCTTTTCGTCGGATCGGGGATGTTCGGCACCCAGCCCTTGGTCACATCAATCCGGCCCCCGACGTCGTTGTCGGCGCGGTGGTCGGTGGGATCGCGCGGCGGCGGAACGGCGGCGAGAGCGGCGGCGTCGGCGGGCGTGTCCGCCATCGCCGCGCCGCCCTGATACAGCTGGCTGAACGCCGGGATCCATTCGGCGCCGGCATAGGCATCCGAAAAGGCGGCGGGCTTGCCCCACGAACCCGGCCAGCGATAAAAGATATGCGCCCCGATCTGTTCGATCTTGGTGAGCTTGGGCGCCCAGCGCGGCAGGACGTAATTGGCATGATAATGCGTCGCCATGCCGACGCTTGCCTCGACGCGCCCCGTCAGCGCCGCGCGCGCGATCTCCCCCGAACGGCGCCACAGCGCAGGCACCGGTGCACGCCGCATCGACCCGTCACACGCAAAGCTGAACTGGCAACCCGGGCGCGAGCTGCCTTGATAAATGACGCCGCATACCGTGTCGGGATAGGCGGGATGGCGCATCCGGTTGAGGATCACCTGTGCCACCGCGGCCTTGCCCGTGTCCGATTCGGTCGCCGCTTCATAATAGATCGCCTGCGTCAGACAGCGTTCGGCATTGCTCGCCTGCGCCAGGCTGATCGTCGGCAGCCGGAACGGCCGGGCGGCCTCGACCGGCAATGTCGACACCGGGAGCAGCGCATTGCGCGCGATGGCATCGTCGCCCTCGGCGGCGGGCAGCGCCGCATCGGTCTCGGTCTCGGCGATCAGCCGCGCGATCGCCCGTTTCTGCGCCGCCTCGGCGATTTCGGCCGGCTCGGCCGTCCACGCCGCAACGCGCGCCTCGACAAAGCGCGCCAGCCGGTCGTTCGACGCCGCGAACAGGATCGCCGCCGCCAAAAGCGCAAGGCCGAGCAGCACGAATTTGAACATTCGCGATGTCGGCCGCGCGCCCGCGCCGTCGATCCACGGCGCGTCGGCAGGCGATGCGTCGGCGCGCGCGATGTCGAGTTGCGGGATCATGCTGCCGGTTCCTTCGTCGACCGCGCGAGAACCTCGGCGCGCGGGCCATCGGCGACGATGCGGCCGCCGTCGATGACGATGATGCGATCGCACATCTGCAGAATCGCTTCGCGGTGCGTCGCGATAATCACCGTCTGCGATTTCCCGACCGAACGACCCAGCGCTTCGATGAACAGCCGCTCGCTTTGCGTGTCCATCGCCCCCGTCGGTTCGTCGAGGAACAGAAGGCGCGACGGCGACGCGAGCGCGCGCGCGATGGTCAGGAAACCGCGCTGTCCGCCCGACAATTGCCCGCCGCGCTCGCCCGTGCCGCGGTCGAGGCCCGTTTCGTCGCGGCCCATGAAACGATCGGCGCCGATCGACTGGAGCGTCGCGAGCAGTTCGGCGTCCGACGCGGCCGGGGCGCAATATTGCAGGTTCGCCTTGATGGAGCCGCTGAACAGCACCGCATCCTGTCCGACGAAACGAAGCTGCGAGCGAAGATAGATCGGCGAATATTGGCGGCTGTCGAGCCCGTCGATATAGATATTGCCCGCGTCGGGCGCATAAAGGCCGCAGAGCAGCCGCCCGAGCGTCGATTTGCCCGACGCGACGCGGCCGACGACGGCGACCCGCTCGCCCGCCGCGATTCTAAGGTCGATGTCCGACAGCGACGGCGCCGATGCCCCCGGATAGGTAAAGGACAGCCCTTCGACGACAATATCGCCGGTGTCGATGGTCAGGTTGAGCGCGCTGCTGCCCATTCGCCGCTCGTCACCGGCTTCGATCATCTGCTGGATGCTCGCCATCGTGGTCAACGCCTGACGCCCGCGCGTGATGAGGAAAGCGAGCTGTCCCACCGGCGCCATCGAGCGCCCCGCGAGCATGACGATCGCGATGATCGCGCCCATCGAAATTTCGCCCGCATCGAAAAGATAAAAGCCGCCGACGATGAGCGCGAGGCTGGAAAATTGCTGCCCCAGCGTCGCTAGGTTGATCGCCGCCGCGCTGGTCCGCCGCAGCGACGCCTGCGTCCGCGCGGCGGTGTCGGCCATGCGGCGCCACTGGCCGAGCACGCGGCCTTCGGCGGCGCAGCTCTTGATCGTCTCTGCCCCCCCGATCGCTTCGACGAGCATTGCGTGCTGGATCGCGGCGTCGGCCTGATTGTCGAGCGATGCCTGCATCATGCGGCGTTGCAGGAAAAAGCCGGCGACGCCCATCGCAACGATGATCGCGAGCGGAACCAGCGCAAGCCAGCCTGCGAGCAGGGCGATCATCGCGATAAACAGCACCAGAAAGACGACGTCGACGATCAGCACGATCGTCGTCGAGGCAAAAAAATCGCGGACGGTTTCGAACTCCGACACGCGCCGCGCGAGCATCCCGGTGCTGCCGCGCCGGTCGGCGAGCGGCATGTTCAGCACCTTCGAAAAAATCTTCTCCGACAATTTGACATCGAGCTCGCGCCCCAGATCGTCGAGCAGCGTCGCGCGCGCCAGCCGCAGCGCAAATTCGACCGCAAAGGCAAGCAGCGCGCCGACCGCAAGCACCCAGAGGCTCGACACCGCCTTGTTCGGGATCACGCGGTCATAGACGTTCATCGTGAACAGCGGCAGCGCAAAGCCGAGCAGGTTGATCATCAGCGCCGCGCCGAGCACCGGATAGAAGGAGCGGCGCATCCGCCGCACCTCACCCCAGAACCAGTGGCGTTTCGCCGTTTCGTCCCACGGCCGCTCCTCGGCCCGGATCGCGGTCGGATCGGCCGACACCGCGACCGCCTGCCCGGCATAGCTCGCCTCGACCGTCTCCTCGTCGGCCCACACCGGCGCATCGGCGCCCGGTTCCCACACGAGATATTGATCGTCCTTCGCTTCGATCAGCACGGCGCAATCGCCATCCTGGCGGCGGATGATCGCCGGCAGGTCGCGGGCAAATGCGCGCAGCTTGCGCGCATGGAGCCGATCGTTGTTGATGAAGCAGAGATCGAGCGCCGCCTCTACCTGATGGAAGGGAAGAAAGCCGCGCTCGTCGCGCGCGAGCGATGACAGGGCGCCGCGTTGGAACGTCTGGCCGAAATGCTGCGCGACAAAGAGGATGCAGGCGATCAAAGGATCGCCCACACTCTCTTTGCCGATACGTGCAACCGAGGATTGATCCTGTAGCATGTCGTTATTTTCTTTTAAGAATCAATCCGTTAAAATTTACTGTGGATAGCGCCGGCGCTGGAGTTCGGCGGGCGCCGGCGGACCGTAGCCGACATCCTCGCGCGCATAGACGCGGCGCGATTCAGGCGCGCTCAGGTTGAAGGCATCGAGTAAATTATTGGTCGCGGCCAGCACCTGATAACCCGCAAAAATCTCCGAAAAGCGCGCGGTTTCGGCGCGCACCTGGACGTTGAAGCGGGTGTTCTGGGCGTCGAGCACGTCGAGCAGCGAGCGGCGGCCGACTGAGAATTGATCGCGGTACGACACGAGCAGTTCGTCGGTCGCCTTGCTCTGGTCGACAAGGTCACGGAACACTGCGGTCTGCGTTTCGCGGCTGTTCCACGCGCGGCGCGTGTCGGCTTCGGCGTTGCGCTCGGCTTCGTGGAGGCGGAAGCGGCTCTCGCTCGCGCGGCGGACCATCTCCTGATATTTCGCGCGGTTGATTCCGCCGTCGAAAATGTCCCAGCGCATCACGACGCGGCCAA
>JBGTUD010000061.1:0-12393 GCA_041939405.1 Sphingopyxis sp. | reverse complement strand
ATCGTCAACGAGGACGCGCCAGGCTTCATCGGCCGTATCGGCGGCGCGCTGGGCGATGCCGGGCTCAACATCGGCACCTTCCACCTCGGCCGCCGGGCCGCCGGCGGCGAAGCGGTGCTGCTTTTGAGCCTCGATTCGCCGATGCCCGAGCCGCTGCTGTGGCAAATCTGCCAGCTTCCCGGCGTGAAGACGGTGAAGGGGTTGAAGTTTTAAACGACCAACGCCCTCCCCTTCAGGGGAGGGCGGCGAGACTTGGCAGCTTGCTGTCTAGTCGCAGCGGGTGGGGTCCATCGGCCTGGCGCCAGGTTGCGAGACCCCACCCCACCCCTCCCCTGAAGGGGAGGGGCTTTCGTTTGCGGCATTCGCCGCGTAGGAGAGCCCCCATGACCAAGGCCCCCGCCCTGCTGCCCGAAGGGCTTCGCGACCGCCTGCCCGCCCAGGCCGAGGCCGCGTCGCGCGTCACGCGCGCCCTGGTCGATGCAATGCGCGCGCACGGCTATGGTCGCGTGTCGCCGCCGCTCGCCGAGTTTCGCGAAACGCTGGGCGGCAATGACGAACGGTCGGCGCGCGACCTGCTGCGTTTCACCGATCCGGTGTCGCAGCGCACACTCGCGCTGCGCCCCGACATCACGCGGCAGGTCGGGCGTATCGCGACCTCGCTGCTCGCCGCGGCGCCGCGGCCGCTGCGGCTTTGCTATGCCGGCCAGGTCGTCAAGCTGCGCGCGAGCCAGCTTCGCCCCGCGCGCGAAATGCTTCAGGTCGGCGCCGAGCTGATCGGCAGCGACAGCGTTGCGGCGGCGCGCGAAATCGTCGGCGTTGCGATCGATGCGCTCGAAGCCGCGGGCATCGGCCCGGTGACGATCGATTTCACCCTGCCCGACGTTGTCGACCTGCTCGCGAGCGGACCGCTGCCCGTCGCGGCCGACCTCAGCCAGCTTCGCGATGAACTCGACGCAAAGGATGCCGGCGCCCTCGCGCAGATCGGCGCCGACGCCTATCTGCCGCTGATTCGCGCGACCGGCCCGTTCGACCGCGCGATCGCCGACCTTCGCGCTTTCGATACCAGCGGGGTGCTTGGCGCGCGGATCGATGCGCTGGAGGCGATTGCGGCGCCGATCCGCGACCGCGTGACGCTGACGCTCGACCCCACCGAGCGCCATGGCTTCGCCTATCAAAGCTGGTTCGGCTTTCAGATTTTCGTGCCCGGACAGGGCGATGCGGTGGGCCGCGGCGGCGCCTATTCGATCCCCGTCGGTGAAGCCGAGGAGTCCGCGGTCGGCTTTTCGCTTTACCCCGACCCGCTGATCGACGCGGGGCTGGGCGGGGTCGATATGACCGAGCGGCGCATCTTCCTGCCGCTGGGCCACGACGCCGCGCTTGCCGCCAGCCTGCGCAGCGACGGCTGGCGAACCGTCGCGGCGCTTACCGACGCCGACGATGCGAAGCGGCTGGGATGCGGCTGGTCGCTGGGTCCCGGCGGCCCGGTCGAGCTTTAGACGTTAAAAATCCGACACGCCAAAGCGCGGAATCCCCTGATTCAACCCCGGCGGATCGAGCACTCCCAGGTCGAGGTCGACCGGCTCGCCGATCCAGTGCGCCAGGTGCGTATGGTCGGCCAGATCGTCGTCGGTGAGCGGATGGACCAGCGCGCGCAGCCCCGTCGCTTTGATCGCCGCCACGATGGCATCGCGGGAGCGCGCGAGGAAATGCACTTCATATTGTGCAATCGGGTGCGGGCCGGCAGCCCCGTCGGTCATCGCTCCGGTGAACAGGATCGCCGGGTCCGTTTCGAACTGCGCGCGCAGCGCGGCGGCCGCGTCACGCGTCGCGCGATCATAATAGATATGGGCGTGATAGGGGGCGTCGGGGTTTGTCATGCGGTTGCCGCCTTTGTCGATCCTTGAGCCCCCGCCCCCAGGGTCAGGACCCTGGCATTTCGACGATCAAAAAAAGCCGGAGCCCGCCTCTTGGTAAAAAAAGGAATCGAAAAGCGCCAGCACATAACGATCGTGCGCGCCCACGGGCAAAGCGGCCATAAATTCCTCGGCGGTCAGCCAACGCTGTTCGATGCCATCGCCCGCTGTCCAGACATGATCCTGGCGATCCGCCAGAAAGGCGCGGGCGCGCAGTTCCACCCAATCGCCGAGCCGATGATCGCTGCCGTGCGTCAGCGCCTTTACCACCGTTATTGCTTCGAAGCCGTTGGACTCGTTCACCCATAGGTGCGGACGACGCAGCGCCCATTGCCCTTCCAGCGCACCGGCCTTTTCCGACAGCCGCTGCGCCAGGCTGAAACCCGGCAAGCGCCATTCGTAACCGAACGACAGGCCGCGCGGATCGGGCGGGAAATCGCCGGACGGCGCGGCCTTGCCGGGGGCGACGCCGCGTTCGACAAGGATGTTCGATTCTTCGTCGATCAGCAGATAAAGGCGATAGCAGGCGACGGTGGAGATCGCCCGCGGGACCCGCGGACGCGGCGCCGGTTCGCATTTTGCGAATCGCCAGCGAAGATATATTTTGATGTCGGAGATGGCACAGGCCGCGCGACCGGCGACAAGCTCTTCCTCATCCTCCACCAGCATCTGCAAATTGCGTTTGATGCGCTCCTTATTGTCCAGCCGGCGCAGGACGCGCGCAAGATGCCCAAGCCCGGTCGCCGCATTCCCGCGCACCCAGGGATCGGGATGGCTCAGCAGGTCGAGGCAGAGGCGTTCGACATCCAGCCCCTCCGGCGGGTCCATCGACAGGACAATCGGCAGCACGCGCAAATCGTCGATCGGACCGACCGTGCGAATGTCGTCGATGGCATCGGCGGTCAGATCGCGGTCGATCATCGTACGGAAATCCCTGTAGATCATTTCGATTGATCCCCGCCAACCGAACCGTCGCCGCCCGTCCCCGCGCCGCATTCCGCGCCATCGCCGCACTCACTGTAGCTTTGGCAGATCGCCGTCACGCGCGCTGCAAGTCGCTCCGACAAGCTTTCGCCCGCCGGCATGGCGGGCCGGTCAAAGATCACGCGCCGCATTCCGAGATGGGCCGCCTCCCATCCTGCGCGCAATTCCCGCGCGGCGCGGGCGATTTGATCGAGGTCGGGCGGGTCGGCCACGCCGCCCGCCGGTGCGTCATATTTAAGGTCGAGCAGAAGCGCCTCGACGCGTTCGAAACGCGTCAGGAAGACGGCCATATGCTCCGCCAGATTCTGATGGCCTGCAAATTCCTCGGCCAGCGCCACAGCCAGAAATTCGGTATGATGATCGCCGCGCGGCCACCAGATCGCGCCCTCCTGAAACTGTCCGATCATCGGCGCAAGATCGAGCGGGCGGTTCATCCGCGGCAGCAGGCGGCCAAGCCGGACGATGTTCGCCTGCGCCTCGTTATGCAGGGGGGCAAAGCGGGCAGGCCAGCCCGCGCGCGATTCGCGCCCGCCGTCACGCACCGCCCGATCCAGATCGCCCAGAAAGTCGCCGAACCGACGCTCGAAATCATCGAAGCTGCGTTCGATATAATCGGCGGCGCGCGGTTCGCCTGCCCACGACCCCTGATCGATATAGCAGGCGGGAAATTCCTCGCGCTCATAGGCCGCGAGATTGCCCGCGCCGCAGGCAGCGACCGTCAGCGCCGCGGGCGCGAACAGCGCGGCGGCAAGCGGTTTCGCAATCATTCCTCGGCCTCCCTGCACATATGCCGCACCTGGCCGCGCAACCGGCTTGCAAGGCTGCTGTGCCAGCCGTCGCCCAGAATATGCAGCGCCGGACGGCGGACATCGGCTTCATATGCCTCAGCAAGCGCGCCGCTAGCGAGGACGCGCAACGCGCCGAGATCGGTGCCTTCGGCCCTGTCCGCGTCCAGCAACGCCCGAGTCATGTCGAGGCGCGCCCAGAACCGCAGCTTCGACCGCTCGGCCCCCGGCAGCGCAACGCTCGCCAACTCGCGCAAAAAGGCCGCCCGCAACACTTCTTCCCGGTCGGGTGGATCGAAATCGGGCAGCGGGACGCCGCCGGGAATGTTTTCGAGCAGGAATTTCATCGGCCACGCCTCATTTCCCGCCTCGCGCAGCGGAAGAAGGTGCGCGAGGGCGCGGTAGACCCTCTCTATCGCCGCGCGGAGGTCCGACATAGCTGCGGCGCCCGGCGGCCCCTCGTCGGCGCGTACAGCCTTTTCCAGCCGCTCCGAAAAGGCGACGAAACGCCAGTCGAACTCGCGGTAGGCTTCTTCAAACGCGCGCGCCGTCTCGTCGGGATTGTCATCGGCCCAACCCGCGTCCGCCGCGCAAATTTCGGATGGCGGCGCGAACCGCTCTTCGGCAGCCACGGCCGCAGGCATCGCAAGCGTGAGGCAGAGCGCCATGGCGACGACAAGGCGCGTCATCGGCCGGACTCCGAGCACAGCACGCGGATCTGCCGGTGCAATCGCTCGCCGAGGCGCGGCGATCCGTTGAGGATCGCTCGCTCAAAAACGGGCCGCAGCCCGTCGCGCCAGTCGCGCACGAGCGCCTGCGCATCCGCGTCGAGCGCAGCGAAATCATCGTCGCGGCGCGCAGCGTCCGATGGAGCGGCGAGTCGGCGCAAACCGTAGCGGACCTTGCCAAGCGCGGTCAGGAAGGCGTCGATGCGCTCCCCCGCAAGGTCGGCTGCCACATAATCTCCGCCCGACACCATATCCCGGGCCAGCGCGGCGCGCAGCCATGCTATATGGCCATCGCCCGGCGGCACCGGCGCAGGGTTTTGAAATTCGAACGAACCCGCAACCCGCGCCACCGCCAGGCTGTCCGCCGGGGCGTCCACACCGGTCAGCAGGCGCGCGAGCCGCGGCATCTGCGTGTCGAGCTGCGCTCCGAGCTGCGCCGCCGCAGCGCGGTCGGCCTTCGCCGCGTCGAGGTCACGGGCGAGCCTTCCGGTAAAGACGCGGAAATGCTTGTCGAACTCGTAATAGCTGTTCTTCAGATATTGCTCGGCGCGCCGGTCGCCGCCGAGCAGCCACGCCGAATTGTCCGCGCAGGGTTCGATCGCCTCGGCGTCATATCGGGCAAAGGCGGGGACATTATCAGGCGCGGCGAACACGGGCGGATCGGCCACAACGACATCCTCGAAACGCCGCGTGTCGAGAAAGAAGAGCGCATATTCATCGGCGGTGTCCGAAAATGCCTGGGTCGCGGGTGAACGATGGCGCTCGAAGATCACCGCGACGCGGTTGTGGCGGACCATCGCGTCGCCGACCGGCACCCGCTCGTCCGGACCGAGACCGACGAAAGGCAGCGAAGGCGAAACATAACGCTGTTCAGGATACGACCAGAGCCGCTGAACGCGCTCGCCGGTCGCGAGCAGACCGAGGGGGTGGAGGCTCCGGTGGGCGGTCAGGAGGTTCGGCGAATAGTCGGCAACGAGCATCAGATTGCCGTCGGGTCCGTAAATCTCGGTGCACACGCCTTTCGGCCCGCAGACCGCGCCGTTGCGCTCGACGTGGAAAGCATAGAGCCCATATCCGGGCGCAATCTGAAAGGGACAGCCTTCTCCAGCCTCGCCGAAGGGATCGGCGACCAGTGCGGGGAGGATCTCGCGCCCGTCCTTGTCGCGCAGCCCGCAGGCCGCGCCGGTACGCCACACGTCCAGCGTTTCGTCGCGGTACGCCGCCGTCACGTCGGGGAGCGGCGGCGGCATTCGCTCGCTCTCCTCCGCATTGGGTTCGTCGGCCAGTCGATCGGGCTCCAGCGATAGCGCCAGCAAGGCGATGTTACCCTTTTCGACCCGGCGGTTGAGGCGCAGATTCGCCTCGAGCGCAGCCTCGGCCTCCTGCCACGTCGAAAAGGGCATGACCCCGCGCGGCTCCATATCGAGGCCGTGTAGCCGCTTCAGCTCGCTGGTGAAGCGCGCATGGGGATCGAAGGATTTGCTGTCGAAACGCACGATATTGCTGACGATGATGGCCAGCCGCGGCTTTTCGTTCGCCGCCGTTTCGCAGATACTGCGCGGCTCCTTGGCCAGCTCCTGCATACACTGGGCGTAGAGATAGCCCCAGCGTTCCGGCTCGCCTACCGCCTGCACCGACGCCGGAAAGGCCAGCGCCGCACCTGCAAAGAGGCTTGCGACGATCCGCTGCGCCCACCGGGCCGCGTACCATCGGGGCGAGTTGCTATTTTTCATAGGTGTAAGTCGCGCGGCAAACCCACGCCCGCGCGCCGCTTTCGCCCGTGGAACGACAAGTTCGCTTGCCGCGATCGACCACCTTGCCGCCCTCGGCCTCGGCGCGCCGGTCGCCCCGCAAATAGAGATAGTTGGCCGCTACGAACTCGGTCTCGCCAAAGCCTTCGGCGTCGAACAGAAAGCGGCTGGTCGCGGCCGCTTCGACCTCATGGGGCTCGTCGCTGTCCTGCCCGCGCGGCACCACATATTTGGCCGACACCCAGCCGGTCAGGCACGGCCCTTCATAGGGGCGGACGCTTCCCACATTTTCTTCGGCCCGGCATGTGTCATCGGTCGGCAGATAGCCGTTCGCCTGATAGACAATGCCGATCCAGCTGCCGCCCGCATTCTGATCGCATATATAGACGGGCGCATCGTCCTTCAGCTTGTCGATGCGCTTCGCCTTGACCGACGGTCCTTCGCGCACGGCGAGGAAATCGTCGCCACCGCCGGGCAGATTGGCGACCGATCCGACACCGCGGCACGCATCGGCATGGGGGCCGCCGGTGCCGACGCGAACGGGACGCTGGAGCGAGGCGGGCATTTGTGCCGCCGCCGCATCGCCCGCGTCCTTCTTTTCCGTCGCGACATCGCTCGATGCGGATTGCGCGGGCGTCGGCGCGGCATTTTGCTGGCCGAGCAAATACATGACCGCGCCGACGAGCAGCACGATCACCGCGACCAATCCGCCAACCGTCTTGTTCATACGCCGTCATCCCCGTCAAAAGCCGCGTTCGAAACGGCTGCATCGCCCGCCTCCCCGGCGGGCTGGATCGGAACGGGCAGCGGACCGCCGCAAAAGACCATGTCACCGCCCCCGCTGCACCCGCCCGAACGACTGGACAAAATCCCTACCAACGCCGCGCCGAGCGCAAGAAGCGTCACGGCGATACAAGCGGCCGCCAACCGGCGGCGCCTTCTCTGCCGAGCGCGCGCGATCATGATCCCTCGGCCTCCGCTACCCGCTCGATTCGTCGATGCACATCCAGATTGGCCGCGTTCATCGCCTGCCATGCCTCAGCGATGCCCGCCAACGGCGTGCGCAGCGTCACCGTGTCGATCCGCCCATCCTCCAGCCGCATGGCAAAGCTTGCCGTCAGAAAGTCCGCCTTGGGATCGAACATCCACCCCATCTCCTTCGCGGTCGGCAGCATCGCGGCATGGATGCGATAGCTTGCAAAGCTGGTGTAAAAGGCCGGGGCGTTTTCGGGAACGGGATGGAAGCGAACCGGCGCGCCCAGCGTGCGCCGCGTTCCGTCGCGCATCTCGACCGCCAGCGTGGCCCGCTCACCTTCGAGCAGGATGTCGAACATATAGGCCTGGAAATGGAGACGCGGGCGCTGCACATGGTGGCCCACTGCCGCAGTCATCCCCGTGCTTTTTGCCAGCTTGCGCGCCTGCCGGATTGTGGCGGGGTCAAGCTCGTCCCCCTTCTGGCGCAGCATCTCGACGCTGAACGCCCATTGGCCGATACCATGTTCGAGCGGTTGCCTGTCCGTCGCCTTCACCGCTTCGTTGGTTGCGGCGATATAGGCAATCCCGCTCACCGACGGGCCGGCCAGAACGGGGCCGCGATTGTTCGCCGGGCGCCAGCGGTCGGGGGCAAAGGCCGCACCCCTCGAATATATATCGCCCACCTTGTTCCAGGCGAGACCGCGCACGAATCCGGCCTTGTCCGTCACCAGCTCGACGCCGGGCAACGCGGCCCCGGAAAGCTGCGCGCAAAAGCGATTGTCGCCGCGCGTCCGGTCACAAAGGCGTTCGAGGGCCGGACGATAAAATTGTCCCTTGCACTTGGCGATATTGGGCAAATGCCGGGCCGCCTGACGTTCCAGCGCCGCCAGCCGGCGGCGTTCCTCGAATTCGGCCATGTTCAGCTTGTGCGTGGTTTGCAGGGCTGCTTTTCGCTCTGCAATATCGTCGGCGGCCCCCTCGAACGAATAGGCGGTCACACAAACTTCGTGGTTCCAGTTGGCGTCGGCGAACGCGGGTCGCTTCGCCGCCGACGCCGCCTGTTCGGCGGCAGACATGCTGCCGCCCCAGGGCGAGTGAATGAGAGGTATGGCGGGCTGGGCCCCGGTACCCATCGCCCCGGCAGGGCCCGATACCAGCACGGCCGGTAGCGCCATCGCCGCAAGAAATCTGGATTTCATATGGTCCTCCACTCCGAAACGGCGCACGCGGCGCGGGATCAAGGAACGAGCGGCGCCCCGATGTTGCGGCAAAAATCGCGCATTTCGAACGCCTTCATGCGGGCGGGATTGCGCATGTGTCCGTCGATATGAAGGTCGTTCAGATAGTCGGCCTTCTCCGACAACAGCCGCTTCAGCCCGGAAAGCTGCCGGGGGAAGCGGTCGGCCAAGCGGGATTCTTCGAGCCCGACATAGATGGCGTTGGCGGTGCAAACGAGCTTGTCCGCCGCGCGGCCACATGTCGCCGTCATGCGGTGGCCCGATTCGCAGGCATCGACCGGCGGAACGGCCTGTTTCCACAGAATGTCGAAATAGCGATAGATGTCGTCGGCAGTTTCGGCCTGCGCGGGGGCTGTACCAATGCTCGCGAGCACCAGCAGCGCGGCGCCGATCAATTTCTTCATTCTTCCCTCCTCAAGGATAACCGGAGCCGTAATAGGTCGGGTGGGGAATGCAGGGACGGCCGTTCAACGTCGCATCATAGGAATAAACGCCTGTCAGCGACGGCGGCCGCCCATCCGAATACCAGGTGGCGTTGTAACCGCGCCCGTCATTGGCCCAGTGGGGACAGCGATACGCGCTCGAATAACGGCGGTCGCGGCCCCGGCGCGGATAGGGTGGGCGATAGCCGTCATCCTCGTCCAGCCGGCGGATCGCCGCGCGTTTCGCCTCCAGGCACACGCTGTCGTGCCCGACGAAGCGCCCGTCGCGATAGACCGAGCATTGCTCATAATCGCCGCGGGAGAGCGATTGGGCTGCCGCCGGGGCGACGCCGACGGCAAGCGCCATGCTCCCCCCGATCGCAGCACCCCAAATCGGCAGACACCAAATCCTAGTCACGGTAAAAGACGGTGAGAGTGCAAAGATAATAGCGATAGCTCTCATTGCCCTTGGGCGCGCATTGGCATCCATTATATCCGCTGATCCGATCGCCATAGGCGCGCTTGGCCGAAGCCCGCGCCTTCGCGCAGCCTTCCGACCGCGAATCGCCGGTGGCTTGTATCTGGGTCGTTTTGGCAAGCGCCGGCGTGGGCATCCCCGCCAATCCCAAAGCAACGGCTGCGGACAATATTCCGATTTTCCTCATCGTTCCTTCCCTCTCTCAATTCGAACTTGTGCGGACCAGAACTTCATATGTTACCCGGCACCAATAGCCGGCCGACGGGCCGTTCCCCTTCGATGCGATCGGTGCACAGCTGCACCCCTTGAGGTTCAGCCCCAGATATTTGCGCGCCTCGGCGGCGGCGCGCGCGCGCGCATTGGCGCAGCCACCGGCTTCGCTGCGCCCCTGGGCTTCGACCGTGCGCACCGCCCAGCGTGCGTCCTGTGCGGCGGCGGGCCCGGTGAGCAGGATCAACAGCGGGAAGAGGCGCCGCAACATCGTCAGCGCTGGACGCTGCGGCTTTCACGCACCAGATAGGTGTAGCGCACGGTGCAATAGTGCCGCTTCAACCACGGCTTCGCTTGGAGCACGCGGTCGGAGGAGCTTTTGCAGCTGCATCCTTCGTCCTGTCGGCCACGCGCTTCGCGGTAGGCGATCGATTGACGGGCTTTCTCGCACGCCGCGCTTTGGCTGTCGTCGCTGGCCGACGCCGAACCCGAAGTTCGGACCAAAGGGGGTTGCCCCCACGCAGGAAGACTCGCTCCACTCGCGGCAAACGCGACGGCGATCGCCAGGCTGCTCCACCTATTCCCCATCAGAACTTCCCTCCATCGGCTTCGGCTGATTTCGGGACGTTGGAGGACGCGGCCGATGAAAATCTTTGTCCGGCCGCTGAAAAAGAGTGAAAAATCTTTCCGGTAGATTCTGAAAATTATGAATTATAATCTTTTCAGATGGTTGCCGCCCCGTCAGCGCGGCGCCCGCGTGTCAACCCCGGCCAATCGTCTGGCCTCGCCAAGCGACGGATAGGTCGCCGGCAGCCCATCGGCGGCCCCCAGCGCCGAGAGACAGGCGCGTCCCGACTGCCGCGCCGCAGCAGCATCGCGGCGCGCCAACGCGATCTGCCCCGACAGGCAGTGGAGGCGAGCACGCCACGGATGGTCGGGCATGAAACCGCCGCTGTCCATCGCCTGCGACGCGCGGCGGCGCTCGTCCTCCGCTTCGTCGACCTTTTCCAAAGCCGCCAGCGCCCGCGCCCAGCGCATGTGAAAATGCGCCGCCTTGCCCTCGCGGCCATAAAGCACCCGCGCGCCGGTCCGCCGTGCTTCACGCAGCAGCGCATCGGCGCGATCCGCCGCGCCCATTTGCGCCTCGGCAAGCGCCAGCTCGCTCATCACATAGAGCGTCCAGAAATGGTCCGAACCCAATGTTTCGCGATAGCGAGCGAGCAGCGGGCGAAGGGTCGTGCGCGCGCCCTCCCAGTCCCGCTGCCACAGCGCGGCGATCGCGCGGCTGTAATCGGGCGACAGCGATTCGGGATGATCCGCACCCAACGACGCGTCGAAGATCGCGCGGGCGCGTGTCAGATGGATCTCCGCCTTTGCAAACTCGCCCGCCGACACCAGAAAGTCGCCATAATCGGCGTGCGCCCAGCCGGTCAGCGGATGCGCGTCGCCGAGGGTGGTCTGGCGGATTGTCAGATGCCGCCGGAACGCCCCATCGGCCAGATCGAAGCGCGCCAGCTTTCGCAAGCTGAGCGCCTGGAACCATTCGGCATCGGCGCGGTCGGCCGCCGGCAAGCCCTTGGCATCCTGCAGCACACCGGCAAGCGCGGTCGCCGCCCGGTCATATTCGCCGATCTCGAACTGCAACTTGGCCCGGACGATCCGCGCCGCGCCAAGCTGTGGCGACCGCGTCGCCTCTGCAACCTGCTCGGCGCGCAGACATATCCGCTCGGCGCGGCGTGTTTCGCCCGCCAGCCGCAGATTTTGGCAGAGGCCAATATCGACCGGGACGTTCTGGCGCGCCAGAACACCGTGGAGGCGCGTGTTCAGCACCTGTGCGCGGTCGAAATGGCTGACCGCCTTCTCATATTCGCCCCAGCCCGAAAAAGCCTGCGCGATCGTGCGGTGAAGGATCGCACGCGTCGCCGGGTCGTCGCGCAGCCGGTTGTCGATCGTCGCCGCCGCGCGTTCGACAACCTGCCGGATCGACTGGTCGCGATAGTTTGGCGCATAGGGATCGGCGGAGGCGAGCAGGTCCGAAGAGAGGAACGCCAGCAGAACCTCGACCTCGCGTTCCTGTTCGGAGAGCTGCGCGCGCGCGGTCATCACCTGCCAGGATGCAAGCCCCGCCGCGACCAGGCCGATCGCCGCAACCGCGACGGCTATGCTTGCAATGGCGCGCTGCCGGTCGCCGAACAGCCGCGCGCGAAGGCGCGACCAGGCGCCATGCGAGCCGGGCGCCGCCGATGGCGCGGCCGCTGCGCGCCGGACCGGGCCCACCAGCCGATAACCGCTGCCATAGACGGCCTCGATCCGCGCGCCATCCTCGCCCAGCGCCTGACGCAACCGGCCGATCGCCTTGGCGAGCGAATTTTCATGCACGACCCGTCCGGGCCATCCGGCCTCGAGCAGTTCGTCCTTCCCGATCGGCGCATCGACGTGGCCGAGCAGCGCTGCAAGCAACGCGGCACAGCTGCGGTCGATTTCGACCGCCCGGCCATCGACGGTCAGCCGCCCGCTCGCTTCGTCGAACAGAACATGGCCGAACCGCCAGCGGCCGGATTCGCTGTCTTCTACCCCCATGCGCCTGTCATAACCGCAAATCGGCACCGCACAATGCGCACACGCGCGCGCGACCGTCTCGCTGCGGGAGAAAAAGACCGTAAAGGCCCCTTTGCGGAACGCATCGCGCGGCTGACCGACCGCGCCGATCAACGAAGTTTCGTGAGCTTCGGCCCGAACCTAATCGCGGTTCTCGCCGCCCCCGGTCAGGTCGCGCGCCACCTTCGGGTCACGGAGCAGCCGGTCGATATGACTTGCCTCGTCGAAGCTTTCGTCGGCCAGGAATTTGAGCTTTGCCGCATATTTCATACGAATGCGGTGCGCGACTTCGCGCTGGAGATAGGCGGTGT
>JBGTUD010000060.1:0-12401 GCA_041939405.1 Sphingopyxis sp. | reverse complement strand
TCGTGAATGCCGGAGAAGAATTATTCGCGGGTATCGCCGAAGCCCAAGACCCGGTGCGCATGGCGCGCGCGATGCGCCAGGCGGTCGAGGCGGGACGCGATGCCTATCTGGCGGGCCGCATGGGCCAGCGCCGCTATGCCGACCCGTCGAGCCCGCTCGCCGGGCTGATCTGAACGCCGCGCGGGTTTATCCCGGCGACTGAAGCAGGCTGAGTTCGTTCGTCAGCTTGATCCGGTCGATCTGCCCCTTCAGCATCGCGATATCGGCGTTGATCTGGGCGAGCTCGGCCGCCGCCAGCCGTTCGGCCGAATCGTCGCGCGATGCCTCGATCAGCGCCTTTTGCTTGGTCAGCATGTCGAGCTTATATTGAAGCTGCGCCAATTCCTCGGCGCGCTCGGCGGCGGCATATTCGCGGAGATATTTTTCGTCCGCGCGCCGCCGGTCCTCGCGCTTCTCGGCATCGCTTCGCACGCGTTCGGCGATGTCCGCCGCGCTTGCGGCAGCACGGGCGAGCGCGGCTTCCTTGGTTTCGTACCGCTGCTTTTCAACCCGGCCGTCCTTGCGCAGTTCGACCGACAGCAGTTCATTTTCGAAGGGCCCGCTTGCGAATTTCAGAAAACGCAGCGTTCCGAGCTGCGGCACCCACAAGGGTTCGTCCTTCAGCGCGGTTTGCCAGTCGGCCGCACCCCCAAGGCGATATTCGGCGACCAGGCTGGCGCGAACCGGTTCGCGGATCAAAAGCCCCTTCGCGGGCGCATCGGACGGCAATTTGTATGCTAGGTCGACCTTGCCTGCGCTGGCCCAGCGGGTTTGCGTGACGGGTTCGAACCGCAAACGGACGTCGATCGATTTCTGAACCACCGCGATGACCGCCCTGCAATGCGCGTCGAGCGCTTCGTCGTCGCCGGCCAAGGTTGCGGGATCGAGCGGTATGCCGCTGTATCCGGTCCATGCCACAAGTTGAAAATTGGAACAGAATTTCCGCAGTTTGCGATGCGAATCGGCGAACTGGACGTCGTGCTGCAGATCGGAAGCGCGCGGTGTGGCCGACGAGGCTGTGGGCCAGCGAAGCTCGGTTTTGGCGGTCAGCGCCGCAGTCGCGTCGGCCAGCGCGGTCTTGGCCGTCGCGATCGCGGCGGCGAGTTGCTGCTGCTTTTGGACCTCTTGATAGAGGCTATCCATCATCGCCTTGTCGAACCGGCGAAAAACCGCGAGCTCCTTCAGCCGCGCAACATGGGCGTTCACCGCCTCCAGCCGGGCGTTGAGCTGCTTCAGATTGTCGGTTTCGGCTTCGACCGCCTTCAGGCGCTTTGTTGCTTCCGCCGAACACCAAAGGCGCATCGACTGCGATTGTTCGAGCAGGTTTTTGAGCGGGGAGGATTCGCCGACGGCGGTAGGGGGGATGGGAACGCCGACGGTGGCACCTGCGATCGCGATCCCCGTCCGGGCAATCGCGACCAGCACGTCGCCCGTCCGGTCGTCCGCACTGGCGTTGAAGGATTTGAGCGTGTCGACATCCTCATATTTCTCGATCGCGAGCGAAGAGGTCTTGAAGACCGAGCTCAGCGCCGAGGGGTCGAATTCGAACCTTTCGCCCTCGACATAGGATTCCTTGGCGGTCGCCTTGACCGCGAAAACGGGCGTCGCTGCCTTGTCGCACGATGACAAGGACCGGGCGATTTCCAGGTCGAACTGGACCATCGGCAGGGCGTAGGATCCGCCCTTCAGCGCCTGACCCTCCGCGGGAGCAGGAACATCCTGCGTCCGATAGGTTGCGACATGGGTACAGGCTGCGAGCGGCACGATCATGGCGGCCGGAACAAATTTGCGCATCGCCAAACTTCCCTCCCGAAAGTGACCAAAGAAGATTTGTTTTGTGCGATGCCCAGACAGGACAAGATGCCCGATCCGGCCATCTTTGCAACCGGCATCATTTCCATTCTGGCACGAAATGCGATTTGTCTTTGCGCCGTGTCGTTTCGCCGCCCCTGCCGGAACAACCAACTCCGGCAAGCGTTGGCCAGTCAAGAGGACGATTTACAGCCTCTTGGAAAATAAAGGAGAAAACCCATGGGTGAACTCACCGAAAAAGCGAAAGGCCTCGCCAACGAAGCCGCAGGCAACACCAAGCAGGCCGTCGGCAAGGCGACCGACAACGAGCGGCTCCGCGCCGAAGGCGAAGCGCAGGAACGCAAGGGCGAAGCCCAGAATCTGAAAGGCAAGGTCCAAGGCGCGCTCGGCGACAAGATTTGAGGCGCCGGTTCCTAGACGGAAAAGGCCTTGGGGATGCGCCCCAAGGCCTTTTTCCTATATCCGGCGAAGGCGTGCCGCCTTATTTTCCGCCCGACGCCACCAGGTCCACATCGGTCATCCCGCCGTCGCGGCGCAGCATGAGCACATAGGCGAGATCGCCCTTCGTCCCGCCGAGCATATGTTCGTTGCCGTTGACGCGGTGATCGCTGGTATAACCCGCGCGGACGGCCATCGTGTGATAATAGTCGAGCACCGCCTGCATCGACGCCGCGGTCTGGAAATTGACGACGCGCAGGTTGCATTTGCCGCCGGCGATCCCCGCCGCCTCGCGCAGCGTGGCGCGCGGATAGACTTTGAAGGCGGCGGGAAGGCGGTTCGCCCAGTCATTGCCATAAGTCAGCTTGGCGTCGCAGCTCCCCTTTTGCTGCTCGCGCGCCAGCGCCCCGATCGTCACCGGACGCGCCTGCGCTTCGCAGCCGTCGCAGCCCGCTTCGAGCGGCAACGCCTTGGGCGCGCGAAGCAGCTTTCCGGCTTTCAACGCCGCAGCGGCTTCGGCGGCGGTCGCCGCCTTGCCGGCCGCCAGGCCCGGCGCGGTGCCGTCGTTGGGACGGTTGCCGGGACCTACGGCATTGCGGTTCGCCTGGCCGGCAAGCTTGGGATCGACCATGATCCGGTCTTCGAGCGCGCCCTTGATTGCGGGGTCGCCGCTCGTCAGCCCATCGTCGAGCGGGGCGAGGTCGGACTTGGCCTCGGGATTGTCCCGGCAGCCGCCGAGCGGTATCGCCGCCATCAACAGGCCGGTGACGAGCCATTTTCCGCGCATCATCATCGCTAACACTCCCTTAATCTTTCCCCGGATTGCCCGATCCTGGTTAAAAAGGGGCAAAGAAAATGCGTTAACAGGTAAGGCTTTATTAGCCAAAACCTGTCTCGGAGCGAGACGCTTTGGGACTGCAGCGGATAAGACGCGACGTTTCGACTGCGGCCTGGCGGTGGATAACGGCGGCGCGATAGCCGGGGTCTGTGACCATTTCCATAAAGGCGCCGCTGTTCGGATATTCGGCAATAAACACCGCATCCCAGCGCTCGCTCGCGGGGCCGATGACCATCGCCTCCATCGTGCCTGTCCACACGATACGGCCGCCGACACGGCGAAAGACCGCGCCGCTTTCGGCGCCGTAACGGCGATAGGCCTCGGCGCCCATTAGATCCTGACCGGCCAGCGGGTGATCGTGCGGATAGGCGGCCTTGTCGCGGAAGCGGACGAGATTGAGCATGTGGATGATCGTATCGCGCGGCAGCGCCTTGAAGGCGTCGAACTGCGCGCGTTCGGGATCGATATGGCGATCGGTCATGGGCGAAACTCCTTCCGTTTGATGCGCCAGGCGTCGGCGCTCTGCGTCCACGCATCGACCGGCGCGTCCTCGAAGGGGGCGGGGAGGCGGGTCGGGCCGCTGTTCGTCGCGCCGAGCCGTTTCGCAAGCGCCTGCGACCGGGTGTTGGCGGGGTCGATGCTGTGCATAAGCTCAGGCCATTTCAGGAACTCGACCGCAAAATCGCACGCGGCGATACAGCCTTCGAAGGCATAGCCTTTGCCCGCGAATTTCGCGCTGACGCCATAACCGACTTCGGGCGCGGGCCAGCCGTCGGGCTCCCAGGGGCCGAGGCGGCCCACCCACTCGCCGCTCGCCCGCTCGATCACCGAAAACATCGAAAAGCCGCGGATATGCCACGCACCGGCCAGCGTGCACCACTGACGCCACGCCGCCGAGCGCGGGCAGGCGCCGCCGATGAAGCGCATCGTGTCTTCCTCGGCGCACATGGCCGCAAAGGCGTCGAAATCCTCCGCCGCGGGGGGGCGCAGGATCAGGCGCTCGGTCACGAGCAGCGGGCCGTTCAGCATATCATTCTCTTTCCACAGCGTTTTGGACGACGCTTGTGGGGCAAGAACGGCCGATGAACAAGCCGCACGCTTGAGGGCACCGGCGCTAACCGGTGCCCTCGCCATCAGCGTGTGCGGGTGGAGGGGTCCAAACCCACACGCGAGACGGTTTGCTGTTTGTTAGCGGCAGCGATATTTATCGCGGTCGATCTCGCGGCCCAGCAGCGCGCCGCCCGCGGCGCCGAGCACGGTGCCGAGCAGCTTATCGCCGTCGCCCGCAATTTCGTGACCGGCGAGGCCGCCGACAGCGCCGCCGATCAACAGGCCGGTCGTGCCATTGTCCTTTTTGCAATAATAGCGACCGTCCTTGCCGCGCCAGACGCGCGAATCGTTGCCCAGTCGTTCGCCACGCGCATAATAGCGGCGATCCTTGCGCTTGCGGTAAAAGTCCGACGCCTGGTCGAACGCGTGATAACCCGGTGCTTTTGCCGGAGTGCTCACGCCCGCATGGAGCGGTGTGGTGCCAAGGACGCTGGCGGCGACAAATGCACCCATCAGGCCTTTGCTCAGAATACGCATGACAAATCCTTTCCTGGTTCGGCGCCTCGACCCCGCAGGACGGGGCGGGCGCTTCGAGGAGGAAAACGAGCCGGGTCCGCGAGGCGTTGCATGAACCTTAGGCAACAAGATGAAGCGAGCGCATCCGTCGACGAACCGAAAGGCTCTTGTCGCAACGCGGGCGGCGTGCGACAACGCTTGCCATGCTCAATATCGGCTCGCTCGTCATCGGCGTGATTGCGCTGATCCTCGCAGTTTTCGCATTCATTCCGCTACTTGGCTGGGCGAACTGGGTGATTGTGCCCTTCGCCGTTGTCGGCCTGGCGCTCGGCGCGATGTCGGACAAGACCAGTGGCCGCAACCTCAACATCGTCGTCATCATCATCGGCGTTATCCGCCTGATGCTGGGCGGCGGCATCATCTGACCTTTTAGAAGCCCGGCGCCATGGCACAGACAGCAGCTCCCGCGGGGAGCGATCAGGGCGGCCTGCCCTTTGCGCTCGCCGCCTATGGCATCTGGGGCTTTGTCCCGCTGTTCTTCAAACTTGTCGACAGCGTCCCGCCGGTCGAGGTGTTGACGCAGCGGATCATCTGGTCGTTGCCGCTCTGCTTCCTGATCATGCTCTTCCGCCGTCAGATCGGCGAATATCTGGCGGCACTGAAAGATTGGCGAACGCTGCGCCTCCTGCTCGCGAGCGCGCTGCTGATCGCGGTCAACTGGCTCGTCTATATCTACGCGATCTTCACCGATCATGTGCTCGCGGCGAGCCTTGGCTATTATCTGAACCCGCTTGTCAATGTGATGCTGGGGATGTTTTTCCTTGGCGAGCGGCTGTCGCGGCTTCAGCTGGTTGCCGTGGTCGTCGCGGGGATCGGCGTCGCGATCCTGCTCGCGGGCGCGCTCGATACGCTTTGGATCAGCCTGACGCTGGCCTTTTCCTTCGGCGTTTATGGCCTGCTGCGCAAGATCGTGCCCGTGGGGTCGCTTCCCGGCCTGTCGGTCGAGACAACCGTGCTGCTGCTGCCGTCGCTCGCGCTGTCGGCCTGGTATATCGCTATCGGCGACGGGCGCGGCTTTGCGGCGGATACGTCGATCAGCCTGTTGCTGATGGCGGGGGGGATCGTCACGGCGGTGCCGCTGCTGCTCTTTGCCACCGCGGCGCGGCGGATGAGCTATGCCGCACTCGGTTTTGTTCAGTATCTCGCACCGACGATCCAGTTTCTGCTGAGCCTGTTCGTCTTCGGCGAACTGCTCAAACCGGCGCAACTTGCCTGCTTCGTGCTGATCTGGATCAGCATCGCGGTGTTTAGTTTCGACATGTGGCGCAAAATGCGCGCCGACCGGATTGTGGCGGCCTAATAACCGTCGCCCCCGTGAGGGCGGGGGCCGCTGGCGGTCTCGATCGATCGCACAGACCACCCCTTCATCCCTTACCGTCATCCCGGCGAAGGCCGGGATCTCGCCCTCTCGATCTGGCGCACCGGTGAGATCCCGGCCTTCGCCCGGGATGACGATATAGTCAAAAAGGATCCCGCTGGATCAGACCAGCCGCCAGCCGATCGTTTCGCCCGCGTGGAAGGGCACAACCTCGCCGATCCGGTCGGGCACCACGACGTCGGCGCGTTCGAGCGTCACCGTGCCCTCGTTGAGCGGCAGGCCGTAGAAGCGTGGGCCGTGCTCGCTGGCAAAGCCTTCCAGCTTGTCCAGCGCACCATCCTCGTCGAACGCCATAGCATAGCTTTCGAGCGCATAGGGCGCGTTGAAGATGCCGGCGCAGCCGCACGACGCTTCCTTGGTGTGCACGGCGTGCGGCGCGCTGTCGGTACCGAGAAAGAATTTGGGGGAGCCCGATGTCGCCGCCTTGCGCACGGCGAGCCGGTGATGCTCGCGCTTTGCGACGGGCAGGCAATAGGCATGCGGACGGATGCCGCCGACGAGCATCGCGTTGCGATTGATATGGAGGTGCTGCGGCGTGATCGTCGCGGCGACATTGGCCGGGGCGTCGGCGACGAACTGCGCGGCTTCCGCCGTCGTGATATGCTCGAAGACGATCTTGAGGCCGGGCAGCGCGCGGACCAGCGGTTCGAGCGTGCGATCGATGAACACCGCCTCGCGGTCGAAGATGTCGACGTCATGGTCGGTGACTTCGCCATGGATGAGGAGCGGCATGCCGATGTCCTGCATCTTTTCGAGCACACCCATGATGTTCGCGACGTCGGTGACGCCGTGCGCACTGCCCGTGGTCGCATGTGCGGGATAGAGCTTCGCGGCCGTGAACACGCCCTCGGCATGGCCGCGCGCCATTTCGTCGGCGCTGCTGTTATCTGTGAGATAGGCGACGATGAGCGGCGTGAAGTCGAGTCCGGCGGGGACCGCGGCGTTGATCCGGTCGCGATAGGCGCGGCCTTCCTCGACCGTCGTAACGGGCGGCGACAGGTTGGGCATGACGATCGCACGCGCAAACTGGCGCGCGGTATAAGGCGCGACATGGTTCAGCATCGCGCCGTCGCGCAGATGGACATGCCAGTCGTCGGGGCGGCGGATCGTCAGGCGGTCGGTCATGTCGGGCTCGTCAACTTGCGGGTTGGTTTTGGCTGCCGGGTCCCTAGATTATCGCCATGGCTAATACCACCCTTCACGACCGCGCGCTTATCCGTCTTTCGGGGGAGGATGTTCGGGGTTTCCTGCAAGGCCTTGTCACCAACGACACGTCGGGGAATCTTCCCGTCTGGGCCGCGCTGCTGACCCCGCAGGGCAAGGCGCTGTTCGATTTCCTCCTATGGGACGATGGCGACGATGTGCTGATTGATTGCGAGCGTGACGCGGCGGAGGCGCTGGCGAAGCGTCTGACGTTCTATCGCCTGCGCCGCGCGATCACGATCGAGCGCGATTCCGATTTGAGCGTCCACTGGGCACCCGAGGGCGACCTTGGCGCTGTCGACCCGCGCTTGGCCGAACTCGGACAACGCTGGCTGGCGCCGGCGGACGATGGCGATGGCGCCGACGCCGACTGGCGCGCGCACCGGTTGGCGCTTGGGGTCGCCGAAGGGCGCGCCGAACTGGGCGACGGAACGACGCTGTGGCTCGAATGCAATGCCGCGGAACTGAACGGCGTCAGCTTTTCCAAGGGCTGTTATGTCGGACAGGAAAATACCGCGCGGATGAACTGGCGGCAAAAGGTAAACCGGCGGCTGATCGTCGTGCCGCTGACTGACGCCGACGAAAAGCGGCAGGTCATCGCCTATCCCGATCTTGGCTGGTCGGTCGAGCATCGGCGCGTCGAGGGGATCGACCCCGCGGCTGCGCCGCCATGGATGCGCGAAGGGCTTTTGGCCGGTTCATGACAGGTGCAGCCGCGGCTGCTATTCTATCGGCCATGCGCGCCCTTCTGATATCGGTGGCGCTCGTCGCTGCCTCTACTCTTGGAACGCCGCTCGCAGCGGCGCCCGAATCCCTGCTGCCGACCGAAGCCGAAGCGCCGCGCTCGCCCGCGCGGCTCGCGCCGCTCGCGGTCGATTCGGCGTGGGCGCCGCGTTTTGCGGCGGCGGCGGATGAGCTGGCGGCGGCGCTCCGCGCGCGCGACGAGGCGCGCTGGGGCCCAATGCTGGGCGGCAAGTGGCTGGCGGCTGCCGATCGAGCGCGGGTCCGGGCGATGCTCGCCGACCACGACAGTCCGTTCGGCGAAGCCCTGTGGGGCCGGAGCACGCCGCACCGAGCGATTTTCGGGTGGAGCGCGCCCGCGTCGTTCAGCGGCGCCGATCGAGCGGCCGTCGAGGCGGGGCAGGAGGCCGAGGCACTGGTGTGCTGGTCGGCGCGCGATAGTGTTTCCTGGCCGATGACGGCAGCCGAAGCCACCAACCGGCCGGGAAGCCCCCATGCCTGCGCGCGCATTGCGTACAGCGTTCGGGGCGAGGCTCCGGTCTGGCGCGCCTTCATCGAGCAGGGGGGCAGCGCAGCCGCCGGAACGGCCGCGCAACCCGGCCCCGCTTAACCAATCCCCAACCCAAATCTGCGACAAGTGCGTCCATGATCGGACGTTATCTGGGATTGGCGATCGCCATCACGGCCATATCCGTTGGCGTGGCGAGCGTCGCCAGCCGATCGAGCGAAGATGATATGCCCGCGGCTGTCGATTCCTCGGCCAACGGCAACTGGACGACCGAGCGCGGCAAGCGCGGCGGCTGGTCGTCGTCGTCGGGGGCGAAATCATCCGGGGGCGAGGTGCGCCTTGTGCGATCGGGCGATTCGCATTTCTATGCCGATACTGAAGTCGACGGCACCAACATCCGCATGATGGTCGACAGCGGCGCATCGATCGTCGCGCTGACGCGGCGCGATGCCGAGGCGATCGGCATCGACGTCGACCGCCTGCCGATCGGCGGCATGGCGCGCACCGCGGGCGGCGATGTGCCGATGCGCACGGTGATGCTGGATAGCGTCGAAGTGCAGGGGATCGAGGTGCGCGATGTCCGCGCCGCGGTGGTCGATGCCGACATGGGCGTGTCGCTGCTCGGCCAAAGCTTTTTGTCGCAACTCGATGCGGTGAATGTCGAAGGCGACACGATGACGCTGCGCTGACGCCTCCGCGCCGGCTATTTCGCCTTTTTTGTCGATCAATACCGCCTGCTGCCACTTGCTCGGCGCCTTGTCGGTGCGATGGATGCACCCGACCCAGCAGCAGGGACGCTTTTTCCCTTCATGCAGTTCCTCGACCGTCCGCGCGATCCGGCGCGCGCGCGTTTTGTCCTGCTTGGCGTCGTCGACCCAGCAGATGAACTCGTTGCGGCCGAGCGGGGTCAGCGCCTGCCACAAAGCCAGCGCGCCGGGATCGGCGGTGAGCGCCGCCTGCATATCCGCGCGGGCCTCGTGCACGGTGCCGTGAAGAAAAGCGTCGGTCATGCGAGGGGGAATAATGCGCTCACGGGGGCGGGTCAAACCCGCACGGCGTTGGTCCCGGGGCCTTGTTCGCGGCGATTGATCGGAATAAGGAGCGGGCGAGGCCACGTCCTCGGCCGCCCGCGGCGGAGTACAGGTCCGGGACGGCCCGGCAGCTTTAATCTGGAGGCTGTCATGGCGTGGATCTACCTTATGTTCGCTGGCGTACTCGAAATCGTCTGGGCGTTTGCGATGAAGCAGTCGGAGGGTTTCACCAGGCCTGGGCCCACGGCCGTCACCATCGTTGCGATGGTTGCTAGCTTTGCGCTGCTTTCGTTGTCGATGAAGTCGCTGCCGCTCGGAACCGCCTATACCATCTGGACCGGCATCGGGGCGGTCGGCGCTTTCGCCGTCGGGATAGTGGTGCTTGGCGAGCAGGCGAGCGCGATGCGTATGGTCGCGGCGGTGCTGATCGTCAGTGGGCTGGTGTTGATGAAAGTGTCGTCGCCGGGCTGAAGGTCCGCTCACCCGCAAAGATCATGGCCTTGCCAATTCGGCCGCTTTTCCCCAAATCGATTGCCATGAACACTCCCACCCCCCCGATGCGCGCCGCGATCGTGCCGGTCACCGCCTTTCAACAGAATTGCACGCTCCTTTGGTGTACCGAAACCAACAAGGCGGCCTTTGTCGATCCCGGCGGCGACCTGCCCAAGCTTCAGGAAGCGGTGCGGCAGACGGGGGTGGAGGTCGAAAAGATCCTCGTCACCCATGGCCATATGGATCATTGCGGCCAGGCGGGAATGCTCGCGAAAGAGCTGAGCGTGCCGATCGAGGGGCCGCATGAGGATGACCGATTCTGGATCGAACGCTTTGCTGAAGACGGCGCGCGCTTCGGCATGGTCGGGGAGCCGTTCGAACCCGACCGCTGGCTGGCCGATGGCGACACGGTGACGGTCGGCAATCTGGTGATCGACGTCATCCATTGCCCTGGCCACACGCCGGGACATGTCGTGTTCCACCATGCGCCGTCAAAACTTGCCATTGTCGGCGACGTGATTTTTCAGGGATCGATCGGGCGCACCGATTTTCCGCGCGGCAATCACCAGCAATTGCTCGATTCAATCACGCAGAAGCTCTGGCCGCTAGGCGGCGACACGACCTTTCTGCCGGGGCATGGCGCGCACAGCAATTTCGCGCACGAACGGCGAACGAACCCGTTCGTGAGCGATATGGCGTTGAACCAATAGAACGTCGTTCCAGCGAAGGCCGGAACCTCGCCGGTGCGTCAATTCGCGGGGTCGAGATCCCGGTCTTCGCCGGGATGACCGAACAGGATGGCCTATTGCGCCAATTCGACCGTTTCTTCGATCTCGGTCGTCGTGATGCTGGTCGGGGTCATGTAAACGATCGCCAGCGCGCCGAGCGCGAGGCCGAGCTGGGTCAGCATGGTGATGGTCGTGCCGGCCATTCGGCCCCACAGCATCCCGTCCATGCCGAGCGCGTGCAGGATACGGCTCACCAGATAGAGCGCGCCGACGCCCCACAGCCATAGCGACGAACCGATCCCGAGTTCGACCAGCGCCAGCAGGATCAGCACGAAGGCGGTATTTTCCACGAAATTGCTGTGCGCACGCATCCGGCGCGTCAGAAATTCGTTGCCGCCGTCGCCGATCGACACTTTTTCCCTTGTCCGCACGCGGCCGACGCGGATCGTGAGCCACAGGTTGAGCAGCGCCGCCCCCGCGGCAATCGTCAGGCTGATCGGCAGGATGATCATTTTTGGCTTTCCCCTTGGTGGCCGGTCCGCCCGGCGGTGGGCGAGATGTGGCATTGCGGAGAGGGCGGGGCAAGCGTTCCGTTTCTGGCCCGGCGCAGCAAAGCGAATGAGGCCGCGGCCATCGGCCGGTGCAATGGACTTGCCTTTGCGGGCAAAAACGCTATAGCCGCGCCCGATCCGGCACCCGACACCATCCGGCGTTGAGGCACCTTCCGGCGGAAGAATTATCCCGTTCCAAAACGACGGGATTGAGCTTCGGCTTGGCGGGCGGGCCAGTCATTCCCGGCAACGGGCGCGACAAATCCGGGCAGCCGATTCGTGACACACTATTTGAGAATGCAGGAAATATCATGGCCGTTCCCAAGCGAAAAACCTCGCCCTCGAAGCGCGGCATGCGTCGCAGCCACGACAGCCTGAAGGTCGAGGCCTTTCAGGAATGCCCCAATTGTGGCGAGCTGAAGCGCCCGCACAATCTTTGCAACGCCTGCGGCCATTACAACGGCCGCGAAGTGGTGTCGGTCGGCGCGTAATCGTTCGGCCGGAGGGGTTTAGATGGCACTGACACCGCGAATCGCAATCGATGCGATGGGCGGTGACGTCGGTGTGCGCGTGATGCTTGCGGGCGCCGCGATGGCGCGCCACAAGCACGACGGGCTGCGCTTCATCCTCGTCGGCGACGAGGATCGGATCAAGGCCGCGCTCGACAATCACCCGAACCTTCGTGCGGCGTCGGACATTATTCACACCGACGGCGTGGTGTCGGGCGAAGACAAGCCCAGCCAGGCGCTGCGCAAGGCCAAAAGCACCTCTATGGGCCTCGCAATCGACGCGGTGAAACGTGGCGATGCGGGCGGCGCCGTGTCGGCGGGCAATACCGGCGCGCTGATGGCGATGGCGAAACTGGCACTCCGCACGATGCCGGGAATCGACCGGCCGGCGCTCGCGGCGCTGCTGCCGTCGCTCGGCGACAATGACGTCGTGATGCTCGACCTCGGCGCCAATACCGAGTGCGATGCCAATAATCTGGTGCAATTTGCCGTGATGGGCGCGGCCTA
>JBGTUD010000059.1:0-12421 GCA_041939405.1 Sphingopyxis sp. | reverse complement strand
CATCATTGTAGATCGCTATGACCAGCGGCGATCACCCGTCGCCGGCGGGACGGCCCATTGAGAGGGCACCGCTCGCAGGCCATGACGAGGAGCAGGGACGGTCGGCCGACTTGGCGACGACTGCCGTCCGCTGCCATGGGTCGCAATGCCGACGATGGACGCTGCGCATGCTTTTGCGCTCGACGTCACGCGGGTGAAGGATGCGGCGGGTCTGGCCGATCTGCTGGCGGAGGCCTGCGCGCGCATGGGCTGTTCCTGGTTCGCGCTGAGCCACCATGTCGATTTCCTCGCGGCTCCCGACAGGGGTGTTCGCGTCCACAACTATCCCGAGGATTGGGCGCGCTGGTTCGACGAGCGCGGACTTGGGCTCACAGATCCCGTGCATCGCGCCAGCCACCGCAGTCTCGAGGGTTTCTTTTGGCGCAACATGAAGCCGCTCTCGGGCGAACGCCCCGAGGACGAACTGGTTCTCAGCGAGGCGCAGCGGCACGGAATAGGAGACGGGCTTACCATACCGGCGCACATTCCTGGCGAGGCGCATGGCTCGGTGTCCTTCGCCTGGACGCCGGGGATCGCCGCCAATGATATGGCGCTGCTCTTTGCTAGAATGATCGGTGGGCCGGCCTTCGAAGCCGCGCGCCTGCTCGCCAATCCCGAACTCGCGCAGGTCGGGCCGCGACTGACCGATCGCCAGCGCGAATGCCTGATCCTGTCGGCCAAGGGGAACAGCGCTCCGAAGGTCGGTCGGATCCTCGATCTCAGTCCCGACACGGTTCGCGAGCATCTTCGCAACGCGCGGCAGCGTTACGACGCGAATGGCGGGATCACGCTGACCGTGCGCGCGCTTTATGCCGGCGACCTCAGCTACGAGGATATCGCCAAGCGCTGAACTTTTTTCGTCGACACCCCCCGATCGTGCTATGGTGGAGCCGCAAAAAGCCGTTCAATTGGATGGTCTCTTTCGAAAAGGAGACACATCCATGCTTTCGGTAATCGACCATTCCAACCGCGCACACGAGCATCAATTGCTCCGCGCGATGTTCGAGGCGCGCAAGCGCGTCTTCATCGATCTTCTGAAATGGGACCTGCCGGTGCTCGCCGACCGGTTCGAGATCGATCATTTCGACGATCCCCACGCGACCTATCTGATCGTCGGCGATCAGGACGGCGGGCATCTCGCCTCGGCGCGCCTCCTTCCCACCACGCGCCCGGCCCTTCTCGACGGTCTCTTCCCCGGCCTCGTCAACGGCATCCCGCCGTCCGGTCCCGATATCTTCGAGATCACCCGCTTCTGCCTGTCGCCGGGGATCGGTGCGCGTCAGCGCCGCATCGCTCGCGACACGCTTCTTGCCGGGCTGATCGACTATGCGCTCGCTAACGGCATCCGCTCCTACACCGGCGTCGCCGAGCTCGACTGGTTCGCTCAGATCCGGACCTTCGGCTGGGATTGCACGGCGCTCGGCGAACCCGGCATTTACGATGGCCGCGCGCTGACTTCGCTGCGGATCGAGATCGACGCCGACACCCCCGCAAGGCTCAAGGCGGCGGGGATTGTTTCGGGCAGCGCTGCGACGCCGGTCGCGGCCAATGCAGCGTGAAAGGAGCGGGGCCATGAGTACCAATATTGCTGCGGCAGAGAGCCATCAGCCGCCCTCCGCCTCGATGCGGGCGCTCAAGGAAGACGGTTATGCGATCGTCCGCTCAGCCGTTCCCGCCGAGCTGATCGCGGCGATCGATCGCGACCTCGATCCGCGCTACGCCGCGACGCCCTTTTGCGAGGGCGGCTTCTATGGCGAGCGCACCAAGCGCTTCGGCCGCCTGCTCATCCGCTCGCCGCACGTCGGCGCGCTGGTCATGAACCCGGCGATCCTCGCCCTCGCCGAGGCCGCGCTCGGCGACTGGTGCGAGCGTATTCAGCTCAATCTCGCCCAGGCGATCGAGCTGCATCCGGGAGCGCTTCCGCAGTTCCCGCATCGCGATCAGGACATGTGGCAGGGGACGCTCGGAGAGGTCGAGTATCTCGTGAATGTGATGTGGCCGCTGACGCCCTTCACCGCGGAGAATGGCGCCACGATCATCTGGCCGAACAGCCATGGGCTCGAAGCGCTTGTCGAGGAGCCGGCGGAAGCGCCGATCATTGCCGAGACGATGCCGGGTGACGCTATCGTCTTCCTGGGTTCGACGCTCCACGGCGCCGGCGGCAATTGCAGCCCGGCGGCGCGGCGCGGGATCATCATCAGCTACTGCCTCGGCTGGCTGAAACCTTACGAGAACCAGTGGCTCGCCTATCCACCCGACGTCGCGAAGGACTTTCCGCCCGAGCTGGCGGCCTTGACCGGCTATGTCCAGCATCGCCCAAACCTCGGCAACTTCGAGGGTCAGTGTCCCTCGATCCTGTTCCGCGGCTATCCCCCCGACCCGATCGCAGCCGTGGATGCTCTTCGCCCAGATCAGCAGGCGCTTCTTGCTGACTATATCGGTGAGCAGCGATCGTTGGGCGAGGACGGGACGCTGGCGGCATGAGCCCCGGCGCTACGATGGAGCGGGTCTACATCGACCTAAAGGTGCGCATTATGAGCGGCGCCTATCCGCCCGGGACGCGCCTCGACCCGCGGCAATTGGCCCGCGCGTTAGGTGCGAGCGCAACGCCGGTGCGAGATGCCCTTCATCGCCTGTCCGGAGAACGCATCGTCGATAGCTGGCACCAAGAAGGTTTTCGACAGCCCTTGCTGGCTGAGGCAGACCTTGTTGAGTTGTACGAATGGGGTGGGATGCTACTCGCACTTGCGCTGAAGGGCAGGCACCCTTCGCCGAATCTCCGGGCGGGACTCAGCGAACTGCAGCGGATCGAGCCTTATCCGGAGGCGATTGATTCGCTGTTTGGTGTCATCGCCGTCGGCGCTTCGAATCGCGAACTTCGATACGCCATCGTGAACTTTATCGAGCGAAGTAGGGCTTTTCGTTCGGCGGAGCTACGTATCGACGCCGCATCGCGCGCCACTCTGGCTGCGATGGAGGAAGACTACCGGTTCGGCCGTTGGACAAGTTTACGCAGCAAAATCACGAGCTTCCATCGTCGGCGTACCCGGCAAGCCGGACGTATTGCTGCGGCAGTGAGGCCGCGCAGCGACCCGCTCCGATAACATTCGGGTTATAGCAAAACTATAAAATTCCTATTCCAAATCAAAGGCGTAGCTTTGACCTTGCCGCAATTCCGCGGCATCAACCAAGGAGGGTCCCATGGACCGCATCGACAACGCCGAAATCGAAGAACTGGGCGTCGCCAGCGTCGAAACGCTCGGCGGGCTTCTGCCCTATCCCGAGGATGGCTCGGTCATCCACTTCAAGCCGGACGGCGCGATCACCGCCGACTGACGGGATGGCGGACGCGGCGCACCGCGCCGCGTCCGTACTGCCTCAATGGACCATCATCTCCCACCCCACATCAGCTTCGCCTTCCTGGGCGGCGGTGCAGTTCTCCTCGACATTGAGGCGGACCGCTACTTGATGCTCCGAGGTGCCGAGGTTGGCGTCCTCGAAGCGCTCGGCGCTGGGCTCACGACGGCGGCTATCGAACCTGCGTTAGGCAGGCTGTCCAGACGCCGCCTCATTGGCGACGGGCCGGGCCCCTCAATCGCTCCAATTTCCGCGCCCATCGCAACGAGCAGCGCACTCGAGCTGGCAGGTCCGAGCCAGCGTGCTGGCGCGCTGGAGATCGCACGTTACCGGCTCGATGCGGCTCTCCGGCTACGTTTGCGCGGTCTCGGACAAACCATAGCCCAATGGCGCCGCTTGAAGAATAACCTCCTTACCGCGGAGACAATGGTGGATCGCCGACATGCCTGTGCGGTTGCCCGTGGATATGCGGCGGCGCGCGTCCAGCTGCCTTGGCGGCGTCTTTGCGTGCCCGATAGTCTGGCCTTGGCTCGCTACCTCTGGCAGCGCGGAATACCCGGCCAGGTCTATTTCGGTGTCAGGCTTGATCCCTTTGCGGCGCACGCCTGGGTTCAACACAATGAAATGGTGCTGTCCGACAACGTCAATGTGGTCGCTGACTATACGCCGGTGTTTCGGCTGTGACGTTACGTATCGCCCTCATCATCGGCCCGAGCGATCGCAACATTCCCGTCGGCTTTGTCGAGGCCGGGACGGTCGGGCGAGCCCGGCTAATTGTGGAAAAGGATACACCCGCCGAGATCTCGAACGGCACTGCGCTTATTGGCTGGGCCTTTCATCGGCAGAGTTCGGGAGTTTGCGAGCATTTGACCGCGATCGAGGTGGACCGGCTCGTGTCGAGCGAAGGGGCATGGGCCATCAAGGAGCTATGGGGCAACTTCCTGCTCTTCTGGGCTGACCCGGAAGGGCGCATTTTGCTGCTTCGCTCCCCAATGACCGGACCAGCCCTATTCTGTTTTGAAGATCGCGATGGGCGTGCGATCGCTTTCACCGATCTCTCACTCGCACGCAGCCTCGGCTTTCGGCTCGATCAGCCTGACCCCGAACGCATCGACGCGTGGATGCGCTTCCCTCTACTTCGCGGCCCTGATGCTGAATTGCGCGGTGTGCGTGAACTCCTTCCGGGGGAGGTTATCGCCTTGGGGTCGGTGCGGCCGCTGGCCACAAGCTGGTCGCCATGGGCCCACACGCGCCGCTCGCCTGCTCGGATCGATCCCGAAGATCTGCGCAACAAGGTCAGTCGGACGGTGTCGGCCTGGAGCATGCGCTTCGAGCGTATCCAGCTTGAGCTGTCGGGAGGGATCGACAGCAGCATTATGGCGGCATGCCTCGCCGGCCGACGCAGACCTTGGCGCGCCCTGACAATGGCGACCAGCGATCCCGACGGCGACGAGCGTCCCTATGCGCGCGCCGTCGCCGAACGTGTCGGAACGCCCCTTGCGGAATGGCAGCGTCCACCGTTCGGGGATCCGATGGCTCCGCTCGAAATTCTGCGCGCGCGTCCGGGCGGCTTCGGCCTGCTAGGACCAAGTGACCGCGCTTACCTCCAAGGCGCCCGAGAGTTCGAGGCAGATGCGATCTTCACAGGCACCGGCGGCGACAATGTCTTCGGCTATCTGACATCGGCGGCGCCCATTCTCGACGCGCTACGTTACGCTGGGCCGGTCGAAGCATGGCGCGCTGCCGGCGACCTTGCCCGCCTTGCCAATGACAATATGTGGCGTGCCCTTGGCTATTCGGCAAAGCGACTGCTGAGACCGCCGCCAATGTGGCCGGTTGATCACAGCCTCCTCACGCGTCGCTATGCGCGAGACTATCCTGAGCACCCCTGGATGGCTGACGCAGACCGGGCATCCCCCGGACAGCAGGTCTATGCGATCAAGCTTCTCATCGCACAGCCGTTCCTCGACGGCTATGATCGCGCCTTGGCAATGCCGATGATCGCCCCGTTGCTCTCGCAGCCAATCATCGAATTTACGCTCGGCGTGCCGAGCTGGCAGTGGGGCGAAGGCGGCCAGAACCGCGCGCTGGCGCGCAGGGCCTTTCGCCAAGACCTGCCAGAGATGGTAATCGAGCGACTGGGAAAGGGGCGTATATTGTCGGTATTCCTGCCGGCGTTCGAGGCGCATCGCCGTCGACTACGTTCCTACCTCCTCGACGGGTGGCTGGCGGGAGCGGGCCTTCTTGACCTCGAAGCTGTCGGGGCATTGTTTGCCGACAACGTGCGGCCAGACCCCGTGATGGTGACGCGAATATTGAGCTTCGCCGACATTGAGCGCTGGGCGCGGTCGGTGTCGGGCCATCCGGATGTCGCTATTTAGCGGCGATGGACCGGAACATCGGCCGCGATCCAGCAGATGTCGTGCCGGGCGGCCCCCGGGGAAGGCCCGCCCGGCACGAACCTACCGCGCGGGCACAGGCAAGGACGGTCCCGCGCGATAATGGCGCCAGCGGTTATATTGTTTGGATTTCCCGGGAGCTGGGTCCTCCTCGCCGGTCAGCCAGAAACGGAACCAGTCGAGGTTGCGTTCGTAAACGGCGCGCTTGTGCCGCAGCTGATATTTATTGTGCAGCTCGTCCGGATAGACGACCATTTCCGCAGGCTTTCCGGCGCGTTTGAGCTTGGTATGGAGCTCCGCCGTCCAGGCTGCTTCCGCGTCGGGCAATTGCATTAGGATGGGAGTGTTGATCGCTTCAACATTGTGAACTGCAGAGGCGAGACGCCAGCGGGCGGGGTCGGCATCCGGGTCGCCGATGCTCCAGTAATCCTTTAGCATGGCTTCAAAGCCTCGATCCGGAACTGCGTTGGTCCAGAAATAATGAGGCGAAATCTGACCCGTGCCTATCGTCGCGGCTTTGAAATTCGTGCTGTGCCGGACCGCCCAGAGCGCTACACCCGAGCTGTGGCTGAAACCGGCGATGCCGACGCGGTTCGGATCAACGAGTTTGCGTTGCCCAAGGTCGGCGATCGCGGATGCGATGACCGTGCGGGCAAGTTCATATGTTCCATCGGTTCCGCTTCCGGGCGGGCCCCGAAACGGATCAATGCAAAGGACCGCGATTCCATGTTCCGCAAGGGGCAGCATCGGCAATTCTTCGCCCGTGCCGCCCTTGAGGAACCCGGCACAATGATAATTCTGGACCACGACGGGTGGCGCTTTCGCCCGTGGGGGGCTGAGCAATATCGCGGAGTATCCGCCTGGCAGCTCAAGCGACTTCGCCTCCGCGTCAATTCTGGCGGCAAGCGCAGAGTTCGGTTCGAATAGTGGTCGGCGCTGCCCTGTCGCAAGGTCGATCCGGACGAGGCGTGGCGGAATGAGCGGCATGCTTTCGGCGCAAATCAGCGCGCGCATGGTGACGGCGCATCGCGATGGCCGGTCGGCGAGACGCAATGCTCCGTCGGTGATTGCGACTTTGCGAGCCGTCGCAGCCCCGACTTTCCATAGCCAGACGGCTTCGCGGGCGCTTCCTTCGTCGACAAACGCCAGCAAGATGTCCTGATTTGGCAGCCACGTGGTTGCGAGCAGCTTTGGCGAACGGCAGAACTCCGCCTCGCATTGGATCCGCTCTCCGCCGGGGCGCGTGACCACGAGGGAGGCGCTGCCTGCCTTACGCAATATCTCTGCTTTGCTGCCATCGGGCGCTGCAGCCCACGGACGTTGGGATGCGGAGTGGAGCGAGAATTGGTCATTGGGCGCGGAATGGGGGGTGGCGCCGACGCTCGGCACAAAAATCTCGCGGCGCGGCGCATCCCACAACAAACTTTTTCGGTCGAACCAGGGTCCGGAAAATCTCTGCATGACGCGCTTGCCGTCTTCGATCACACCGCCCGCAATCGCCTGGTTGAGGTCGACGCGTGCGTCGACCAGCACGCCCCCTTCGTAGGCGGCGGTCTGTGCGCGAGAGATCTCGGCACGCGTCGCACCGACAGTGTAGCGAAGTAGCCCCCCATCGTCCGATACGGCGAAGTCCAGGATGTCGGCATCGTTCCGAACCTCCATTTTGGCGCCGCCATCGTCGCGCCAGTGCCAGAGGGTCACTTCTCCATCGCGGAAGGCGAGAAAACGAAAGCCTTTACTGTCCTTGTCCCAGATCGGAGTCTGATCGGAGACGAGCCCTGCTCCATCGACGCGTGCGCTGCCTCCGCTCGCCGCAAGTTGGGGCGGCCCATCCACGCTCCCCACATACCACTCGAGCGTTATGGCATTGCTCTCGAGGGAAGCGCGGCTCACCCGGAAGGCGAAGCGTTCGCCATCAGGCGATAGAGTGGGGCCGCTGATCTCGGACACCTCGACGAGGTCGGCGGCCCCGACCGGCTCGCGGGGTGTCGCCGCCGCCGCGGGTGCGGCGACGGCCAGCAGTGCGGCGGCAATTACCACGCGATAACGGCCTGTAGCGCCATGGTCCTGCCGATCGCGCTCGCCTGCTCGGGATCATAGGCGAGCGCGTAGCTGGGGCCCCGGAACTGCGCATAGGGCGGATCCTTGTCGAACAGATTGTTGATGCTGAAGCCGAGTCGAAGCGAACGACCCCGCAGATCGCCGATTCGCGCGCCGAGTTGCAGATCGAGGGTCGTCCAGCTCTTCACTCGCTCCGCGGGCGTGACGGTCAGGTTGCGGTACTCGCCGACATGATTGACCGCGAGACCCCCGTCGAACGCGCCCATCGAGAAGCCGGCGCGGCCGCGAAGGCGCAGCTTGACCGGATTTCCGAGCGTACCGACGACGCGATCTCGCGGCGCGCTGGCCGTAATCTGGTTGTCGATCGCGAATAGCCGGGTGCCACCGACACTGAACGAAAAGATGCCTTCGCCAACGGGCCGCGAATAGGCGAGGTCGAAGTCGAGGCCGCGGATCGTCGAGGTCGAAAGATTGCGAGTTCTGAGATCGATAATCGCGCGCACATCGCCGGGAGCAACCCCGAGTGCATTTGAGAAGTTCGGACCAGTAAAATAGCCGGTTACCGTGGCGAGGGCGGGATCGTCCTCAATGATCGGTGAATAGAGATCACGCCTATTGAGAATGTTCCGGCTATCGCTCGAGGCCGACGCAATGCGGTCCCGATAACGTATGTCGAAATAGGTCAGCGAAAGCTTGGCGCCGGGAAGGGCGCGCGGTTCGAAGTCGAGCCCGGCCGTCCAGCTCTCGGCGCGCTCAGGCTGGAGCGCCGGTTGAAAGCCGAACAGGGCAAGCACGACGGTCTGCCCGGTCGGTGAGGACGGATCGGCGACCCGCAAGGTTTGGTAGAGCGCATTCGCCGTGCCGACCAGTTCGTCGAAGAAAGGAGCGCGGAACGATTTTCCGTAGGACGCACGCAACGCGACACCCGGCAGCGGCGTCCAGCGCGCTCCGAATTTGGGGTTCGCAGTGTCCCCGAAATCCGAATAATCCTCGTAGCGGGCAGCCGCCGATAGGGTCAGCGACCCAGGGAATGCGTCCCCGGCATCGAAGATTGGCGCGACCAGTTCGCCGTAAAAAGCTTTGATGATGCGCTTGTCGGGTAGGCCGGGGATGCCGATCACGAGCGGCGTATCGGTCACAAGATCGAGGGTCTGAGAAAAGGCGAAGCGGTCGCGGCGGTACTCGGCGCCGATTGCCATCTTAAGGTCGCCCGCGGGGAGAGACAACAATTTGCCGTCTGCGCGAAGCGCCGCCGTCCACACCTTGAATTGTGTTTCTGCGACGATGCTCCCGCGCAGGCTGTCGATGAGCGCTGGGTCGTTGACCGCGCCGTCGCCAAAGACATTGATCGCTTGCGCAGGACTGGTTGCCGCGACCGCCCGCGAGAAGCGGAGGCTATGCACGAGATTGAAGCTGTCATAGCGCTCCCGCTGCCGTCCGAACCCTCCGGTCAGTTCGATGACCCAGCTTCCGATGTCGGCCCGCGCTCCGACGACGTTGTTGAACGCCTTGGCTTTGCCACGCAGGCTTTCAGGACCGAACTCGGCGGCGGGATCATAGTAGACGGTGACCGGCTGCCCCGTTCCGATGGGGTCGACATAATAGGGATTGGCGCTCGTCACGCGGACAGGCGTCGGGCCGCTCACACGGCGTCGGGCCTCGAAGTTGCGTTCTGAGTAAAGCGAGCGGGCGAAGATCGTGATAGTCGAGCCAAGCGATTGCTCGATGGCCGCGTAGAGACCCATCGTCTCCTGTTTGGGCAGAATGTCGGTATGTCGACGTGCGTCGCCGCGATTGAAATCAGCGCTGGGCGTAAGGTCGGCAGGAGTGAGATTGCGCCCGTCCTGGCCGCGCGGAATCAGGAACTTTTGGCCGTTCGCCGCCACGACAGTGCCGGGATTATTGTAGTTCGACCGGAGGTCGGGGCCGCCGAATGGTCGCAGATCCTCGGTCGCGAAGGGCCGCTTCGTCGCAGCCAGATTGCCGCGCTGGCTATATTCCCCCGCCACGACGATGTGGCCCGTCGACCAGCCTTTTCCTAGCATCTGGCTAATCTGGACCTCGCCATAGTCACCGTCTGCCGTGCCGGCCCGCAGGCGAGTTTCAGCGCCTTCGAAGCGGTTGCGGAAGCGAATGTTCACCACGCCCGCGACGGCATCCGAACCATAAATTGCGGATGCGCCATCGGTCAGGATTTCGACACGATCGATTGCGATCGAAGGGACGAGCGAAACGTCGGCATAGGCGCCCGAACCGCCTCCAAGGGCCGGCCGGGATCCGTCGAACAGCGTCAGGGTGGCCCCTGGTCCCAGACCGCGGAGGTTGATGCCAGTGCCATAGGCTATGTTAGACGAGGCTTTGCCTCGGTTGCTGAAGCCGACATTCGCTTCGGTCGGACCGCCCGAGAAATTCTGCGGAATGGTCTGGATGAAATCGGCCAAAGTCGCGCGACCGCTCCGGTCGAGAACGTCGCGGTCGACCGTCGTCATGGGAGAACCAACTGGCCCTGCGCCACGGATACGAGAGCCTGTGACGACGATCGCTTCGTCGGTTCGATCAGTCGATCCAGTTTCCCGGGCATCGACGTTTCCCGACCGAAGCACCCATGCGCCTTCGACGAGTTCGATCGTCAGGCCCGTGCCGGAAAGGAGGCGCGAGAGGGCTTCGTCGGGAGAGAGTCGCCCGCGGACCCGGTTGCTGCGTCTGCCTTCAAGCAGGCTCGAAGCCGCGATGACCCCGCGGCCGGAAATGTCCGAATATTTGCGAAGCGCATCGCTAAGGCGCTGTGCCTCGATATTGTATGTCTGCTCGCCCGTCTGCGCACACGCGCTGGGTGCGTAAAATGCGGTCGCGGATACGCCCGAAGCCAGAGCGGCCGCGAAAAATTTCATCGTCATTCATCCCTCCCGTGCGGCCGATTTTGGCCGTCTGAAGGGAAAAAATGACGGGTGCTCCGAACACCCTATGGGTTTTTCTTGGGCGTCCTAGTCGGATTTCGCGCCGAGAATTGGTCCGTTCGCACCGAACTCGACCTTGAGATCAAGCGCGGCGCCGAGCTTCAGCGCAAGTTTCCGGGCATCGGTCATGTCGAAGCGCCCCGTCACCTGCAGCGATGCCAACGCCGGATCGGCCAAGCTGATCTTGACGCCATTCTCGCGGCCCGCGCGGTCGAGGATCGCACCAAGCGGGAGATTGTCGGCCCACAGCGATTTGGCCGGGGTGTTCGCTTCCTCACCCGTGATCGGCTGGGGGCCTGTCGACCTGACCTCGGCGCGTTCGCCGGGACGGAGGCGAAGTGCCTTGCCGCCCTCGAGGCGCCGCACCTCGACCGAGCCTTCGACCAGTGCGATGCGCGGGACATCCGCGCGGAGATCGACCTCGAAGATGGTGCCGAGCGCGCGGGTGACCGAATCTCCGGCCTCGACGAGGAAGGGACGCGACGCGTCGTGTGCGACCTCGAACCTGGCGCGGCCGTCATACAGAATGACGCGGCGTTCGCCGTCCGAGAAGCGCGTCTCGATGCGGGCACCGTCCATCAGCGTCACGCGCGTCCCGTCGGCGAGCCTGCTCTCGCCTTGCGCCGAATTGGTGGCGATGATCGGCTGATCGCTGTCGCGGCCAACCAGATACCAAGCGAACCCGACCGCGATCACCGCAGCGAGAATTGTGGCAAAAGCCCATCGCCGCCCGCCGGGTTCACGCTCCCGAGCATCGGCCCGAACATCGGCCTCGATCCGGGAAGGCGACATGGCGGCGGCCCAGGTCCAATTGTCGCGCGCTTCATCGTAGGCCTTGGCATTGCCCGGCTCGGCCAGCCACTCGTCGAACGCTTCCCGGTGCATTTCGGAATCGGGTCCCATCATTTTGTCGAGCCAGGCAGTGGCTTCGCTTTCGGCGCGGCTCACTGCTTACCCCGCGCGCGCTTGATGGCGGCAAGGGCTTTGGTCATATGGCTTTCGACCGTCTTCACGCTGATTCCCTTGATTCGAGCGATCTCGGGATAGCGTAGTCCTTCGAAGCGATGCATCAGGAAAATCTCGCGCGTGAGCGGAGATAGCCTCGAAATGGCTCTTTCTGCCCGGCGCAGGACGTCTCGCGCCTCGAGCGCGGCGTGCGGGTCGCTCGCTCCCTCATGCTCGTCACTGAAACTGTCGTGCTGCGACCGGTGGCGGCGCGCGTCGGCGCGACCATATTCGGCGAGGAGCATCCGGGCGCTCTTCACCAGATAGGCGCCGGGGCCTTCGACCAGCGCAGCGAGGCCGCCTCGCGCGCTCGCAAAGCGGCTGAAGACTTCCTGCACAAGGTCGCCGACATCCTGGTTCGGGGCGCGTCCGCGGAAGAAGCGGGTGATGTGCGGCCGGTGCTCGGAGTAGATCGCCTCGATGCGCGCCGAGCGCCCGACCCGCTCCCAATCCTCCGGCGGCAAGGGGTCGCCGCCGGCAATACCCGGTCGCTCGCTGTCCTTGTCCTCGAAGTCCATACCTGCCGCCTTCCCGTTCGGGACGAAGGCGGCAAGCCGGGCGTTGAGAACTTGCTTAGCGAACAAGCGCCGCCGCCTTTAGCCC
>JBGTUD010000058.1:0-12498 GCA_041939405.1 Sphingopyxis sp. | reverse complement strand
GCTGCCCACCATTGACGGCCTGGGCGTGCCCCAGGTGCTCAAGGAAATCACCATGACCAAGCGCGGCTTGTGCATCATGGTGGGTGCCACAGGCTCGGGCAAATCAACCACCCTGGCGGCCATGGTGGACTGGCGCAACGAAAACTCGTTCGGCCACATCATCACCGTGGAAGATCCCGTCGAATTTGTGCACCCGCACAAGAACTGCGTGGTTACGCAGCGCGAAGTGGGGCTTGATACCGACAGCTGGGAAGCGGCCCTGAAGAACACCCTGCGCCAAGCCCCGGACGTGATCCTGATGGGCGAAATCCGCGACCGCGAAACCGCCGACATCGCCGTGCAGGCGTCGCTCACCGGCCACCTCGTGCTGTCCACCGTCCACACCAACGATGCGGTGGGGGCGATCACGCGCCTGAAAGACCTGAAGGTCGAACCCTTTCTGCTCGCCTCGACCCTGCGCGCGGTCGTCGCGCAGCGCCTGGTACGCAAGCTTTGCGAACATTGCCGCGAGCCGCTTCAGGCCGACAACAGCGTTGCAGCGATGCTGGGGCTCGACATCGGTACGGTCATCTGGCGCCCCAAGGGCTGCGACGCGTGCGGCGGCACCGGCTTCAAGGGCCGCGTCGGCGTGTTCGAGGCGATCAAGGTCGACGAAACCGTGCGCCGCTATATCTACGCCGGCGGCGACGAAGCGATGATCGCCAAACATGCGTTCCTCAAATCGCCGACGCTCGCCTCGGCGGCACGGGCGATGGTCGCGAAGGGGCTGACGACCGCCGAGGAAGCGATCCGCATCGCGCGGCGCGAGGATGTCGATGCCTGATTATCGCTATGTGGCGATCGATCCCGCCGGCCGCGAACGCAAGGGGCGGCTGACCGCCGCCAACGACGATGCCGCGCGAGCGAACCTGATCGGCCGCAAATTCCATATTGTTGCGGTCGAGGAGGCGGGGGCGAAGCCCGCGTCGGGGCGTTCGCTGCTCGCCTTTCGCAAGGATCGGCTTGGTCGCAAGGAACTTGCGCTGTTCACGCGCCAGCTCGCGACGCTCGCCGAGGTCGCGCCGCTCGAAGAAGCGCTGCGCACCCTGACCCGCCAGAGCGAGGCCGAAAGCGCGCGCGCCGTCATCGGCGATGTCCATGCCGGGCTGCTCGAAGGGCGCCGCCTCGCCGACGCGATGGCGCGCCAACCGGCGAGCTTTCCGCCGCTCTATCGCGCGATGGTCGCGGCGGGCGAAACGACGGGCAGCCTGACGGTCATCCTCGCCCGGCTCGCCGACCTGCTCGAACACCAGGCCGAGGTGCGCGGCAAGCTGATCGCCGCGCTTGCCTATCCCATCGTGCTCGCCATCGTTGCGATCGGCGTTGTCGCGGCGTTGATGATCTTTGTCGTTCCGCGCGTCGTCGAACAATTCACCGACACCGGCCAGCAACTGCCCTTCCTGACCCGCGCGGTGATCGCGGTATCCGGCTTTGCGGCGAACTGGTGGTGGCTGATAGCGCTGCTGATGGCCGCCGCGGCGTTCGGCTGGGCGGCGGCGATGCGGCGGCAGGCGTTCAAGGCGCGCGTCGACGCGCGGCTGTTGCGTTTGCCCTTGCTCGGCCGCCTGCTTCGCGATCTTTATGCGGCGCGCTTTGCCCGCACGCTGGCGACGATGGTGTCGAGCCGCCTGCCGCTGGTCGAAGGGTTGCGGTTGACGCTGCCGACGATCCGCAACGCCGCGCTTGCGGGCGCGACCGCGGGCATCGTCGATCAGGTGCGCGCGGGCGGCAGCCTGTCGGCGGCGCTGCGCGATGCGGGCGTGTTTCCGCCGCTGCTCGTCTATATGACGGCGAGCGGCGAAAGCGCTGGACGGCTCGAGGTGATGCTCGAACGCGCGGCCGATTATCTGGAGCGCGAGTTCGACCGCTTCACCGCCGCGTCGATGGCGCTTCTCGAACCTGTCATAATTGTCGTTATGGGGTCGTGCGTCGCCCTCATCATTCTCGCCATTCTGCTACCGATCCTTCAGTTGCAGAATCTAGCCGGACTGTAATAAATGTCGCTGATGCAGCTTATTCTCCGCCTGATGCTCGACACCTCCTTTTCGGGCGCGGGCCGCCCGCCGGTCCAGCGCCGCCGCAAAAGGGGCGAGCGCGGCTTTACCCTGACCGAACTGATGGTCGTCATCTTCATCATCGGCCTGCTCGCGACGGTGGTGATGATCAACGTCCTGCCCAGCCAGGACCGCGCGATGGTGACGAAGGCAAAGGCCGACATTGCGACGCTCGAAACTGCACTCGAACAATATCGGCTCGACAATCTGACCTATCCGGCCTCGACCGATGGGCTGAACGCGCTCGTCACCGCGCCGCCCGCCCTTGCGCAGCCCGAACGCTATCGCCGCGGCGGCTATATCAAGAAGCTGCCCGAAGATCCGTGGGGGCGCCCCTATAATTATCAGGCGCCGGGGCCGAACGGCAAGGCGTTCGACGTCTGGTCGCTCGGCGCCGACGGCGCCCCCGGCGGGACCGACGACAATGCGGATATTCGCAGCGACAGCTAAAACCGGCGCGCCGCCTGAAACCAACGGATTTACGCTGGTCGAATTGATGATCGTGCTCGCGATCCTGGCGCTCGCGGCGACCGCGGTGGTTCTGACGATTCCCGGCGAGGAGCGCAGTGTGCGCAGCGAGGCCGACCGGCTTGCCGCGCGCCTCGCCGCCGCGCGCGACGTCGCGGTGATCGAGGGCCGCAGCGTTTCCGTCCATTTCTCCCCGTCAGGCTATGGCTTTGAACGCCGCATCGCGGGCGAATGGCAGCCGCTTCCCGGCCGACCCTTTGAACAGCGCAACTGGCCCGCCGATGTCCGCTTCTCGGCGGGCGGCGGGCAGGGCGCGGCACGCATTCTGTTCGACCGCGTGGGGACCAGTCCGACACCGCAGGCGCTGCTGCTGTCGGGCGGCGACGCGCGCGAGAGCGTGCGCGTGTCGGCGACGGGAGAGATCAGCCGTGGCCGCTGATATGTCGCATCGCGGCGAGCACGGTTTCACACTGCTGGAGATGCTGGTGGCGCTCAGCATCATCAGCATCGCGGCGCTGACGCTGGTACGGCTCGATGCCTATGCGGTGCGCACCGCCGGCGACCTCGATGTCAGTACCGCCGCGGGCATTGTCGCGCAAAACCGAGCGGTCGAGCTGTGGACCGACCCCGCGCCGCCGGTAATCGGCAACAGCGCCATCGGCATCGCCAATGCCGGGCGCAACTGGCGTATCGACCAGCGCGTGACGAAGACCGCCGACGCCGGGCTGCTGCGTATCGACCTGATCGTCCGCCCCGAAAGCGGGAGCGGACAGGCGGCACTGACAATCATCCGGCCCGCGCGATGAAAGACGATCACGGCTTCACCCTCGTCGAGATGCTCGTCGCGCTGTCGCTGTTCGCGGCGATCGCGGCGATGGGTGTCGGTCTGCTCCGCAGCAGCATCGACACGCAGGACGCGGTGCAGGAACGGCTGAAGGGGATGAGCGGGATGAACCGCGTGCGCGCGGTGATGGCGAACGATCTGGCGCAGGCGGTGCAGCGGCCAACGCGCGGCCCGGCGGGCGAGGCCGTGCCCGCGTTCGTCGGCACGGCGAGCGGCTTTGCCTTTGTTCACGCGGGCGCCCCGGCGCTCGACGGCAGCCCGCGCCCGGCGGTCGAGCGGGTCGGCTATGCGCTTGTCGGTGGCGAATGGCGGCGCGCGACGCAGCCGATGCTCGACGGCACGGCGCTGGGCGAGGGCGACCGGCTGTTGAGTGAAGTGGCGTCGGCGCAGCTGCGCTATCGCGACGGGGCCGGGAACTGGAGCGACGTCTGGACCTCCGAACCCGGCGATCGCCTGCCGCGCGCGGTCGAGGTGCGGATCGGTCGCAGCGGCCGCGAGCCGTTGACGATGCTGTTCCTTACCGCGCCGACGCTGCTTCCGCCGCCCGCGATCGGGGGAGAGGAGCCATGATCCGTTCGCCGGGGGAGCGCGGCGCCGCGCTGCTCAGCGTGCTGTTGCTCGTCGCCGTGATGGCGGTGATCGCGGCGACCGCGCTCGACCGGTTGACGCTCGCGACACGGATCGCGGGCAGCGCGGCGACGGTCGATCAGGGACGCGCCTACAGCTTTGCCGCCGAACAGATCGCGCTCGGCCGCGTCGCCGACCTTGTCGGGCGCGACCCGGCGAAACTGACGCTGGCCGGCGACTGGTTGGGGCGCGACTTCGTGTTGCCGCTGCCGGGCGGAGAGGGGCGGGCCAAGCTCACCGACGCCAATAATTGTTTCAACCTCAATAGCCTGGTCGCCGAAACCGTGCCGGGCCGTTTCACGCAGCGCGCGGGGGCGCAGCGCCAATTTGCCGAGCTGATGACGTTGCTCGGCGTCGAGGATGGCGAGGCGCAGGCGATTGCCGGGGCCACGGCCGATTGGATCGACAGCGATAGCAACGAAGGACGGCTGGGCGCGGAGGATAATGTCTACCGCGCCCTGCCGGGCGCCTATCTGCCCGCGAACCACATGATGGCGCATGTCAGCGAACTGCGCGCGGTGCGCGGCGTCGATGCCAAAATCTATGCGCGGCTGAACCCATGGATCTGCGCATTGCCCTCGACCGACCCGGTAAAACTCAACGTCAACACGCTCGCGCCCGCGCAGGCGCCGCTCGTCGCGATGCTGTGGCCGGGCGAGATCGACCTTGCGACGGCGCGGGCGGCGCTAGCCGCGCGGCCCGCGGGCGGCTATGGCAGCAGCGTGCGATTCTGGGAGGCGCCGGCGTTCGACCGCCGCAAGCCGCCGACCGATGTGGCCGAGCAGGCGGCGGTGACGAGCCGCTGGCTGACGCTGACGACGAATGTGACGATGGGGGACGGGTTTTTGACGGCAGTTTCACTCATCGACGCCAATGGCGGCGCGCCGTCGGCGGGCATGGCGCCGCCCGTGATCGTGCGTCGCGATTGGGGCGAGAGCGACTGAGGTGACGCGCACCCTGTTGATCTGGCTGCCCGCGTCGGCGGCGATTGCGAGCGACGATGCCGCGCCCGCTGCGTGGATGCGCGTCGAAGACGCTGTTGTCGTCGACAGCGGGCAGGACGACGGCTGGGTGTCCGATTGGGAAAGGCCGCGCGACGACGGCGTCGAGGATCGGGTGGTCGCGCTGGCCCCCGCGGCGGATGTGCCGCTCCGCTGGCTCCGTTATCCCGATGCGGCGCCCGCCCAGGCCGCCGCCGCGGCCCGGATCGATGCGCTGAAGGACAGTCTGGGCGACGCCGCTTCGCTTCACATCGTTGCAGGGCAGCCCGCCGGCGCGGGGCAAGCCGTCCCCGTTGCGGCAACCACGCACGCGGCGATGACCGCATGGACCGGTTGGCTTGCGGCGCGCGGACTGAGCGCGGTGGCGATCATTCCGGCTGCGGCCGCCGTGCCGCCCCCCGAAGCCGGCAGCCTGTGGGCGGCCGAGCTGGGCGGCGAACGGATCATCCGGTCGGCCGACCGCGCCTGGGCGTCCGATCCCGCACTGGACCCGCTGATCGCAGGCGAACAGAATGTTGCGCCGCTCGATGCCCAGACGATGCGCGAGGCGCTGCTACTCACGCTCGCGGCGCCGCCGCTCGACCTTTTGAGCGGGGCATGGAAGCCGAAGCGCCGCTGGGCGGTCGACCCCGCCATGCTGCGGCTCGCAAAGCGGCTGGCAATCGCGCTGGTTGCCGTCAGCGTCGCTATCCCGGCGATTTATGCTCTGCGCCTGACGGCCGACACCAGCCGCGCCGACAAGGCGGTGGTGGCGATGGCGAAGAAGGCCGGCGTGACCGCATCCGATGCCAGCACCGCCGAAACCGAAATCGACCGCCGGCTGGCCGCAGCGGGGGGCGGGCCGCTCGCCTTTTCGGTGCCGGCCTCGGCGCTCTATGATGCGATGCGCGATGCGCCGGGCGTATCGCTCAAAACGCTGTCGCACCGCACGGACGGCACGTTGACGACGACGCTCGCGGCGCCGCGCGTCGATGACGTCAATCAGGTTTTGCTGGCATTGCAGGCGCGGGGTTATCGCATCACGGCGCAGCCGATGGCGGGGACCGACGGGCAGCAAATGGCCAACATCACGATCCGGGCGGTGCCATGATCGACAGGCTGAAACATTGGTGGGCGGGGTTGTCGGCGCGCGAACGCTGGCTGGTCGGTATCGCCGCGGTTCTGGCGTTCGGCGTGCTCGCCTGGGGACTGGGGCGTCCGGCCGTGGCCGCCTTTATCGATCTGGAAAACCGCCACCGCACCGCGATCGAGCGGGAGGGACGGGTGGCGGCGAAGATCGTGCTCATCGGGACACGGCCCGCCAATTCGGTTGCGGCCAATGTCGATGCGGGGGCTATCGACCAGTTTCTGCAACAATCGGCGGGCGAGATCGGGTTGACGCTCGATCGCAACGAAGCACGCGGCACCCGGCAGGCCGCGATTGCGATCGCGGCGGCAAGGGCGCCGGTGCTCACCGACTGGCTCGCGTCGCTCGAAGCCCAGGGCTTTGTGATCGAACAGTTGACGATCACCCCCGCCGCCGACGGCACCGTCGGGATGACCGCCGAGCTTCGAAAGACCGGGCGATGAGCGTGCGGCGGCGCTGGATCATCGCGGCGGGCGCGCTGCTTTCGCTCGTCCTGCTGGTCGCGACCTTTCCGATGCGGCTCGCGCTCGGCTGGGCGGGCGCCAGCGATTCAGGCGTGTCGGCACGCGCGGTGCGCGGATCGGTCTGGTCGGCCGAACTTGTCGACGCACGCCTCGGCGCGCTGCCGCTCGGCACGCTGCGCGCCAGCCTGTCGCCGCTCGCGCTGCTCACCGGCGAGACCGAGTTGGCATTCGAGCGTAGCGACGACCGGCTCGGCGCGCTCGCGGGGCGGCTGCACGGCAGCGATCCGCGCGGCCTGTCGGACGTCAACGGGACGAGTGCGATGGCAGGTGGGCTTGGCGCGATTCCCGTCGACACCATCCACTTTGAAGGTGCAACGGCACGCTTCGACAACGCGGGCAGGTGCGTGCGCGCCAATGGCCGTGTGCGGTTGATGGTCGCCGCGCCCATCGCCGGGCTCGACCTCTCGCGCGGCCTCTCGGGGCCGTTTCGCTGCGCCGGCGGGCGCGCCGAAGCAGCGCTCGCCAGCCAATCGGGGATGGAGCGGCTGACGCTCAGCTTCGATGGCAAGGGGGTGTGGCGCGCGCGGCTTGCGATTAATGTCGATCGCGATCCGACGATGGCCGCGGCGCTTGCCGCGATGGGTTTCCGGGCGGCGCCGGGCGGGTTCGTGCTGACGACATCGGGCCGCTTCTGACGTGCCGATCCTCGATGCCTTGCCCTTCGGCACGGGCATCCTGCTTGCCGGACTGATCGGGTTGCTGCTCGGCAGCTTTATCGCGACGCTGGTACTGCGCTGGCCCGCGGGGCGATCGGTGCTGGGTCGTTCGCAATGCGACGGTTGCGGTCGGCGGCTTGACGCGCGCGACCTTGTACCCATCCTGTCGGCCATGATCGCGCGCGGACGGTGCCGTGCGTGCGGTGCTGCGATCGATCCGTTTCACGGGCACGTCGAACTGGCCTCGGCGCTGATCGGGGCAGGGGCGCTGGCCCTGCTTCCCGGCACGGCGGGTTGGCTGTGGGCGTTGTTCGGCTGGCTTTTGCTCCCGCTCGCGCTGCTCGACGCGCGCCATTTCTGGCTGCCCGACCGGCTCACGCTCGTCGTCGCGGTGGCGGGATTGCTGCTTGCGGGACCGATGCTCGGCACCTCGCTGATCGACCGCTGGATCGGGGCGATCGCCGGCGGCGCCGTCCTGGCGTTTCTTGCGTGGCTTTATCGCCGGGCACGGGGCAGGGATGGCATGGGCGGCGGCGATCCCAAGCTGGTCGCGGCGACGGGCGCCTGGCTCGGCTGGCAGCCCTTGCCGCTGCTGCTGCTGCTCGCCAGCCTGGGCGGAATCCTGTGGGCGCTTGCGGCCCGGAAAAAAGGGGACCGGCCGCTTGGTGAGCGGCGGGTCCCCTTCGGTTCGTTCCTGTGCGGCGCGGCCTTTGCCGCGGTGCCGCTATGGCTGCTTATCGGCCGATAACGACGGTCACTGCGCGGCGATTCTGCGCCCAGGCCTCTTCGTTCGACCCGACCGCGGCCGGACGTTCCTTGCCATAGCTGATGACATTGATCCGCGACGGATCGATGCCGAGCGAGGCCAGATAATTTTTCGCAGCATTGGCGCGGCGTTCGCCGAGCGCGATATTATAATCGCGCGTGCCACGTTCGTCGGCGTGACCCTCCAGCGTGACGCGAACCGCCGGGTTACGTTGCAGCCATTGCGCCTGGCTGCGCAGCGTCGCCTGATCTTCGGCATCGACATTATATTGATCGAAACCGAAAAAGATGCGGTCGGAGGCGACGTTGGCAACGAAATCTTCCTGCGATCCCGGCACGATGCCGGTGCCCGTGTCGACGCCCGTGTCGGTTCCGGTGCCTTCGGGGGCGGGGGGCAGCGTGTCCGGGGCCTTTTTTGCGCAGGCGCCAACAGCAAGCATGGTGATCGCCGCGATCATCGCGGTGCTTTTGCGTATCGTCATGTCTTCTGTCCTTTTTCCATGGTGAAGAAATTATCTCGAACGACCGGGTTCCTGACGTCGCGACGCGATCGCGGAACTCGATTGGGGGCATTTGGTTCCGCTTTTGTCAAGGTAGAACCGGGCCCCAGCTCGGGTCCGACCCATCCTGCGGCGTGGGCAGGCGGCGCAGGTTCACGCCGGTCAGGTCGACCTGCCACAGGCTCGATTTGCCTTCGCGGCCCGGCGTGGTGCGAAAGAACTGGATGACGCGGCCGTTCGGCGACCATGTCGGCGCCTCGTCCTGCCAGCTGTTCGTCAGCATTCGCACCCCGCCTCCCGACGGTGTCATCACACCGATGCGGAACTCGCCGCCCCCCATGCGGGTAAAGGCGATGAGGTCGCCGCGCGGCGACCATTCGGGCGTGGCGTAGCGGCCCCCGCCAAAGCTGATCCGCTGCTGGTTCGACCCGTCGATATTCATCGTATAGAGCTGCTGGCTTCCCGACCGATCGCTTTCGAAGACAATCTTGCGCCCGTCGGGCGAAAAACTGCCGCCGACGTCGATACCCGGCGCGGTGGTCAGCCGTACCGGTGTGCCGCCGTTCGCCGAAATGCGATAAATATCGGTGTTGCCGCCGACCGCCATCGAATAGAGGATCTGCGTTCCGTCGGGGGACCAGCGCGGCGCAAAGGTCGCGTTGCCGCTTTCCGTCACCAGTTTCTGCGTCCCCGCCGCGACGTCGTAAATGAAGACGCGGACGCGGTCGTTCAAATAGCTGACATAGACGATCTTTTTATAGTCGGGCGAAAAGCGCGGGCTGATCGCGAGCGCCTGGCCATTGGTGATGAAGCGGTGGTTGCCGCCATCGGAATCCATGATTGCCAGCCGCTTGATGCGGTTCCCCTTGGGTCCGCTTTCGGCGATATAGGCGACGCGGCTGTCGAAGAAGGGCGCCTCGCCCGACAGGCGCGAATAAATGGCGTCGGCGCATTTATGCGCGGCGCGGCGCCAGTCGGCGGGCTGAATCTCGAACCCCTTGCGCACCAATTCGCTGCCGAGTGCGGTGTCATAGAGATAACAGCCGACGATCAGGCTGCCGTTCGACCCGGCGTCGACGAAGCCATGGACGACATTTTCGGCGCCGCGCGCCTGCCACTCGCCAAACCGCGGCGCCTGCACCTCGGCACGGGTGATTGCGCGAACGCCGTTCGGCCCGATCGGTTCGAAAAGGCCGCTGCGTTCAAGGTCGGCGGCGATGATTTCGGCCAGCTGGCGGCCGAGGCTGTCGGTGCGGAGCCCCGCGACGGTCTGAACCGACGCGGTGGCGAAGGGTGGAATGCCCACGACCGTGCGTTCCTGCGACAGCGTGCCTTCGATCGTTTCGCGCGGTTCGGTTTGCGCGACCGCGGGCGGGGTGGGGGCGGGGGCGGTCTGGGCCAGCACCGGTGCACTGGTCAGCAGCAAGGCGAGCGAAAGGCCGATCGGACGCAGGAGCATGTCTCTTACCTCTTGATGAAATCGAGCGTGTAATTCTGCCAGAAGCTGTAATTTTCTTCGGGCAGGTCGAAGGGCGCGGCGAGTTCGACCGCGCGTTTGGCGCATTCCTGGTGGCGCTGGATCTGGAAACGGTTGCTGTCATTCTCGCCCGTTGTCGTGACGCTGGTGAAGCCCGCGAGCGCGCCCGTGGTCGTCAGGCGGAATTTGACGACGGTTTTGAGCTGATCGACATCGACGCCCGAAACGCGGCAGCTGTCCCAGCGCGGGCGAATCGCGGCCTTGATGCTGACGTCGATCGAACGGCGGATCTCGGCCGCCGTCGCCGCCGCGGGCGCTCCGTTGCTGGCAGGCGATTTGGGCTGCGATTTCGAAAGCCCTTCGGCGATGCCGTCGAGCCGTCCGGTCGGGCGCGCGGGGCGGTCCTTTGCGGGCGGAGCCTTCGGCGCGGCCTTGGGCTGCGCCTTTTGGGCGGCGGGCGGCTGCTTCGGCGGCGCTGGCTTTGGCCGCGCGACCTGCTTGGGCGTCGGCGCGGGGGTTGGGCGTACGACGGGTTCGGGCAGCGGCGGCGCAGGCACCGGCTCGGGCGCGGCGATGTCGACCATATCCTCTTCGCCCAGCCGCGCGGCGGGGGGCGTTTCGGCGATCACCGGCGCGCTCGACTGAACCGCGGTTTCGGCGATCAGGTCGACCTCCATCGGCGGATTGTCGAATCGGCGATCGCCCGCGGTCCACTGGACCGAGAGCAGGCCGATGATGACGACATGCGCCGCCACCGCGGCGGCAAAGCCACGCTTTTCATCCCCCCGATTTACGCCAGCGTCGGCCATGATGCCCTGCCTATTGCCCGCTTTCTGAACCGTTGGTGAGCGCGGCATCGGTCGCGCGCGGTGCCGCCGCGTCCGACGCCTCGGCGCCCGTCGTCACCAGCGCGATGCGCGTCAGCCCCGCGCGGTTGAGCTCCCCCATCACGCGCATGACGCGGCCATAGTCGAGCCCCTTGTCGGCGCGCAGCATGATCTGGCGCGGACGCTCGCCGTCCTCCATCGCGCGCGCGATCGCGTCGAGCCGCGCGGGAAGCTCCGCCTCGGGCACCACCTCCTCGCCGATATAGATGGTATCGTCGGCATTGATCGACAGCTGGACAGGCTCCTGTTCCTCGGTCTCGACCGGTTTGGCGCGGCTTTCGGGCAGGTCGATCGGGACGGCGGAGGCGAGCAAAGGCGCGGTGATCATGAAGATGATCAGCAGCACCAGCATCACGTCGACGAGCGGCGTCACGTTGATTTCGGACATCGGCGCGCGGCGCTGGCCGCGCCCGCGCCGACCGCTGGCGCCGCCCGAAGGGCCGGTCATCGCCATCAGGCCTCGACCTCCAGCTCGCGGCTGAACGTCGCGTGCAGCCCGTCGGCAAAGCGCCCGAGCCGCGATTCGAGCCGGTTCAGCCGCTGCGAAAAGGCGTTGTAGGCGATCACCGCGGGGATGGCCGCGAACAGGCCGATCGCGGTGGCGAACAAGGCTTCGGCGATGCCGGGGGCCACGACCGCAAGGCTGCTGTTATTCTCTGCCGCGATCGCGGTGAAGCTGCGCATGATGCCCCACACGGTGCCGAACAGGCCCACGAAAGGAGCGACCGAACCGATGGTGGCCAGCGTCCCGATTTTCTCGGCCAGCCGGTCGACCTCGCCCGCGATCGCGCTGTTCATCGCAATGCCCAGCCGTTCACGCGTGCCCTCGCGGTCGATCACCTTGCCTTTGGTCGACCGACGCCATTCGCCGATCCCCGCGCTCAGCACCTTCGCGCTGGGAAGCTCTTCATTGCCATTTTTGTCGAAGAAACGGTCGATATTGTCGGCGCGCCAGAAGTCGCGCTCGAACCGCTCCGACGCGCTCATCAGTTTTCCCACCCCGCGCCCGTGGGTGAAAATCACCGCCCAGACATAGATGGAGGCGGCGAGCAGGCCGATCATCACCGCCTTCACGATGATGTCGGCCTGAAGGAACAGCGCGACGGGGGAGAGGGTCGCCGCGTCGGCGGCCAGCGAGATATTGTCTAGCAAGGGATGTCGTCTCCATTCATGATCGCGGTGAAGCGTTCCGCCCAGCCCGCGGGCTGGCGCCGCGGCCGCCCGGTGGGGGAAAGGAAAGCGGCCGTGACCCGTCCGTCGGTCAGTATCACCGGGGCCGATGTCTCGCCGCTTAACGTCTCAGCAGTGCGAAGGATGCGCTGCGCGATTATGACGCTCGCGCCGCGTACCGCCTCGACCCTGCTCACAACGAGCAGATCGTCGTCGAGCTTTGCGGGGCTCAGATATTTGATCGCAAGGTCGGTCACCGCCCACGCGCCTTCGCCGCCGTCCATCGCGCCGCGCTGGTCGATCCCGGCAAGGCGCAGCATGTCCGACCGCGCGCGCTCCATATAGCGCAGATAATTGGCG
>JBGTUD010000057.1:0-12686 GCA_041939405.1 Sphingopyxis sp. | reverse complement strand
AACATCTTCTCGTCAGACCTGTTCAACAGCCTCGCGGTTCGCAAGACGGCAAGCGCCGAGGTCGAGGAAGGCTCGCTCGGCGCGACTGTCGACCTGCAGGTCGCGCGGCCGTTCGATTTCAAGAAGCCGTCGGCGGTGTTGTCGGTGCAGGGCAGCTACAATGATCTCGCGCGCAAGGTGACGCCGCGCTTCTCGGGTCTCGTGACGGTTTCGAACCCGGATGAAAGCTTCGGCGTCCTGGTTTCTCTCGCCTATGAAGAACGTCGCATTCGCGAAGAAGGCGCAAACATCACGCGCTGGACCTATGGCGGCTTCAACGGTGGTTTCAGTCCGTTGTCGACGCTTCAGGGCTACACGCCCGCGCAAATCAATAACAGCACCAACCTCGATACCGCGCTGTTTCACCCGCGTATCCCGGGTCTCGTCAGCTATGACATCGACCAGAAGCGGATCGGTGCGGCGGCGTCGCTGCAATTCCGTCCCGCTGACAGCACGTTGATCTCGATCGACGGCCTTTATTCGCGGCTCGACGGGACGCGCGCCGAAAGTCAGTTCCAGGCGATCAGTTTCAGCCGCTCGGGTGCCGGCAAGCCCCAGACGATCATACGTTCGGGAGTTGTCGATGAGGATAACAACATCATCAGCGGCACCTTCGACAACGTCGATCTGCGAACGCAGTCGCGTTACGACGTGCTCAAGACCGATTTCAGCCAGCTTACTGCGAACCTCGAACAGGAGCTCGGCGACCGGCTGAAGTTTACCGGCCTCGTCGGCTATTCGAAATCTGCGTTTCGCAACCCGGTCCAGACGACGGTCACGATCGACGCTGCGAACACCAATGGCTTCTTCTATGACTTTTCGACGCGCTTCCCGACGATCCGTCCGGGTGTAGACGTCAGCAATCCAACGACCTTTTCGTTCATCAGCGGCACGTCGGAAGTCCGCATTCGGCCGCAGACGGTCGACAACAGTTTCACCACCGCAAAGGGAGCGTTGGCGTGGGAGGCGAGCGATGCCATCACACTGAAAGCGGGCGTCGACTGGCGCAAATTCACCTATGACTCGACCGAACGTCGCCGCCTGCGGGGCGAGACGGTTGTGACGACCCTTACCGCTGCGCAACTCGCCCCTCTCACCACGGTCTATTCGGGTTTCGGGCGCGGACTGAACCTGCCCGACGGTACGATTACCGGCTGGGTGGTGCCAGATCTTCCGGCATTCCTTGCTGCACTCAACACGGCGACGAACCCGATCTATGCGACCGGCGGCATCGAAAACGCCACTGCGCGCGGCTCGTTCATCACGGTCGAGGAAAAGGATCTCGGAGCTTGGGGCATGGCTGAATTCAACCTCGAGAGCGCGGGCCTTCCGCTGCGCGGCGACATCGGTGTCCGCTACGTTGACACGAAGCAGAACTCGACCGGCTATGCGAGCCAGGGCGCGACGATAAACCTGGTCGAGGCGAACCGGTCCTATGGCCGCTGGCTGCCGTCGGCGAACCTTGTGTTCGACCTGAGCGACAATCTGCTCGTCCGGCTTGCAGCGGCGAAGACGATGGCCCGCGCCGGCATCGCCTCGATCACGCCAGGCGGCAATCTCAACGTGTCTGGGGGCAACCGTACCTTCAGCTCGGGCAACCCCGACCTGAAGCCGACCGAGTCGACAAATTTCGACGCAGCGGTCGAATGGTACCCGACTCCGGGCGCGATCTACGCGGTTTCGGGCTTCTACAAGGATATCGGAACTTTCGTTCAGTCGCTCAGCACCTCGGTGCCATTCGCCGACCTCGGCCTGCCGGCGTCGTTGCTGACGGGCACAACGGCCTCGCCGACCGATATCTTCATCGTCAGCCAGCCGGTGAACTCTGACGGCGGCAAGCTCAAAGGCTTCGAGGTCAACATCCAGCAGCCGTTCAATTTCTTCGACGGCTTTCTGTCGAACTTCGGCATGCTCGCGAACTACACCTATGTCAGCTCGAACATCAAATATCTGACGGCCTCGAACGGCAGCACCTCGGTTCGCGCGCCGCTGGTCGGCCTCTCGAAGCAGGCGGCGAACGCGACGCTTTATTATGAAGACTCGAAAATCTCGATCCGCGGGTCGGCTTCATACCGCTCGAAATATCTGACGGCGGTTCCTGGCACCGAAGGCAATGCGTGGAACGGTACGAACAGCACGCTGAATTTCGACGCGCAGCTTTCATACAATGTCAATGACCGGCTCAGGCTCAGCCTCGAAATGATCAACCTCTCTGACGAGAAGAACCATCAGTTTGTGGACGAAACCAATCGTTTGAACGTGCTCACGCATAGTGGGCGCCAGTTCAACTTCGGCCTGCGTTACAGCCTCTAAATGGAGAATATCGGTGATCGACGGTAGCATCCTGATCGGGCAGGGGACGCGGAAGAGCGAGGCCGGTTTTCGCGCCCATGACCCGGCAACGGGTGCCATCGTTGGCCCCAAATTTAGTATCGCAAGCGCAGGAGATGTCGCCGACGCTTGCGCACTCGCCGCAGGCGCTGCGGGTATCTTTGGGTCACTTGCCCCCGCCGTCCGCGCCGATTTCCTCGAAGCTGTCGCCGCCGCAATCGACGATATTGGTGATGTGCTGATCGAGACTGCGATGGCGGAAACCGGCTTGCCACGTGCACGGCTGGAGGGCGAGCGCGGCAGGACGACGGGTCAGTTGCATTTGTTCGCAACGGTCGTGCGGCAGGGGGACTGGATCGACGCGACGCTCGACAGCGCGCTGCCCGATCGCGTGCCGCCGCGTCCGGCGCTACGCCGAATGAACCTGCCGGTCGGCCCGGTTGCGGTCTTTGGCGCGTCCAACTTCCCGCTCGCCTTTTCGGTTGCCGGTGGCGACACGGCCTCGGCTTTCGCGGCTGGCTGCCCGGTTATCGTTAAAGGCCATAGCGCCCATCCCGGCACTGGCGAACTCGTTGCGCGGGCTATTCAAAAGGCCGTAGCCGACTGTGGCCTTCCCGACGGCGTGTTTTCCTATTTGCCCGGCAAGTCCCACGAACTCGGTGCGGCGCTCGTCTCAGATCCCCGGATCAAGGCCGTCGGTTTTACGGGATCGCGCAGCGGCGGTCTCCACCTCGTCGATATCGCGCGCAAGCGCAAAGAACCTATTCCTGTCTATGCCGAGATGAGCAGCGTAAACCCGGTAATCATCCTCCCGGGCGCGCTTGCTGATCGCGGTATGGAACTGGCCGGCGCCTTTTCTTCCTCCCTTACACTCGGCGCCGGCCAATTTTGTACCAATCCCGGCACAATCGTCGCGGTGGACAGCTCCGCGCTCGACAGCTTCGTACGCGAGGCGGTCAAAGCCCTTGCAGTTGTCGAGCCCGCCACGATGCTCAGCGCCGGCATCGCTTCGGCTTATGCAGAGGGTGTCGCCGCACTCGACCGGAACCCAGATGTCGAGCGCGTGTCCGACGCACGCGAGGCGGGCCGTAGCGCCTGTGCGCCCGCGCTATTCGAAACGACCGCAGAGGCCTATGCCCGCGATGCATCGATCGGCGAGGAGATATTCGGCAGCGCGGCCGTGGTCGTGCGCTGCCGCGACTTGGCCGAAGCAGGCGCCGTGATTGCCGGAATGGAGGGCCAACTGACCGCTACGATCCACATGGATGACAGCGACATGGCGGCAGCGCAGACGCTGGTGCCGCTGCTCGCGGACAAGGTGGGCCGCCTCCTGGTCAACGGCTGGCCGACAGGCGTCGAGGTCGCCTACGCCATGGTCCATGGCGGGCCCTTCCCCGCGACGTCCGACAGCCGTTCAACCTCGGTCGGGTCGCTGGCGATGGCACGCTTCCTCCGTCCCGTCTGTTTTCAGAATCTCCCGGAAGAAATGCTGCCGCCGGCGCTGCAGCGCGACAATCCGTGGCGGCTGTCGAGGCGGGTCGATGGTGAAAGGCAGGCTGCGGCATGAGCGTGATTCTCGCCTTGTTTCTGGCGGGTGTTCAGCCGGCGTCGATGGTTGTCATCGACGAAGCAGATACGCGGCGGGATGGGGCCGCCCCGCACGGCGAAATCGGTCAATCGACCGCTTGGCGGATCAGCGACGCGGTCCCCGCGCCGCGCAGCTTCGAATTTCGGAAACGCGCGCTTCATGTCGGATCGGCGATAGGCATTCATCTGATTGACCATGACGAGATCTACTACGTCGTATCCGGGACCGGCATCGTCCATTCGGACGGAGAGGAAAGGCCGCTGAAGCCGGGTATGGCGGCGTGGCTCTATAAAGGCGCCGACGTTGGCATTCACCAGACAGGTGACGAACCGCTCGTCCTTATTATCGCTTATCCCAACAAACCGCGAAACTGAGACAGGCGGCGTTGGCTAAGGGACTCCATCTTTCGAGGGCTGCAGACGGAACCGGAGTCGCCACAGCTTAAGATGCGGGATGCCTTTCCGGCGTCCGCTTCCGCGGTTCGGCCACCGAAAGCTGCCCAGCCGCAACCGGCCAAGGGGGCACGCCTCTCAGCTTGGCGCTGCCCCGAGTTGACGGATCAACGCCCTCGCAAGCGGCTCGGCGCTGGCCGGGTTTTGGCCGGTGATCAGGCGCCCGTCCTCGATGACCTTTGACTCAAACGGGGCTGCGCTGTCATAGATGGCCCCCTGACGGACCAGCTCGGTTTCTGCGAGAAGCAGAACAAGCTTGTCATATTCCAGGTAGTGGGTCAGTTTGAAATCTTCTCGCGCTTTTTATAGGGACCGCGCTTTTTCGGTGCGGCCTCGGCTTCTTCGACCAGCTTGGCAATGTCGGCAATTTCCCAAAGCCGATCCGCTACGCCAGCGGCCATTGCCGGAGTAACGCGAAGCGTCTTATGAATGCGGACGAAATTATAATACATCATGTGAAGCGCGACCGCATGGGCGTGGTTCTCGATCTTCTTTGAGAAGGCGTTGGTAAGGCGCGTGAAGCGGCGCATGTGCATCCGCATGGTCAGGTTCTGACGCTCGACATAGCTGGTCGAAACGTGCGCCTCTTCCGGGTTGCTTCGACGCGGCGCTTGCGGATGCCGGTGCATTCGGCGGGGCTGTAGCGGACTTCGCTGCCCTTGCCGCCTTCGCTGCCATAGAGCTTCACGAGCTGCGCGTAATCAACATCGCAGCCGAACGCGCCTTCAACCGCTACAAGATAGGCGCGATGTCCGTCGCTGGTCAGTTGAACGCGGCTGGCGAGGTGCAAAGCCAGATCATCCATAAACCACATAGCGTATTCAGCATCGCGACCGCCGACCAGATAGGACAGGATCACATTGCTGTCAGCGTCGATAGCGGTCCACGTCCAAGTGTCGTCCGCATTCGCCGAAGCGGCTTTCGCTCCGGTGACATTCTTTTGCTTAGCGTAGGTGAACGACAAAATTTCATCGACGTGCATCAGCTGGACGCCTTCCTGCCAGCCCGCGATCACGCGGTTGAGCGGGAGGGTTGCGGGTTCGCCGCGGCGGATCGAGCTGTCGAACTCGCGCCCGTCGGCGAAGGTGCCGACATAATGGACCGTGACGCGGTCGGCGGGACCGGGACGGGCGCCCGATCCATCCCCGCGACGCGCCGCCAGCGAAGCCCGCTGGGAGTGACGCGCCAGCCATCGGCGCCGTGGCGCCCGGCAAGCGCCGCCATCTGCTTGTTGAGCCAGGCCGTTCCCTCCGTTGCCGGCGCTTCGGCAGGCTGCGCCGAAGCCGCGGTGGCGAGAGCGAGCGCGACGGTCGCGGCAAGCAGGTGGTGGGTCGATAACATGTGACGGCTTCTCCCTCGATCATTGCCGCACAAGCGCCTCGAGCGGTACATGTGCAAGAGGCCGCCTTGATTCAGGGAAGAAAAACCACGCAGCGGAAAAAATTTGCGATCGCGGGAACCATCGCGTCGATGCCACGTTTCTCTGACCTATCCGATCGAAAGAAACGATAGAATTTGGTGCCGTCTTCGGACGGAACCGAGGGGAGCCCCGCCGCAGACATGCGACGGGGCTTACTCGTTTTGGAAGCCCTGCGTGCTTTTCCTTTCAGCGGCCGCTTTCCACTCCTTTCAGCGGCCGCTTTCCACGCCGCGATCGGATGAACCGCCGCGCCTTTGCGACGAATGGTTGGCAGGGAAGGCATCAAACGGGGTTTGCGACCGTTTTTCAAGGGCAAGGCCAAATCACCGAATGGAGATTCATATGCAGATGATAAAAAAGGCGGCCATTTCGCTGGCGGCGTTGTCGATTGTCGCGGCGCCGGTCGCCGCGTCGGCAGCAACCGGCCTGCGCGCGGCGTCGAATGCGCCGGGCGCGAGCGAGCTTGAAGGCGATTCGAGCTGGATCATCGGGCTGATCGGCCTGCTTGCCGGTATTACCGCCATGGTGCTGATCGCCGAAGACGATGAGGATTCGCCCGTCAGCCCCTGAGCGATCCCATCTATCCGCTAGGATTCTCATCGGCCGGCCGCACATCCTGTGGCCGGCCGTTTTCTTTGCGCTGCGATGAACGGCGGCGCGCGGTTGCGACAATTTGCGACAATTTTTCGCCGACCCGGCACGGCGGTGGGACAAATGACCCCTAGAAAGGCGCCATCGCAAGTGCGGCGTCCTCTGCCGCCTTGCCACGCAGGAGTTTGTCACATGAAGAAGACCATCTTTTTGACGCTGGGCGCGGTGCTGGTCGCGACCCCCGTTCTCGCCGCCCCTAGTGGCGGCGACCGCAACGCGACGCAGACGCGCGCCGAAGTGCAGGCGAAGGCCGCCGAAATGTTCGCGCGGATGGACGTCAACAAGGACGGCAAGCTTGACGCCGCCGACCGCGCCGCAGCGCGCGCCGAACGACAGGCCAGGATGTTCGAACGTCTCGACGCGAACAAGGACGGCAATATCAGCAAGGCCGAATGGGACCAGCATGGCGCCGATCGCGCGGCGAAGCGGGCCGAGCGTGGCGACAAGCGCGCCGATGCTGGCGAAGGCAAGCGCGGAATGCGCGGGCATCACGGCAAGCGCGGCGGCCATCGCGGGATGATGATGGGCCGGGCCGACACCAATGGCGACAAGGCGATCAGCCTGGCCGAGTTCCAGACCGCGGCGCTTGCGCGCTTCGACGCCGCCGACGCGAACAAGGACGGCCAGGTCACGCCCGAGGAACGCCAGGCCAAGCGCGGCGAATGGCGTGCCAAACGCGGCGCTGCAGCCCCGGCGGCTGCTCCCCCAACCGAATAACCCTTTTGGCAGGGGCCTGCGGTCGAGGTCAGGCCATCCCCCTCCCGGCATTGCCTTTGGCGCCGGTCCCTGCCAGCTATCGCCCACCGGTCCTTGGCGGCCGGTGGGCGAACCAGTTTTCGACGGACGAACGATGACCGATAGCGACATGCCGCGCATCCTGCTGATCGACGACGAACCGTCGATCCGCGAACCGCTGGGCGAATATCTGGCGGCGCAGGGTTTTGCGGTCACCGACGCCGCGAGCGCGGCCGAGGCCCGGTCGGTGCTGCGCGCCAGGTCGGTCGATCTGGTGGTGAGCGACATCATGCTGCCCGGCGAGGACGGGCTGTCGCTGACGCGCCATCTGCGCGAGACGAGCGGTATTCCGGTGATCCTGCTGACCGCGCGCGCCGAGGATACCGAGCGGATCATCGGGCTGGAGATTGGCGCCGACGACTATATCGTCAAACCCTTCAATCCGCGCGAACTTGTCGCGCGTATCCGCACGGTTCTGCGCCGGACCCAGCAGGGCGGGCGAACGCTCGATAGCGGCGGCGCCTCCTATGCCTTTGGCGGATGGGTGCTGCGCGAGGTCGAGCGCGTGCTTGTCGATGGCGACGGCAACGAGGTTGCGCTGTCTTCGGGCGAATATCATCTGCTCCACGCGTTGCTGCGCCACCCGCGTCAGGTGATGAGCCGCGACCGGCTGCTCGATCTGGTGCGCGGGCGCGAGGCCGACATCTTCGACCGTGCGATCGACAATCTCGTCAGCCGCCTGCGCAAGAAGATCGAAGCCGATCCCGCGCATCCGCAGATCGTCAAGACCGTGTGGGGCGGGGGCTATACGCTTGCCTGCGAGGTCCGGCGGATGGGGCCCACGGCGTGAGATTGCGGCTCTGGCCCCGCAGCCTTGTCGGCCAGCTTGTTTTCGCGGTTGCGGTGATGCTGTTCGTCGCACAGGCCGTGAATTTCGCGCTGCTCGTGCGCGGCCAGAAACAGCAGTCGCTGGCACATGGCGGCGGCATGGCGGTCGCGCGGATCATCGACGCGATGGACCGGCAGGACCGTGTGGAGCGCACCCGCGCCCAAGACGAGCCTCCGCGCCCGGCCCGGCAGGGGCGCCGCCGCGCGTCGAAACTGTGGGTCGACGCGGCGCCGCCGCCGGTTCCGGAACGTGCCCTTCCGCTTCCCGATATGGCGGATTATGTCGGCGACTTGCTGGCCGAAGCCAATATCGAGACGCGCAATGTGCAGGCGTGGGCGCTGCCGCAGCCGCCGCGCTTCGGGCGCACGCAATTGCCCGGCCGCACCGTGCTGGTCGTCGCGCAGATCGACGGGCGCTATTATGGCGTGCGCAGCCGGATGCCGGCGGGCGGCCACCGCCTGCAAGGCTTTCTGATCTGGCAGACGTTGTCGCTCTACCTGCTGCTGCTCGTTCCAATCATGCTGATCGCGTGGCGCGCGGCCCGCCCCTTGCGCGACCTGACGCGCGCGGCACGCGGCAATCCGGCGCTGCGCGACGCGACCCCGCTCGACGAGGAGGGGCCGTCGGACGTGCGCGACCTCATCACTGCGTTCAACGCCTATCGCGCGCGCATCGCGGCGATGTTGTCGGACAAGGACCGGATGCTCGGCGCGGTCGGGCATGATCTGCGCACCCCGCTCGCCAGCCTGCGCGTGCGCGTCGAGGGGGTCGAGGACGACCGGCTGCGTGACAAGATGGTCGCCAGCATCGACGAAATGACCGCGATGCTGAGCGACATATTGGCGCTCGCGCGATCGGGGGCGGGGACCGAAGCGCGGGAGCGTGTTCCGCTCCGCGAACTGATCGATGAGCTTGCCGCCGACTATGCCGAACGCGGCAAGGATGTGACCGCCGCCGACGTCGCCGATGTGAACGTGCTCGTGCGCCCGATGCTGCTCAAGCGTGCGCTGCGTAACCTTGCCGACAATGCACTCGCCTATGGCCAGCGTGGCCGTCTATTGGCGACGGCCGAGGCGGGGCGGGTGCGGATTATCGTGTCCGACGACGGACCCGGTCTGACCGACGAACAGATAAGGGCGCTGGTCGAGCCTTTTGCCCGCGGCGAACAATCGCGCAACCGCGCCACCGGCGGAGCAGGGCTGGGCCTTTCGATCGCACGCGAGATTGCGGAGGGCGAAGGCGGCGCGCTGACCCTCCAGAGCCGCGCCGGCGGCGGGCTCGACGCAATCATCGAACTGCCGGTGCAGGCGTAGGGCAGAGCACAGCGGGAAGCGTGGTTTGGGGTGGTTTCCCGTCCTTCCTTTATCCGTCATCCCGGCGAAGGCCGGGATCTCGCCGGTGCGGTCAACCGTCAGGGTGAGATCCCGGCCTTCGCCGGGATGACGATGGAGTTTAGGGCAGCTTTCGGTCGAAACCCGTCGTTCGCCAACCTTCGTCATCCTTGGCCGATATATGTGCCGCATTCGACTTGATCGGCGACTACAAGGCCATGGAGACCCGCCCCCAACCACACCTACGCGTAGATCGCGATCGCCTGGCTGCCGCTCAGCACGGGTTCGCCCGCGCGGTTCCACAGCATCATATCCTGCACCGAAAGCCCGTGGCGCGCATAGCCGGTCTTCGCCGAAAGCAGCCACCAGCCGTCGTCGGTCCGCGGCGTGCCGGTCAGCATGTTCACCGTCCAGTTCATCGAGCTGATCGGGCCGAACTGGCTGAACAGCGCCATCGCCGCAGGGGGCAGCGCGTCGCCCATCGCGAGCAGCGCGACCGCGGGGTGGCACATCGGTTCCTCGACGAAGCGCACCCAGGTCAGATATTCGCCCACGTCGCTTTTCCACGCAAAGCGCGGGCCGGTCGTCGGGCGCATGTCGAAATGGCGTGTGAAGGCCGGGCGCGCCTTGTGCTCGGGCACGGGCTCCAGCGTGTCGGGATCGGGCGCGTCGGGCATCGTCAGCCGGTTGTGATCGACATGGCTTTCGCGATCGGGTGAAAAGGCAAAGACCGCCGCGGTGCCGAAGCCCTGATCGCTCGACACGCCGGCGTCGATGAACAGGCTCGACTTCGACCGCCTGAGCTCGCGTGCCGTGACAATGCAGTCGCCGCCCACCGGGCCGACAAAGCTGATCTGGGCATAGCGCAGCGGGGTTTCAGTGGGGTGCAGCGCCATCGTTCCCGCGAGCGCGACCGCCGAGCTGATCCCGCCATAGGCGGTGCGCCCCTGCATCCAGCCTTCGTCGATATGCGCCTTTGCGACGTCGCCTTCGACGCGCAGCGTGGCGAGCAGCGCGTCGAGCGCGCTGGGGGAGGTCGTCATTCGGCTTTTATTCCTCCAGTCGAAAAGTCAGTCCGGCATTCGCGGTCAGCCGGTCGATCAGTGCCTCGCCGAGCAGCGCCCCCGGCGTCCACACGCCGCCGGCTCCCTTGTTATCGAGCAGCGCCATGCCGGTTTCGGCGAGCATCTTCGACGTCGAGCCATAGCCGGGGTCGCGGTCGCCCTGGACGCTCGCGCGGATGGTGGTGCCGTCCGCATATTCGCCGATGAAAAGGATGTCGTAAAAGCCCTTTTCGCGCTCTTCCTTGCTCGGACCTTCGCCCGGCTGGAGCTTGGAATCGCCGAACGGGTTTGCCTTTGCCATCGCCTCCGCCATCGCCTTTCCGGCATCGCCGATCGTCGTCATCACCATCTCGTCATAGACAAGGTCGGCGCCCCATGGGTGGCCGAGCAGGAAGTTGGTGCGATGGACATTCTTGGTGTTGATCGGCGCCATGACAAAGGGCGCAGTCCAGGTGCCCGTTGCGGCGTCATATTCGGGGATCAGCCCGGTCGGCTGCGATGGTCCCTCGAACCCCGGCGTCAGCGCGAAGGAGGATTTGAGCAGAAGCGCGAGCGAGGGGTTTTTCGCCACCGCTTTCAGCGTTTCGGTGAGGCTGGCGATCGTGCCGCCCGACGCGCCGCCCGCCATCTTGCGCACGCGGCCCTTGACGCGCGGTGCGGGTTTGCCGTGGCGCTTCGCCGCTTCGCCCTGGAGGAACAGCACGCCAAGGTCGAACGGGATCGAGTCGAAGCCGCAGGAAAAGGTGATGCGCGCGCCCGACGCCTTCGCTGCATCATGGTGCAGGTCGATCATCTCGCGCATCCAGCCAGGTTCGCCGCAAAGGTCGGCATAGGTGGTGCCCGCGCGGACGCAGGCGGCGACCAACTCGCTGCCGTAAAGCTGATAGGGACCGACAGTGGTGAGCACGACTTTGGCTTTTTCCGCCATCGCGTCGAGGCTTTTGGGATCGCTGGCGTCGGCGACGATCAGCGGCGTGTCCGGGCTTGCGCCGATCAGGTCGCGCACCTCGGCCAGCTTGTCGAGGCTGCGCCCCGCCATCGCCCATTGGGGCGCATCCTTGCGGCCCTTGTACTGGTGCGCGAGATATTCGGCGACGAGGCGGCCGGTAAAGCCCGTCGCGCCATAGACGATGATGTCGAGATCGCGTGCGCTGGCCATCGAACCTCTCACTTTACGTAAACGTCAAGTTGGCACGCTAGCGCATATGCACCGTCGTGCCAAGGGGCGAGGGTGGGGCGGGGTGTGGCCGACGGTCGACCCTCGTTTCATTGTCATCCCGGCGAAGGGTGTCCAGAGGTACGTTACTCTGAAACACGATCTCGCCGATGTGTCATTCCGCGAGGGCGAGATCCCGGCCTTCGCCGGGATGACGGTAGGGGTGGACGATATGCTTCCGGAAGTCGCCAACGACCCCGCCCAACAGAAAGGGCCGGATGGTCGCCCGTCCGGCCCTTCCCTTTTCCCGCTGCCTTAGCGCCAGCGGAAATGGTTGCGATAGACGCGGATCACCTTGCCGCTGCGTATGTTGACCAGCAGCAGGTCGTTATAGTGACGCACATAGGTCAGGTTGCGGCCCGCGCGCGGCACGCCCCAGCGGCTGTCCCAGGCCGGGCGATAGGCCGGCGCATAATAGTTGGGGCGCAGCGTCGCGCCGACGCGGAACGACTGGTAACGGAAGGGCGCGCGATAATTTTGATAGCGCTTGTCGCGGCGCCAATCGTTCCTGCTGTCGCGCAGGTCGCGGCGCGCGTCATTATATTCGCGCCGCTCTTCGCGAATATCGTGCCGGTCGCCATGGCGAAGCGCCTCGCGATACTCGCGCCGTTCTTCACGAACCTCGCGGCGGTCGCGTTCGATCTCGCGGGTCTGGGCCTGCGCGGCCACCGGGACGATCATCGCGGCGATCAGGCCGGCGGCGAGAAATTTCATCTTCTTCATTGTGCCATTCCTTTGCATCGTCAGGGGGAGGGGATCTGCCCGATGACTGATGACGGGATAGGCGGTTCGATTTGAACGGACGTGGAATGCGCCGTTTATTTTCAGGTCATTAGTGTCGCAATTTGTCGCGCCAGAACGACGAAAGGGCGCCGCCTCGCGGCGACGCCCCGGAACTTTCGCCAAAGAAGGGAAATCAGACCAGCTCGATCGCCACCGCGGTCGCTTCGCCGCCGCCGATGCACAGGCT
>JBGTUD010000056.1:0-12964 GCA_041939405.1 Sphingopyxis sp. | reverse complement strand
TGACCTCCTTGACAGACTTAACTTACTGTTCAGACCATGTGCATGAACCGAGCCACCTTCAACTGGAAAGACTATGCGAAGTCAGCAAATTACGCCAGTGCCAAACGAATAGCCGTTGCGCAGGACGACGCTGCCGGCGCTACCGCTACCGGAGACCTGCGCCAGCGATACGCCTTCATTCGCGGCAATCACGCCGTCGCGGTTGACGTCCATCAGCGGGGCGCCGCGCAGCTGCGGCAGCACCGCCTGCACCGCCTCGGTCGGCGACTTGCCGCCCTCAATCTGTTCGCTGACCAGATGTGCCACGACCTCGGTATCGGTTTCGCTTTCGAAGCTGCGGCCGCGCGCGCTCAATGCCTCGCGCAGCGGCTTGAAATTCTCAATGATCCCGTTGTGAACCAGCGCGACCTCGCCCGTCGCATGGGGGTGTGCGTTGCTTGTCGTCGGCGCGCCGTGCGTCGCCCAGCGCGTGTGCGCGATACCAACGGTGCCGAGCGCGGGGTTGCCCGCCAGTTCCTTGACGAGATTGTTCAGCTTGCCTTCGGCGCGGCGGCGGATCAGCTGCCCGCCCTCGACGGTGCAAACGCCCGCCGAATCATAGCCGCGATATTCCATGCGCCTGAGGCCATCGACGAGGCGGTCCGCCACTTGGTCTTTGCCGATGATTCCGATGATTCCGCACATGGGGCCTGGCTTTCGTTTCAGAGCGTGTAGGGGACACGGATGCCCGGCATCGACGCCGGGAAATCCTTTATGTTTCGGGTAATGAGGATGGCGCCGTTCACCTGGGCGGTCGCGAGGATATAGGCATCCATCAACTTCATTCGCGAACGGACGCGGATGTCGGCGGCAGCCAGCGAGATTCTGGGATCGATTTCCACCACGTCGAACGGCGTGATCAATTGCTTGATCGTGTCGCGTCGCTCGAGGGGTTCGCCCGCCAGAATTTCGGTCCACACGATACGGCTGATCCGGTGGCGCTTGTACCGCGATATCTCTGCGATCGCCGGTGTCTTGCCGCACAGCCAGTCGATCAGGATATTGGTGTCGAAAAAGGGGTCCGACACGGTTCAAATATCTTCATAAGGGCGGCGGTCTTCGCGCATGGCGCGCTGATAATCGACGCCATCGCCGATGTCGCCGCGGTCCTTCCAATATCCGGCGCCGCGCATGATCCAGTCGTTGCTGGTGTCGTTCTGGGCGAGGTACAGCTTGACCGCATCCCGGATTGCTGCGGCGCGCGAGCGTTTCGCTTTCGCCGCCAGTGCGTCCAGCTTTTCAATATCGTCTTCGGGAATGTCGGTCAGAATCCGCATGATATATTGATATCATATCGCGATATCATGTCAAGTTGCGGTCCACAAAGATCATCGCGAACTGCACGGGATCGGCGGGAGCCCCGTTTGCCGCCGCGAACCGTTCCTGCCCGTCGGTCCAGATTTTTCGAATCTGCCTAGGCAGTTCGGGGTCGAACTTCATCTGCTGCGCAACGATCTGGTCCCAGCTTCCCTTCACGCCAAAGCTCTGTTCGAGCTGCGGCACCATCGCCTTGCAATAGGTTTCGGTCGCTTCGTCGAGATGCCCGATCGCCTTCAAAACCCACGCATCGACGAAACGCAGGAAGGGCTTGTCGGTATAGCGGTCGCTCATTTCTTTGCTTCTGCCGCCTTCTTCTTGCGCATTGTATCGTGGAAGCGGTCGGCCCAGCCGGGCTTGACCAGCTGCTCGCCACGCACTAGGCGCAGTTCGCCGTCGGCGACATCGAGCGTCACCGTGCTGCCCGCGGCGACAATCGCATCGGCGCCGATCTTCACCGGCGCCACGAGCGCGCTGTTCGATCCGATGAAGGCGCGCTCGCCGATCTGCGTCTGATGCTTGAAATAGCCGTCATAATTGCAGGTGATCGTACCCGCGCCGATATTCGCCCCCGCGCCGACCGTCGCGTCGCCGAGATAGGTCAGGTGGTTCGCCTTCGCGCCGTCGCCGAGCACGGCCTTTTTCGTCTCGACGAAATTGCCGATCTTTGCCTTTTCGCCGAGCACCGTGCCGGGGCGAAGGCGCGCGAAAGGCCCGATCTCGCACCCCGCGCCGATCACCGCACCCTCGATATGGCTGAACGCGCGGATCGTCGCACCGTCGGCAACCTTGACGCCGGGGCCAAAGACGACATTGGGTTCGACCGTCACGTCGCGGCCAATCTCGGTATCCCAGGAAAACCAGACCGTCTCGGGCGCACGCAGCGACACACCCGCGGCCATCGCCTCTTCGCGCTTGAACGCCTGCCACTGCGCCTCGGCAGCGGCGAGTTCGGCGCGGCTGTTGATCCCGGCAACTTCGGCGGCATCGGTTTCGATCACCGCGACGCGCTTTCCTTCGGCGATCGCACCTGTCGCGACGTCGGGAAGGTAATATTCACCCTGCGCATTATCGTTGCCAACTGCTTCGAGCAGGCGCCACATGTCCGCGGCCTCCGCAACGATGACCCCCGAATTGCAAAGATCGACCGCGCGTTCGTCTTCGCTTGCGTCCTTATATTCGACCATCTTGCGCACCGTCCCGTCGGCATCAGCGATGATCCGGCCATAAGCGGCGGCGTCGGGCGGGCGGAACCCGAGGACCGCGACCGCCGCTCCGCCATCGAGCGCTTCACAGAGGCGGCGGACGGTGTCCGCGGTCAGCATCGGGCAATCGCCGAAACAGACGAGCAGGATGCCGTCGAACCCGGCAAGCGCATCCTTCGCCTGCAGCGCGGCGTGCGCGGTCCCGAGTTGCGGGTCCTGCACGGCCACCTTTGCGCCGGTCCCGGCGAGCGCCGCCTCGACCTGCTCGCGCTTGTCCCCGACGACAACGACGGTCGCGGCGGGCGCCAGACCCGCGAGTCCGCCGAGCAGATGCAGCAGCATCGGCCGCCCGGCGATCGGGTGCAGCACTTTGTGCAGGTCGGACTTCATGCGGGTGCCCTTGCCCGCGGCCAGGACGATGGCGGCAAGGGGGGCGGCGATTGCGTTGCTCATGCGCGCTGCCATGCCAGCAAATCATTGCGGTTTCCAGCACATCGCGCCATGCGCGGCGGATGAACAGATTTCCTTTTGCGATCGTCGGGTTCGACCTCGACGGTACGCTGGTCGACACGCTGGGCGACCTCGCGGCGGCGGTCAATCATACGCTCGCGCGGCTGGACCGTCCGCCGCTCGCCGAGGCGGCGGTGCGGCCGATGATCGGGCGCGGGGCGAAGCATATGCTCGAACAAGGGCTGCTCGCGACCGGCGGCGCGCCGGCCGATATGGTCGAACGGCTCTACCCTGAACTGCTGCGCTTTTATGACGCGCATATCGCGGTGCGGAGCCGACCCTTTCCCGGCGCCGTCGCCGCACTCGACCGCCTCGACGCGCTGGGCGTTCGCACGGCGGTCGTCACCAACAAGCTCGAGCATCTGGCGCGCAAACTGCTCGGCGAACTGGGGCTGTCGGACCGGATGGCGGCGATCGTCGGCGGCGACACGGTGGGAGCACGCAAGCCCTCCCCCGCGCCGATCCGCGCGATGATCGAGCAATGCGGCGGGGGCCGGGCGGCGTTCGTGGGCGACAGCATTTTCGACGTCGAGGCGGCACGCAGTGCGGGCGCCGTCAGCGTCGCAGTGGGTTTCGGCTTTCTCGACCGCCCCGTCGACGCGCTCGGCGCCGATCATGTCGTCGGCCATTTTGACGAACTGGTCCCGCGGCTGACGCGACTTTAGGCTCCCATTCGTCATCCTGCGAAGGCCGGGATGACAACCAAGTGGGAGGCGGTCTTAGCGTTTCCGCCACTTCGTCCACAGATGCCTGGCCAGCATCATGGGCGGCATCCGCAGCCAGTGCGACCGGATGTAGAAGGCCTGCCCCAGCCACCGGTCGGTCGGTCGGCCCCAATCGTCGCGCGCCAGCAGGCGGCGGCGGTACCAGACGTCGCCTCCAACTTGCTCGTCCCAGCCCGACGGCAGTGCGCTGCCGTAAAGGTCGCGCGCCAGCCGCGCCGCCCGGCGAACCGCAGCGCGCAGCCCGTGCAGGTCCGCCCGCGCGTCGAGCCGGCCCCAGAAGCCCGCGTCGGCGGCCGCAAAATCGTGCGCGAGGCAGTGAAAATCCCAGAGGTTCCTGAGGCCGCCCTGCAGATCGCCGTCGGCGAGCATATGCGCCGCACAATGCACCGTCATGTCGGTGGGACAAAGCACCGCAAAGCCCGCTTCGGTCGTCACCGCATCGCTGACCAGCGCGAGCGCGTCGGGCGTGATCCGGTGGGTGCGCGGCAGAATGGTGTGATGCACGTCGATCATCCGGTCACGGGTCTTGTGGATCATCGGCGGCAGTTCGTGCATATGCGCGCGGTAATAATGATCGTCATAAGGGTCGGACTTCACCCACTCCCACCCCGCCTCGAGCAATTCATTCTCCGCTCGGCGAATGTCCGCGGCGAGCACCAATATGTCGAGATCGCCGATCTGGCGCCCCGCGCTGCACGTAAGGCCCGCAGCGGCATAGGCCGCGCCCTTCAGCAGCACGAATTCGATCCGCTCGGGCGCCAGCGCGCGGCGCGCCATCTCCGCTTCCCAAAGCGCCTGCGCGGTAGCCACCTTTGCCGCGGCGCGCTGGTCGGCGAAGAGCGCCGCGACCGAAGGTGGCAGTGATGCGCCCTCCAGCCGGTGCGCCAGCGTCGCCAGCATCGCCTCGGCCCGCGCGACGCCGATCACACCCTCCCACGCGCGGGGCGGCAGCGAACCGGGTTCGCACCGCCCGGCGAGCAGCTCGACGAGCGTTTGCGCCGCGCTCATGCCGTCGCCTCTGCCCACAGCTCCTCGACCAGCGCGATGCCGGTGGCGCTGTCGGGATAGGTCACGCCGAACGCCCGAACCTCGCGCACCAGCCGCGTCAGCGCCGAAAACCCCGCCTCGCCGAGCGCGACATAGTTGGTCGAGGCTTCGGTCAGCCGCACAAAGGCCTCGCCCTCCCCCATCGGCTCGATGGCCGCTTCGCCGCCGAAGCGCGGAAAGAGGAGCAGCGCCGGGCGCGCGGGTTCGTGCATCGCGGCGATCGCGTCGGCGCGCGGGATCAGATGGCGAATGTCGCCCTTGGGCGTGCCGGTGAGCCGCGGCCCCAGCCGCGCGGCGTCGACGCGCGCGGCGACTTCGTCGATCGCCTGATTTTTCAGGCTCACCGCGCGCGGAAAGGCGAAGGCTGCGCCACGCACGGGCTCGATCAGCGTGAATTCGTCGCCCATCAACCGCCACGCGCCCTCGCCCAGCAGCGCCGCGAGCGTCGATTTGCCCGACCCCGACTCGCCCGACAGGATCAGCGCGCGCCCGTCCCGCGCGACCGCGCTGGCGTGGAGCAACAGGTGCCGCCGCCAGCCGAGCGCAACCTGCAAATTCATCGCCATCTCGGCGGCGAGGAGCCCCATCGACAACGGCAGCGGCAGCGCGTCGGGCACGACGAAATCGCCGCCGATATGCACCGACGGGCGCAGCCAGCGGCGCCATGGCCGCGCCGCGAACAGCCGCACCGTGGCGTCGGCTGGACGCGCTTCGTCTTTTGGGTAGGCGGCATAGAGCCGGTCGAGATCCGCGATCGGGCGGCGCCAGTCGCTGCCGACGCGAAACTGCACGGGCCCCACGGCAATGCGCGCGCAATATCTCACGCGGCGGTCACCAACCCCATCGCCGCCAGCTCGTCCAGGCGTTCGGCCACGCGCTCCCGGACATCGCCCGTATCGCCAAGGTCGAACGCGGCTTCCAGGCGTTTCGTGAGCAGCGCCGCATCGCACGGCCCCTCGCCCATCAGCGCCAGCATTTCGGGGAGCGGCGGCGCGACCAGATGCGTCTGCATCGACCGGCGGTCGAAGATCGCGGTGATCGCACCCAGCGGCTCGATGCACAGGGCGTCTGCGGGCGCAGCGCGAAAAACGCGGTCAGTCATAGGTTTCGGCGGCGGCGATCAGCTTGGCGAGAAGCGACATGAGCGCCGCGCGCTCGTCACCGCTGAGGTTCGCTTCGAGCCGCGCCTCGCTCGCGAGCGCGGCGGGCACGATGGCATCATAAAGCGAGCGGCCGGTCTCGGTGAGCGCCAGATGGTGCGAACGCCCGTCGGCCTCATGCGCCTGCCGCGCGATCAGCTGACGGTCGGCCAGGCCTTTGGCGGCGCGGTTCACCGTCACCTTGTCCATCCGCGTCGCCTGCACCAGTTCGCGCTGTGTCTTGGGCTTCCCCTCGCCCAGCACCGCCATCAGCCGCCATTCGGGGATCTTGAGCCCGAAGCGATTTTCATATTCGGCGGCGATCCGGCTCGACAGCGCGTTCGACGCGATCGACAGGCGATAGGGAAGGAAATTGTCGAGATTAAGCTTCTTCGCTGCCATGCCAGATATGTCCATCCCCTCGTGTCCCCCCGGTCGCGGCCATCCTATCGCCTGTTTCGCCGCTGTGAAGGTCAGAAACCGACCCGCGCGCCGATCCACAGCGTTCGCGGCGTCGCGCGCTCGACGATCCCCGACGCCGATATCGCCGCGGGAACCAGTTCGTCGAACAGATTTTCGCCGCGCGCCTCGACGCTGATCCCGCCCGCAAAGCGCCACGACAGGCCCGCGTCGAGCGTGAGCGCATCGCCGAGACGCTGAAGCCCCAGATCATCCTCATTCTGCGCGCCGATATAGCGTAAAGTGGCGAAGCCGCCGAGCGAACCGTCGCCCGCGCTGCGCAGCGAGACGCTGCCGCCATGCCGGGCGATCTGCGCCGGACGCCGTCCGTCGAGCACCGCCGCCGCGCCCGATGCGTCGACATCGGCGTCGGTATAGGCATAGGTCGCGCGCAGCGACGCGGGCCCGATCCGCTGCTCGGCAGCGACCTCGACGCCCTTGCTGTCGATCGCCTCGAGATTCTGCCGTTGGTTGAGGTTCGGCGCGAGCGTGACGTTGGCGATCGCGTTGGTGAGACGGTTCGCGAACAGTGTCGCCGACAATCTGGTCCCGCCGCTTTCCCAGTCCGCCCCGACCTCGCCGCCCCACAGCCGTTCGGGTTTCAGCATCTCGTTCGCCATCGTCGTCTCGGCGCCGACGCGGAACGGGCGGTAAAGCTCGTTGAGCGTCGGCAGGCGCCAGCCACGATAGCCAGCCGCGCGCACCGCAAAGGCGCCGGAGGTCCAGCGCACCCCGGCACGCCCGCTGCCTTCCCACCCCTGCCGCGCGGCGAAGCGCGCATCGCTGATCGGCGCGCCGCCGATATTGCCTTCGCGGCGATAACCCGCACCCAGCCACCAGCGGTCGATCCGGCCGCTCAGCGTCCAGAGCAAGCCATCGTTCGCGTCACCCGACGTCCATTCGGCGAACGCCCCCGCCGTGTCGCTGTCGCCTCCGGCGGTGCGGTGGCGCCGGGGGACGCCCGCGGCAAAGAAGAAATCTTCTTCGGTGCGGCCGCTCGTCCGTCGCCAGTCGATGCCCATACGCAGCGGATTGGCCCCGCCGATCGCCGGGCGAAGCTCGAGACGCGCGCCGAGGCCGGTCGCCGGGATGCGCTGGAAAAGCGCCGGCGCGACGCTGTTGCGTCCCGCCGCGACGCTCGCAAAGCCGCTTTCGAAATCGCGAAGCTGGACATAGGCGAGCGCGAGCCATTGCGCCCTGCCGCCAGGATCGTGGACGAACCGGACGCTGGCGTCGACGCCGTCGATCTTGCTCGCGCTGAAATCGGTCCCGCGGTCGCGGCGGTCGGCAAAGCCCCGCAGGCTCGCCTCGATCCGGCTGTCGTCACCCGCGTCGAAGCGCAGTCGCAGGCCGAGCCCGCCTTGTTCATAGGGCGCGGCGCGATCGACCGAACCGCGCTGAGCCTTCACCACCGGGACAAAACCGTCGCCGCGACCGTAACGCGCGTCGACCGCGACGTGCCCCGCGCCGATCGCTCCGCCGACGCTCGCCGACGCATCCCAGCCATCGCGGCTGCCATAGGCCAGGCTCGCCTGGGCGCCATCGGTCATCTGCGAATGCAGCCCGATCGTTCCCGCGAGCGCGCCGGGCCCATCGGCGCCGCTGCCGCCGCCGCGCGCCACGGCGATGCCGCCGAGGTTGATCGCGTCATAGGCGCTCCACGCAACCCAACCGCCGAACGGGTCCGCCTGCGGCACGCCGTCCAATGTCACCAGCGCACGGCTCGACGCATTGCCGCCGAGCCCGCGCAAGGTCACGCCCTGGCTGGTCGGATGCGCGCTGCGTCCGTCGCTGCGGCGGAACTGGACGATGCCCGCTTCGTCGCGCAGCCGATTTTCGATGCGCGTACCGAAACCCGGCCTTACATCCGGCAGTATCTCATAGGATTGGACGAGGTCGCTGCCCGATTCGCGCAGCAGACCGCTCCCCGATACGACGATTTCTTCGCGCAAAACGACCCTGGCGGGAATGATAATCTCTTTTTCGGGCTTGGTCTGCGCCATCGCCGCCGCCGGCATCGCCAGCAGCGCGGTCCCCATCAGCAGCCGGATCACGCGGGCTTGACCGCGTCGGGATGCGCCCTCTCGAACGCGTCCAGTTCCATGCACGCCGCGTCGATCGCCACCAGCCGGGGATAATCCTCCAAAGGCGTATCGAAGCGCCGTGCATTGTACATCTGTGGCACCAGGCAGCAGTCGGCGATGCCCGGCGCGTCGCCGCCAAGGAATTTACCCTCGCCCGCCATCGCCTCCAGCGCGTCGAAACCTTGCGCGATCCAGTGGCGATACCAGCGGTCCTTGGTCTGTTCGTTGAGGCCGAGGTCGCGCTTCAGATATTTGAGCACGCGCAGATTGTTGAGCGGGTGAATGTCGCTCGCGATCACCTGCGCACGCGCCAGCGCGACCGCGCGCGGCATCGGATCGTCGGGAATCAGCCGCGGTTCGGGGAAGCTGCGGTCGAGCCAGTCGATGATCGCCATGCTCTGGATGATCGGCTCGCCATCGACCACCAGCATCGGCACGAAGCCTTGAGCATTCTGCTCCAGATAGGCGTCGCTGCGCTGTTCACCCGCGATCAGGCTGACCTCGACGCGCTGGTAATCGAGGCCCTTCAGATTGAGCGCGATACGGACGCGAAAGCTGGCCGAGGAGCGGAAATAATCGTGGAGGACGAGCTGGGTCATGGGAGTCGGTGCGCCGCTTCTTTCCACCGTCATCCCGGCGCAGGGGGCCGCGACGGCGGGATCGTGACCGGAGTCACGTGCCTCCGGGCACCCTGCGCCGGGATGACGGCTGGTTGGTGTTCAGTCGGGCGTGTCATGCCCGCCCTTCGGCATTTCCGCAATCCATTGCCGGAGCAGCGCCGCGCCTTCCTTGTGTACGGTCGAGCGCCCCACTTCGGGCATCGCAATGCCGGGATCGGTGCTTTCGAGGCGGTAGATCATAAAGCTGTGGTCGGGTTTCCCCGGCGCAATCGCAAAGTCCATCCCGCCGCTGCCGCGCCCCGCCGCGGTCGGGCGCTTGCCGATGCCGTAGTTCACGCCCGCGGGATCGTCGGTCCAGCGCAGGAACAACCCGCTGTTCGACGCGCTGCCCGCCGGATTGTGGCAATGCGCGCAATTGACGTCGAGATAGGCGCGCGCGCGGTCCGCGACGCTGCCGCTGGCCGGATCGTCCCACGCGGGCATCGCCGGTTCGAGCGCGGCGGGCCGGTCGACAGTGCGCGCGCGGAGCGACGCCGACGCGGCGGGATCGAGGACAAGGTTGCGCGCCCTGGGCCCGATCGGCACAATTTCGCCGTTCAGGCTGTGACATTCCTTGCACTGGTTCTTGTTCGGAACGGCATAGCGGATGGCGTGCCGGTCGCCCGCACCAGTGGTAAAGCTCACCGAGACGCGGCGCCCCCCCAGGGCCAGCGTCGCGTCCTTGCCATCGGCGTCCCAGATATAGGGCAGCGCCACCCAGCCTGCGGCGCGGCGGATCAGCAGACGCGTCTCGACCGGCCGCCCTTCGTTGACATCGGACCAGCCAAAGCTTTTGACCAGAATGGTACCCACGGGAAACTCGACCACGCCATCGGCCCCGACCGTCGCCTTCTTGCCCGCCGGGATGACCATCAGCCGATGCTTGTCGGCATAGTCGCTGAACAAGGGCGTGCGTAATGTATAGGCGATGCCTGCTATGGGATGGAGCGGATCATTGTCCCGGAACAGCCCGAAAGCCGAGAGTTTCTGGGGCATCGCGTCGCTTTCGACGAGCGCCTGATCGACCGACGGGGGCGCGCCGCCGCTCGCCACGCTTGCGCACAAAAAAGCCGCGGCCGCCGCCGCGATACCGCGTCTCACCGGACCTTCGCCTCCATGCTCGCGGGCAACGTGATCCCCGGCAGCGGCGCGGGCGCCCGGCCTTTAAGGTCGGCGGGCGACGGCTTCGCCGCGCTTTGCGGCATCGCGATGTCGGGCAGGTTCAGCGACAGCACGCCGACATCGTCGTTGACGATCGCATCGCCCGACCCGTCCCACAGCACCGGCGGAATGCCGCCACCCATCGCCGCCGCTATCTCCGCCCCGCCGGGAAAGGCCGGGGCATAGCCCGCCTTGCCATGCTGATTATCGCGCACGACGATCTGGCGCGGCAATGGCTGGTATTTCGCGTCCTTATGTTCGTAGCGATAACCGACGATCATCACATTGGCGGTGCCGTTCTGGTCGAAGATATTGTCGAAAATCTCGACATTGCGGTTTGCCATCACCAGCACGCCGGTGCCGGTCGGCACGCTGGCGACGATATTGCCCGCGGGCGCGAAATTGGGGACGCTGTTGTCGCTGACGATGTTGGAAAAGACGCGCACATTATGCCCGCCCTGCATCGGCAGGCTGGGCAGGTCGAACACCAGAATCCCGCCCGTGTTGCGGTTGGCGATATTGTCGTGGACGTCGGCGTCGTAGCTGTTCTCGATCTCGATCCCCGCGACATTTTCGGTCGCAACCGATTCGCGCACGACGATATTCTTCGACTGGCCGACATAGATGCCCGCGTCCGACGCGCCGCGGACATAGACGCTGTCGACCAGAACGTCGGTGCTTTCGACCGGATAGATGCCATAGGCGCCATTGGTCGCCTTTGGCCCCGCGGTCCATTCGACGCGCAGCTTGTGATAGACGATGCGGTCGGCGCCCTTCGACTTGATGCCGTCGCCCTTGGTATTGAGCACGGCGAAATTGGTGAGCAGCACGTCGTCGCTGGTGACGAGCAGCCCCTCGCCCGCGCCTTGCTGCCCCGAAAAGTCGAGGATCGATCCCCCCTCGCCCGTGCCCGCACCGCGCACCGTCACCCCGTCGACGTCGAGCGACAGCCCGTCGCTCAGCTTCCAGACCCCCGCGCCCAGTTCAACGACATCGCCGGGTTCGGCCAGGATCAGCGCCTCCTGCAGTTTCTCATTGGCGTCGGCGGTGTCGGCGGCGACGCTGATCGTCTTGGCGGATGCGGGCGCGGCGACCGACAGTGCGGCGCAAAAAGGCACGACGAGATGATGGAATCGCATCAGACTCTCCCTTGTTTTTTGCCAGCATGGTGCAAGACTGGCGCAATGCCAAGCCGGTTACTGACAGGCTTGTAGCTAATCGGGGAGAGGTCGCATTGCTTTACAGATTTGCCGTGGCGCTCGTCGCCTGTATTGCCGCGCCGTCGCTCGCCGCGGCGCCTGCCTCCATCGCTGGCCGCTGGAAAACCGATGACGGCAAGGGGATCGTCGTGATGACCCCCTGCGGCGCCAGAATGTGCGGGCACATCGACCGGCTGCTCATCAAACAGCCCGCGGGCGGCCAGCTCGACGAACGCAACCCCGACAAGGCCAAGCGTGGCCGCCAGGTCACGGGACTGCGCATCTACTGGGATCTGGCCCCCCACGGCGACGGCTGGAAGGGCGAGGGCTATAGCCCCGAGGATGGCCGTTATTACAAGGCGCATCTTCGCGCAAAGGGCGACAAGATGACGATGAAGGGTTGCGTCGCGGTCTTTTGCCGCACGGTGACGTGGACGCGGGTGGGGTGATACAAAACGCCGTCACCCCGACGGATGCCGGGGTCTCGCCAGCGCTTCGTAACGCAAGGGCGAGATCCCGGCCTCCGCCGGGGTGACATGATTATACCTAAGCCCCCTCGCCCAAAATCCAGTCCACCCCCGCCGCGACGTGAATGCGCGTCGTGTCATAGATCGGCAACAGGTTGGCATCGGGATCGACCAGCATCACCAGTTCGGTGCAGGCAAGGACGATTGCCTGAATATCCTGTTTCGCGATGTCGGTGATAAAGGTCTTCATCGTCCGGCGCGACGCTTCGTTCGCCTTGCCGACCATCAACTCTTCATAGATGATCCGGTCGATCTCTTCGGCCCGGGTCGCATCATAGGGGGCAAGCGTCAGCCCGTGACGGACAAGGCGCTGGCGAAACCAGGGCTCGGTCATCACGTTGCGCGTGCCGATCACCGCCGCGGACTTGATCCCGTCGGCCCTCATCTTCTCGCCCGTTTCGTCGACGATGTGGAGGAGCGGGATCGTGATAGCAGCCGCGACGTCTTCGGCCACCTTGTGCATCGAATTGGCGGCGATCATCAGCGCGGTCGCGCCCGCGCCCTCCAGCCGCCGTGCCGATTCGATCAGCACATCCTTTGCATGCGCCCATTGCTCGTCGGTGGTGATCCGCGACAGATCGCAGTAGTTCAGACTCTCCATCAGGATCGGCGCCGAACAGGCTGTTCCCAGGCGCTTTTGTACGCCCTTGTTGAGATGACGGTAATAAAGCTCGGTCGATGCCCAGCTCATTCCGCCGATCAGGCCGATTTTGCGCATTATAAAACTCAGTCCTCTTCAAATTCGTCGCCCCCGCGAAGGCGGGGGCCGCTATCGGCATAGCGCAAGGCTGCCAGCGGCCCCCGCCTTCGCGGGGGCGACGGTAAAATCAATGCCCCCCGCCGCTCAGCGCCTTGACGATGTCGTCGGCCATCTTCTTGGCGTCGCCGAGCAG
>JBGTUD010000055.1:0-13053 GCA_041939405.1 Sphingopyxis sp. | reverse complement strand
GCGCCGATTGCGCGGGTCATGGCATCGTCGCCCACATCGACAAGATAGGCCGCGCCGGGCTTGATGAGCAGATTGGCGGGTTCCGACCTTTCCATGCTGGGCATGGGGCCGCCCTGCGTTCCGAGGGTCACGAAACTGTAGACCGGGGCGCTGTCCGCCTGCTGTGAACCGGTGGCCGTCTGTGCAACGGCCTGAGAGACCAGTCCGATACCGGCAAGGGTCAGCAGGAAAAGGCGAAATGCACGCATCATAGGATTGCCCGATCCACCATGCGAGTCAGATCGCCAGCTTCATCAGATCGCTACCAAGCACGACCTGACCATCGAAATTGCGGCGAACCTCTTCCACCTCTGCGCGGTCCACGAGGCCGATGTGCGAAAGGACGAGCATTTTCACACCCGCTCGCTGAGCCAGCCGGCCGACCTCGGTGGGAGACAGATGCTCCTCATCCATATGGGGCAGAACCGAGGGTGGCACCAACCGGCGATCGTCGGCGCTCACCATCTCTGCCACCAATATGTCCGCGCCGCGCGCGAAACTTTCGAGCGCGGTCGAGGGACCGGTATCGCCGGTGAAGACCACGCTCTTTCCGGCGAAGTCGAAGCGCAGCGAATAGGATTTGTTGTGCGCCGCCGATTTCGGCATGAGTTTGAAATGCGTGTTTTCGATCGCGCTCACACGCACCTTCGCGTCCTGATAGATGGTGCCGGCGGCGAATTCCTTCGCCTTCAGAAAGGCGCTCGGCGGACCGGGAAACTTGCCTTCGGCCATGCGGATCCGGGCGCTGCTGTCCATCACCGATATGATGCCGCTCACCAGATCCTGCGTACCGGCCGGGCCAAATATCTGCATATGCGGACTGCGCATCGTGAACGCGAAGGTCGCAAGTCCGGGCAGACCGGCAAAATGATCGTCGTGCAGATGGGTCAGGAAAACGCGATCGATCGCGCGCTCCGACGTACCGGCGCGAACCAGTTGCCGGGACACACCCTCGCCCGCGTCCACCAGATAATTTTGTCCGTCAACCTGAAGCAGCGTGGCGATGCCCGCCCGCTCGACGCGCCCACCGGGGCCGCCACCGGTCCCCAGCAATATTATGCTGGCTGTCTGTTCGGCCTGTTTTGCGGGCGCACCCGGTGCCGCCTGCACGCCGGGAATAGCGAGCAGGACGGCCGCGAGCGAGCAAGCGATCGCTTTTACAGCTTGCACAGGCTTCTCCATCAGAACTTGTAACCCAGACGGACACCGTAGGTCCGCGGCGGACGTAGCGCCGAATATACCACATCGGCGATCGGCTTGAGCCCGGCCTGGGACAAGACCACCTCATCCTCGATATTGTTGATATATCCGGTGATAGACCACCGCTGCTCCGGGTGTTCCAGCGTGATGAAGGCGTTCGACATCATGAAGGAGCCCTGCTGTGTTTCGGGCAGATAGCTAAGGGAGAGTTCACGGCTCGACTGAATCTGCGTGTCGGCCCCCACCGTCAGGTCCATGCTACCCAGCTCGAAGCGATGCTGGTAGCCCAGATTGAAGGTCCATTTGGGCGAGTTGATGGTCTGCTGGCCCGTGCAATCGGTCGTATAGAACCGGGCGTTGTTGATCCCTGGATTGGCCAGGCGGCTGCCGATGATGGGGCAACCCTGGCGAATGGGCGCGCCAGTACTCGAGAAGGCATCGAACACCAGCTCGTCATATTTGCCGTGCAGATACTGTATATTCGCGGTGAAGCGATCCGCGCTGGTCGGCGCGAACACGGCTTCTACATCCACCCCATACATCGTCGCCTGGCCGGCATTGAGGGTGATGCCACCCGAGCTGATCAACGGCCCCGACTGAATGCCGCCGACGAAGGTGACCTGTTGGTCCTGATAATCCCAGTAGAAGGCCTCGACATTGAGCTGGAGCTTGTTGCCGAAAAAACGGTTCTTGCTGCCGATCGTATAGGCCGTCAGCTTCTCGGGCTGGAAGGTGTTGACAGGGGGGAGGGCGGTGAAGAAGCCGCCCGATTTGAAGCCGGTCGCGACATTGGCATAGACCAGCGAACGCGGTCCGGCATCATATTCGACGCCTGCTTTCCATGTGAATTTATTGAATTCGAGATGACCAGTGAACGGAGCGCTGAGCGGGGGGGAAATGGGTCTCGGAAGCCCGCCCGGCGCGGCGCGCGTGAACGCGTCCTTGGTCTCCTCGGTATAGCGGCCGCCGGCGATCAGCCGGAACCGGTCCGTGACATCGAATGTCAACTGGCCGAATACCGCCTTGCTCTCGGTCTTCAGCCGCGTGACAAAGCGATTGTTCGACAAGTCGCCGAGATTGAAGAAATTGTTCGCCTGCTGCTGCTCATAGAAATAGAAGCCGCCAAGAACATAGCGAAGCCGCTGGTCTGCCTTTGAGGTGAGCCGGGCTTCGAGGGACATTTGGTCGGTTGCCTCGACCTTGTTGATTCTGAAACCGGGAATATAGCCGTTTTCATCGGTCTCGGTGCGGCGATAGGCGGGCTGCACCGTCAAGGTGGCGAAACCCATATCCCCCTCGATCGTCGCGCTCACGCCATAATAATCATTGTCGAGATGAGAGTCGCTTGCGGGCGTGATGACGCATCCACTCGTCAGCAGATTTCCGAAGCCTCCGCAGAAGGGCGGGCCGGGTATGGTCGCCATATAGGCCGCCAACGCGGCGATGCTGCGCGGATCGGATGCGCCGATCCGGTCGCCGAGCGGCGGCGCGCTGTTCCCGCCCGTACCGGCGGGGAAGCCCGATCCCGGCGAGAGCACGCTGCCCTGGCCCTTGCCGCCGAGGTGGAAATAGTCGCCGACAAGCAGCATCGACCAGTCTTCGCTCGGCTTCAGCAAGAGGGACACGCGGGCCGCCTGCCCCTTTTCGTCCTGCGTGCCGTCCGAGAGATAACCGTCGCGATCGACGACCTGCCCCGCGACGCGCAGGGCGACCTTGTCGCCGAGCGGCAGGTTCAGCGCCGCCGAACCGCGCTTATTGTCATAATTGCCGTATTCGAGGTCAATGCTACCGCCGATTTGGCCCAGTTCCGGCCGCCGCGGCAGGACATTGATCGCGCCGCCTGTGGCGTTGCGGCCATAGAGCGTGCCTTGCGGACCCTTGACGACCTCGACGCGTTCCAGGTCGAAGAAGGTGCCGACGGGCGCGGTCGGGCGGCCGATATAGACACCGTTGAAGTTGAACGAGACGGCATTTTCCGCATAGGCATTGCCCGATTGGGCGCCGACGCCGCGGAGGTAAATGCTGACCGACGAACCGGCGGAGGGTTGAACCTGAAGCGCGGGAACGAGCTTGCCGAGATCGTCCGGCTGGGTAATGCCCGCCTTGGTGAGATCTTCGCCGGTAACCGCGGAAACAGCGACGCCAACCCGTTGCAGATTTTCCGCCCGGCGCTGTGCGGTGACGACGATTTCCGGGACCCCGACACCAGAGGCGTCTGCGTCTTCCGACTGCTCGGCCGCTTGCTGCGCCTGCGCGGGCGCGGCGAGAGCGATCATGCTCGCCGATACCATCGCACTTAAAAGGACGAAGCGCTTCATAATTTCCTCTCCCATGTCCCATCGCGCATTTTTGCGCTTTCCGGGTCAGAATGGTCTGGCTCGGCGACATAAATCAAATAATATAATTTGCCACAGTCATAGTTTGAAACTATGTTATATAGCGAAGTGACTGGAGTTTCGTGCTTTGAAGATTGACCCTCGTTCCGTGCGGCTCTTCCTTGCAATATGTCGGGCAGGCTCGATCACCGGGGCGGCGAGGAGTCAGAATTTGTCTCAGCCGTCGGTTTCCGTTGCCATTTCGCAACTGGAGCACAGGCTTAGCGTCAAATTATTCGACCGCCACCGTACGGGCATTCGCCTGACAGCGGCGGGACTTGCCCTGAAGCGGCGAGCGGAGGCGATGGAAAGTATCCTCGAGGCTGCCGAACGCGAGCTTGGGCTGATCGATACGGGGATCGAAGGGCCGCTGGTCATCGGAGGTACCCCGGGCGCGCTGGCAACGCTCGTTCCCCGGACGATCGCGTCGATGAAGCGAGACATCCCGCGGTTCGAGCTGCGCATTCTGGAGCGTTCGGACCTTGTTGTCATAGAGTTGCTCAGAAATCAGCATATCGACCTTGCGGTCGTGACGGCCGGAATTGACGAGCGGCCGCCGGATTGCGAAGAAATCCCGCTGCTGGGTGACAATTTCTCTGCCATCGTCGGCCGGGCCAATGACCACCTTCCATCCGAGATATCGCTGCACTCGCTGGTCGACAGGCCCTGGGTGCTGCCTGAAGTCGTCGGTGCATTCCGACGCCAGATCGACGCGCTCTTTGTCAATGCGGGGGTACCGATCCCCGCCAACATCATTCGCTGCGACTCGCTGCTGACGACAAAGGAAATTGTCCGCCGGACAGATTATGTGACGGTTCTTCCGCTCGAGGTGGCGGCTTCGGAGATCGCAATGGGAGTCTTGCGGTCGGTAACAATACGCGAAGCCGCGATACAGCGCACTGTCGGCCTGCTGCGCCCGACCGAATTTGAGCCGAGCTTTCTGGCCGGGGCTTTCATCGACCATGCGCGGAAAATTGCCGGAACATAGCGTGAGACTATGCTTTATCGAATAATCCATATTTGAGTTGCGGCGCCAGTTACTCGACAAAGACTCGTTGAACGACGGTTCTCGCGGAGAGGAATCGGCGCGCGGTTTCGACATGGATTCATGCGAAAACGCCGCAACACGGCCTGGTGCGATAGCTTCTCATGGCGCCGACTTCTCGACCGCGCAACGATCGAAGGGCAGGCTGGAAAATGGCGATATCCACGACATACGAAGGGCGCACCGATGCAGGCGAGGTCCCTGTACTCGACCTGGATCCGTTCGACGAAGAACTCCTCGCGAATCCCTACGCCTTCCATTCCACCCTGCGCGACGCCGGCCCGGTCGTTTTCCTGAGCCGATATGGCATTTTTGCAAGTGCCCGCCATCAAGAGGTGACGACGGCGCTCAAGGACCATGAAGCCTTCTGTTCGAGCCGGGGAGTCGGCCTTTCGGACTTTGCACGCGAGGAACCTTGGCGGCCGCCGTCCCTTCTCCTCGAGACCGATCCGCCGGTTCACAGTCAGATGCGGGGCATCATGAACAGGATTGTGAATCCGGCTGCATTGAAGGACCTGCGCCAAACCTGGCTGGCCAAGGCGGAGACGCTGATCGACGCGTTGGTGGCGCGCGGCTCGTTCGACGCGGTTCAGGATCTCGCGGAGGCTTTCCCGATGCAGGTCTTTCCCGAAGTGATCGGGCTGCGCGACGATGGGCGCGAGCATATCCTTCCTTATGCCTCGGCGGCTTTCAACGCATTCGGTCCGCGGAACGAGGTCTATGAGAGAAACTTCGCGGGGTTGGACGAAGCCTCCGCGTGGGTCGCTGAAGCCTGTCATCGCGATTTTCTGAAGCCCGGCGGATGGGGGATGGCGGTGCACGAGGCGGCCGATGCCGGTTACTGCACCGCCGATGAGGCGCCGCGTCTGGTTCGATCGTTGCTGACCGCCGGGGTCGACACAACGGTAAACGGCATCGGGAATATGCTGAATGCCTTCGCGACCCATCCTGATCAATGGGATCTCCTCCGGTCGGAACCCGCGCTTCGGAAAAAGGCGTTCGAAGAAGCGCTTCGCTGGGATTCGACCGTACAGACCTTCTTCCGGACCGTCACACGCAATACCGATATGGGCGCCGCCGTGCTGCACGAAGGCGACAAGATTCTCTTGTTCCTCGCGGCTGCAAACCGTGACCCTCGAAAATGGACCGATCCCGATCGCTTCGATATCACACGGATGTGCAGCGGCCATGTGGCTTTCGGCTTCGGTATTCACCAATGCCTGGGCCAAATGGTCGCTCGGCTCGAAGCCGACGTCATCCTTGAAGCGATGATCCCTCGTATTGCCAGCATCAAATTGGCTGGTCCGGCGAAACGCCGGATAAACAATACGCTGCATGCCCTTGAATCGCTACCGGTTTCGGTCGTGCCTGCCTGAACGAAACCGAAATCTGGAACGCAGACGCGTCGTGTCTCTCCATTCGAAACGATGGAGCCAATCGAACTCGGCGATCATGGCTTCGAACGCATGAAGGCGGACGCTGTGCGCCGGATCAGCGTAGCCATGTCACGGCGGGCAGCGGTTCAAATCTGTGTCTGAATGCCGGCGCCGTTATCGCGTTTGGGGGCGCTTTGCGTTCCCGCCAGCTTGCCACTTCGTCTTCGGCTGCAACCGCGCAGTACGATGAGAATATCGGTTGGGTGGGAGGCGATTGCATAGTCAATGACTATGCCTACCCGAATAATCCATATTTGATGTTTAAGCGTGGGTCGTCGAAAAAGATGTCATAAGCCAGACAGTGGAGAGGCGGCAGCATGCGGACGATCATTCAAAATGCCAGAATTTTCGACGGAACGGGAGCTGCGTCCTTTACGGGTTTCGTATCGGTTGCAGATGGACGCATTGATGCCGTCTCGCGTGATGGGCTCCCTGTGGAACAGGGCGATCAGGTCATCGACGCGCAAGGCAAGACCCTCATGCCCGGTATGGTCGAAGCGCATGCCCACTTGTCGTGGGGATCGTCGGTCGAAAAAATTTATCACGAATTTGTTCTGCCTCCGGAAGAGCTTCGCGAGGCGACTTGGCGCAACGCCCGCATCCTTCTCGATCACGGCTTCACGAGCGCCTATTCGGCGGGTGCCCTGAGCGACGGGATCGAGGTCGAACTTGCCGCCGAGATTGCGGCGGGCCGGACGCCGGGTCCGCGCCTCGTTCCCTCGACGCTCGAGCGCAGTCCGGAGGGTGATGAGGGTCTTGCAACCGGGGACGTCTTCCATGGCCGCGGTCCCGACGCGATGCGCAAATTCGTCGGATATTGCAAGGAAAGCGGGGTCAAGTCGGTCAAGCTCGTGATCTCGGGAGAAAGTGCGCTCAAACCCGGCGCCTCGCAACATCTCGAGTGCACCGAAGAGGAAGTTGCGGCTGCGGGCAAGGCTGCGCGTGAGCATGGACTTTGGCTGGCTGCCCACACCTATATGCCCGAAGCCATTCAGATGGCGCTTCGGCACGGTGTGCGCGTTGTCTATCATTGTTCGTGGGCCGACGCAGCGACCATCGACATGATGGAGGCGCACAAGGAAGAGATATTTTATGCGCCGGCAGTCGGCGTCCAGATAGCCGCACTCGAAGCCATGCCACCGCCGCACATCGACATGAGCGGGATGAAAGCGAATGCCGCCGAGGTTCTGGCGCTCGACAGCGAGCTCGTTCCGGAGCTTAAACGTCGCGGTATCCGGGTACTGATCGGCGGCGACTATGGCTTTCCGTTCAACCCGAATGGCTGCAATGCCCGTGATCTCGAACATTTCGTCACCCATTTCGGCTACACACCCGCCGAAGCGCTCGTTGCAGCGACGAAGCTTGGCGGCGAAATCATGGGAATGGGCGGCGAACTCGGACTCGTCGCGCCAGGATATATAGCCGACCTCCTCCTGGTCGACGGCGATCCGAGCCAGGATGTCCGCATTCTGCAGGACAAGTCGCGCATCGTGATGATCATGCAGGAGGGGCGCCTCTACAAGGCGCCCGCCGAGCTTCGCGAGACGGCCTGAGGTAGCTCCATGTACGACGTGGCAATCATCGGCTGCGGGCCTGTTGGCGCGCTTGCAGCGAACCTCCTCGGCCGCGAGGGTTTGAAAATTCTGGCATTGGAGCGGGAAAATGATCCCTTTCCGCTGCCGCGCGCCGTTCATCTGGATCATGAAATGATGCGCCTTTTCCAGGCGGCCGGCGTTATCGACCGCTTGGCGCCGGCAATGCGCGACACCGAGGGCCATCTGCATATTGGCGCCGATCATGGCGTCATTCGGTACATGGGGACCGTGGGCAGGCCGCGGCCATTCGGGTGGTCGAACGATTATTTCTTCTACCAGCCCGAACTGGAGGCCGAATTGCGCTCGGCGCTGGGTGCTTATCCGAATGTGGAGCTTCGGCTGGGAACCGAATTGATCGGACTGGAGCAAAAGCCCGATCACGTCCGCCTTCAATTGGCCTCTGGGGACGAACGAAGCGAGGCAAAGGCGCGGTGGGTCATCGCGTCCGACGGCGCCCGCAGCACGGTTCGCAAATGTCTCGGCATCCGTCTGGACGATCTCGAATTTGAGGAGCCCTGGCTCGTCGTTGACGCCGAGGTCGACGCACCGCTGCATTTTCCCGACCTTTCCGGTGTTCCGGCGGGTGCCGACCTCCAGAAGCTCTCGGTCATGATGTGCGACCCTGAACGGCCTGCGACGATCGTTCCGGGGCGTGGCAACCACCGGCGGTGGGAGTTCATGTTGCTGCCCGGCGAAGACGATGGCGATATGATGAAACCGGAAAAGGTTGCGGAACTTGTGGCACCGTGGCTCAAAGGGGTGGGGCATCGCATCATTCGCGCCGCGACTTACCGCTTTCACGGGCTCGTCGCGGAACGCTGGAAGGCAGGCGGTATATTCCTCGCCGGGGACGCCGCGCACCAGACGCCGCCATTCTTTGGCCAGGGCATGTGCCACGGGATGCGAGACGTGGCGAACCTTGCCTGGAAGATGGCCATGGTCGCACGGGGCGCCGCTTCCGAAGATTTGCTGGATACATATCAGCGCGAACGCGATCCGCACGTGCGCGCCGTCATCGCGGCGGCGGTCGAGGCGGGACGATATATTTGCGTGCTCGACCCCGAGGCGGCGAGAAGGCGCGATCTTGAAATGCGCGCGGCCGCCGCCCGGCAGACCGCGCATAGCACGGCGGGTGACCTGATCCCGCCAATCAGGGACGGGGTTGTGGCAGGTGAGGCGATGGGCCCTGCCGAGCGCTTTATCCAGCCTTATGTCGCGACACCGGATGGGCGCCGCCTTCTCGACGACGTCGTCGGCAACGGTTGGCGGCTCTTCGCCGCCGATGCAGCGGCGGCGCGCGAGGCGCAAGGCCTGGTCGAAGCCGGTTTTTCCGGGGTCAACATCGCGGTGGTCGACGTCAGCAAACTCGACGACGACGGCGCGATTGGCGCGTGGCTTGCGTCGCGCGACGCAAGGGCCGTGCTGGTGCGCCCGGACTTTTATGTGTTCGGCCGATCGGATGATGTGGGTGCCCTGCTGGCCAGTCTGGCGCATCATCTGCACCGTCCCGCAGCGATTGCGGAGGTGGCGGCATGAGCATCACCTCAGATCAGGCGGCCGCGCTTGTCGAAGCCGTGCTCTCGATCGCCCGGGAACGGAGCCTTAAGCCGCTGGCAGCGATAGTGCTGGACCCCGGCGGGCATCCGATCGCATTTCGCCGCGAGGATGGCGCGAGCCTATTTCGCCATGACATTGCTCGCGCGAAGGCGATGGGCGCGCTCGGTATGGGCTGCGATACACGCGAAATCGCGGCGCGTGCGGCCTCGAACCCGGTCTTTTTTACCAGCGTTGCGGTGGCGACGGGCGGGCAGCTTGCATTGTCCCCCGGCGGCGTGATCCTGAAAGACGACAGCGGTGCAGTGATAGGGGCCATTGGCATCAGCGGCGATACCGGGGACGCGGATGAAGCCTGCGCGTTGGCGGCCGCCGCATCGATCGGGCTGACCCTGGGAGCGAAGCCATGAAATTGCAGAGCATTGAACTTCGGATGCCGGATCCCGAGTCCGCGACACATTTCCTCGTCGATATTTGGGGCATGGCCGAAACGCGGTCGGAGGGGCCGGCGCGATATCTTCGGGGGTCCGGCCCCTTGCCCTATCTCGTCGCGATCGAGCCCGGCCCCGAGGCCGTGCTGAGCATCACGTTCCGCTGTTCGGAGGCAGACGTCGATCGCATCAGGGCGACTGCCACATCGGCAGGCCTTCGCGTCCGCGAAACCGTCTCGTCAGAGCCCGGAGGCGGCGAGGGGATCATTGTGACGCTGCCCGAAGGCGAACATTTTCGTTTCCTGTCCGGAGGGGCAAGCGTGGAGCCGCTCGAAGGGCGGGACCTCCCCGTGCAACTGACCCATGTTGTGCTCAACGCTGCGGATGCCGAAGCCAGCGGCGCGATAGTGGAGAAGGCCCTCGGCTTTCGCGTGTCCGATCGAACGAAAGGCATGGTGTTCGTTCGCTGCAACGACTCGCATCACAGTACAGCTTTCGCGCGCGCAGGCTTCAGTTCGCTCAACCATATCGCATTCGAAATGCAGGATCTGGACGCCGTTATGCGCGGTATCGGACGGTTGCGCGATCATCGGCTCCAGCCATCCTGGGGCCCCGGAAGGCACGGTCCCGGCGATAATGCCTTCGCTTATTTCATTGCTCCCTTCGGGGCGGTGGTCGAGTTCTCCACCGCCGTCGAAAAGGTGCCGGACGACTATCGCGTCGGTTCACCCGCAGATTGGACCTGGCCCGAAGGGCGGATCGACCAATGGGGACTGTCGGACAAGGATAGCGCCGCGTTGCGCGTCGCCGAGGAGCGCTTTCGATTTATCGCCGACGAACGCTGAGCGCGGCGATGGGACCGACGCGCCGCGCTATGCTCCAGGGGCTGGCAGCGGTGGCCATCGGCTCCCCCGCGCCGCGGATCGCCAGGGCGTGCGAACCAATTAGAGAAGGAAATCGCATCATGAAATTTTGCAGCTTTCGGAGGCCCGACGGGGTCGCTTCATACGGGCGCCATATGGGCGATCATATCGTCGAACTCGGCGCCGGACCCGGTGCTCCGGAGGACCTGAAGTCAGCAATCGCCCGCGGAGTTCTCGACCGCCTTGCCGACGGGGCTCGTCACCCGATGGCGGACGTGATCCTCCTGCCGGTCGTTCCGAACCCGGGGAAGATATTCTGCGTTGGCCACAATTACGAAACGCACCGCCAGGAAACGGGACGGGCGAAAGTGGAACATCCGTCCATTTTTACGCGCTTCGCAGACACGCTGGTGGGCGACGGCCAGCCCATCCTGAGGCCGAAGGTGTCGACCGACCTCGATTATGAAGGCGAGCTGGCGGTGATCGTCGGCACGGGCGGCCGAGCCATCCCCGAGGCAGAAGCGCTTCGACACATAGCCGGATTTGCCTGCTTCAACGATGCGTCGGTACGCGACTGGCAATGGCATACCACCCAGTTCACGCCCGGCAAGAATTTCCCAGCGACCGGGGCGCTCGGCCCCTATATGGTGACTCGCGACGAAGTCGGCGAGTTGTCCGAGGTTCGCGTAACGACCCGTCTCAACGGCGAAACCGTCCAGGATCAGCCGATCGGCGACATGATCTTTCCCATCGCTCGGATCATCGCCTATATTTCGGCTTTCACCCCGCTTTCGCCGGGTGACGTCATCGCTACAGGGACGCCTGGCGGCGTCGGCGCGAAGCGGACGCCTCCGCTCTGGATGAAGGCGGGGGATCTTGTCGAAGTGGACATCGGCCCGGTCGGCACGCTGCGGAACCGGATTGTCGACGCGTCATAGGCCGGAGTCCGGGAAGTAGGAGAGAGGCAAGTGGGCAGCGAACCATATTTGAAGAACATCTGGTATGCTGCGGGCTGGTCGGGCGAAATCGATGATGGCGCGCTCCTCGGCCGCCGCCTGCTCGGCGAGCCGGTATTGCTCTTTCGCGACGCGGCCGGGGTTGCGGTCGCAATGGGCGATCGGTGTCCGCACCGCTTCGCGCCACTGCACCGGGGCCGGCTCGAGAATGGGCAGGTGCGTTGCGGTTACCACGGCCTGGGATTCAATGCCGCAGGGCAGTGCGTCCATAACCCGCATGGCGACGACAAGGCCGTTCGCGCTCTTTCGGTACCGACCTACAAGGTTCAGGAGAGCCAGGGCGTCCTGTGGATATGGATGGGCGACGCCGCGATGGCCGAGGGCGTTGCGGTGCCCCGTTTCGAGTGCCTCGACGAAAGCGAGCATTTCGTCGGTCGCGGCTATTTGCACGGTGCGGCCCATTATGAACTGATGGTCGACAATATCCTTGACCTCAGCCACGTCGAATTCCTGCATCCCGGCCTCGGAACGCCGAGGGTCAGTCAGGCGAAGGTGGAGGTCTCGCAGGCCGACGACGCAATCGTCGCGACACGAAAAATGACCGATGAGAAATTGCCGGCGGGATTGGCGGCCGTTTATCGCGCGGGGGAGCGCGCAGTCGACCGGACCTTAGAGGTGGAGTGGCGCGCGCCGTCCAATCTCCTGCTCTCGGTTCGGGTCGATCACGCCGCGGGTAGCGAGTTTCAACAGACGGGCTCGCAGAGCCTCCATTTCTTCACGCCCGAGACCGAACGCAGCGCGCACTATTTCTTTACCGGCTCGATACGGCGCGACGTCGCCGATCAGGCGCTGTTCGATCGTTTCTTCGGCGCACTCTCGAATGCGTTTCTGACCGAAGACAAGCCAATGATCGACGCGCAGCAGGCGATGCTCGGCGAATCCGAGATCATGGCGCTACGACCGGCGTTATTGCCGATCGACAAGGCCGCCGTGTTGGCGCGCCGCCGTCTTGCCCAGCTCATTGCAGCCGAGAGCGGGTAACCTGCCGGTCCCCGTCGTTTATGCTGCATAGGAAGCTTTGAGGGAGAGGCGTTGATGTTGTCGGATGAGGAAACGGCTGCGTTGGCGGCGATTGGAAATCGCCTCGGGCCCGACGTGCTCGAAAGCTGCACGCATCTGTTCGACCCTGCACAGGTTCAGTTGTCGGGCAGGATAGCGGCGCGCGCAACCGACATGGCCTATGGCGCGCACCCGCGGCACCGTCTCGATTTATATGGGACGGGCGATCGCGATCGACCGGTTCCGGTCCTGCTCTTCGTCCATGGGGGCGGCTTTGTTCATGGGGACAAGGGGGACGGTGACCGCTGGCTGAACGCCAATGTCGGTCGCATGGCGGCGGACGCCGGGATGATCGGTGCCGTCATGAACTATCGGCTGGCGCCAGAGCATAAATGGCCATCGGGCGGCGAGGATGTCGGTTTGGCGATCGACTGGCTCCACCAGGAGATCGGGGCCTTCGGAGGCGATCCCGAACAGATTTTCCTGGTCGGGACGTCCGC
>JBGTUD010000054.1:0-13060 GCA_041939405.1 Sphingopyxis sp. | reverse complement strand
AAGCGCGAGTTCGTGGACGGACGGCTGGCCAGCTGGGACCGCCGGCGCCTGCCCTTCATCGCCGCGGCCGCCGGCATGGCGGTGCCCGCCGCGCTTTACATGTTCTTCGTCGGCGGCGAGCCGGGGCTGGCACAGGGGTGGGCCATCCCCGCGGCAACCGACATCGCCTTTGCCATGGGCGTGCTCGCGCTGCTCGGCAAACGCGCGCCGACCTCGCTCAAGCTGTTTCTCGTCACCGTCGCGATCGTCGACGACATGGGCGCGGTCGCGATCATTGCGCTTTTCTATACGGCCAAGATCAACCTGCTCGCGCTTGGTGCCGCGGCGGCGATCTTTGCCGTCATGTTCGCGTGCAACCGCAGCGGGGTAAAGAGCCTGCTCGTCTATATGATGCTGTTCCTGCTGCTCTGGTATGCGATGCTGCTGTCGGGCGTCCATGCGACGATCGCCGGGGTGCTCGCGGCGATGACCATCCCGTTCGAACGTACGATCGGCGCGCCCGACAGCCAGACGTCGCCGCTCCACCGGCTCGAACATGCGCTGCACCCTTCGGTCGCTTTTGCGATCGTCCCGCTGTTCGGCTTCGCCAATGCCGGGGTCGACATGCGCGCGCTGGGCCTCGACCAGATTTTCGCGCCGCTGCCGCTCGGCATTGCCGCGGGCCTGTTCTTCGGCAAGCAGCTCGGCATTTTCGGCAGCGTCTGGCTGGCGGTGAAGCTTGGTATCGCGGGGCGGCTGCGCGGGGCGACCTGGCTCCAGGTGTATGGCGTGGCGATGCTGTGCGGCATCGGCTTTACGATGAGCCTGTTCATCGGCGGCCTCGCCTTCCCCGGCAACGCGCTGTTGATCGAGGAAGCGAAGATCGGCATTCTGATGGGGTCGCTTGCCGCCGCGCTGGTCGGGTTCGCCGTGCTGCGTTTCGCGCCGCCGCATCCCGAACATGCAACGGCAGAAACGGCATCGAACGGCGAAATAGCGGCCGACGGCGACGTGCACGACACGTCCGAAGCGGCACGCTAGGCCCGGCACCATGAAAAACGCGTTCCCCGTCCTGGCGATTGCGGCCACCTTGCTTGCCGGATGCGCGGCCGGCGCGTCGAAAGCGCCGCCGGCGGATGTCGGCGTCGCCGCGCTCGACGTCCGCCGCGCCGCCGCAGACGCCGCAGCGCTCGACGCGATCGCCGCCTCCTATCTTCGCCTGTCGCTCGAAATCGGGACGCACGAGCCCGGCTATATCGACGCCTATTACGGACCGGCCACGATCAAGGCGGCAGCCGAAGCAGCGCCGCGTGAAAAGGGCGCGCTGCTTGCCGCGACCCGCGCGCTGATGGCCGAAACCGATCGCACCGCAAGAGCCCTCACCGACCCGCTCGCCAAACGGCGCGCAGCCTTTCTGCGCGCGCAGCTTCGCGCCGCCGAAACGCGGCTGATGATGATGGAGGGGACGCGCTTCGCTTTTGCGGACGAGGCCGAACGGCTGTTCGGCGTGCGACCGCAGCTGAAGCCGCTTGCCAGCTATGACGCCGAATTGACGAAGATCGCGGCGCTCGTCCCGGGCGAAGGCGCGCTCGCCGACCGGGTCGAGGCCTATCTCGACGCCTTCACCATTCCCAAGGACCGGCTGCAACCCACCTTCGAGGCAGCGATTGCGCGCTGCCGCGGGCGCAGCATGGCGCATATCGCGATGCCCGCCGACGAAAGCTTCCGGCTCGAATTTGTCACGGGCAAAAGCTGGAGCGGCTATAATTATTACCAGGGGGCCTATCACAGCCTGATCCAGGTCAACACCGACCTGCCGATCCGCCTGTCGCGCGCGCTCGACCTTGGCTGTCACGAGGGCTATCCCGGCCACCACCTTCTCAACATGAAGCTTGAGGAAAAGCTGGTGAAGGAACGCGGCTGGGCCGAGTTCAGCGTCTATCCGCTGTACAGCCCGCAAAGCCTGATCGCCGAAGGCAGCGCCAATTACGGCATCGACCTGTCCTTTCCGGGCGAAGCCAAGGCGGCGACCGAGCGCGACGTGTTGATGCCGATTGCCGGGATCGCCGTGCCTTCGGACGATCGTTACTGGCAGCTTCTGAAAGCGATCAAGCGCGCGTCGGGCGCGCGGCTCACCATCGCGCAGCAATATCTGGACGGCGAGATCGACCGGCCGACGGCGGTGACGCTGACGCAGAAATATCTCCTGGTGTCGGCAAAGCGCGCCGAACAATCGGTGAGCTTTACCGACCAGTATCGCAGCTATGTGATCAACTATGGTCTCGGCGAAGCGATGGTCCGCGCGCATGTCGAACGCGGCAAGCCAAGCCGCGAGGAAATGTGGCGACGCATGGAACAGATCGTCAGCGAGCCCACCTTGCCGTCGGATTTGGTGGCGCGCTGACGACCACCATTATCTGCACAATTGCCGCCATCCCGGCGAAGGCCGGGATCTCCACAGTGCGTCAGAATGTGACGGCGAGATTCCGGCCTTCGCCGGGATGACGAACTGCTACTCCGCCGCCATCGCCATTTCGACGCGCTGCGGCCCGCGGATCACGCCGCCGGGCGTCGGCCCCTGCATGGCGCCGTCCCTGAACGTCACGACCCCCGACTTCACCGTCGCCACATAGCCCTCGGCCTTTTGCAGCAGGCGCTTGCCGCCCGCGGGCAGATCGAAGGCGAGCCACGGCTTGCCGAGCTTCAGCCGTTCCATATCGATGACGTTCAGATCGGCGAGATAGCCCGGCGCGATCAGCCCGCGGTCTTCGAGGCCATAGAGCATCGCGGTATCGCGGCACTGGCGCTTCACCGCATGTTCGAGCGCGATGCGGTGGCCCTTGCGGTCGCGCACCCAATGCTGGAGCATGAAAGTCGGCGAAGCGGCGTCGCAGATCGTCCCGCAATGCGCGCCGCCATCGGACAGGCTGTTCACCGTATCGTCGGCCGCCTGGAGATCCTCCAGGAAATTGAGGTTGCCGTCGCGGTAGTTGAGGATGGGGAAATAGATGAAGCCCTTGCCGTCGTCCTTCATCAAGAGATCATAGGCATATTCGGCCGGCGCGACGCCCGCTGCCGCCGCGCGCGCGGCGATGCTTTCGTCCATGCTGGGCTCATAGTTGAAATCGGGGTCCATTTCGAACTGCACCGGCCAGCCGAGCGCCACGATTTTCAGAAAATCGATGATGTCGCTTTCGGGCCAGACATTCTCTTCCTCGATCATCCGCGCCTTGAACGCCGGCTCCTTCAGCCGCGCAAGCTGCTGCTCCCAGGGCAGGCCCTCGATCTCGTTCCACGCGGGCTTGAAACGGAACGGATGCACCGTCCCCTGCCACGCCATGATCACGCCATTGCCGCGCAGCGCGATCTGCGCGACGATATTCGCCCCGGCCCTATTCTGTCGCCGCATTTCCGCGATCTGCTCTTCCAGCGGCAGCTCCTTCGCGATCGACTGGAGCGCTGCAAAGGTGACGGGCAAGCCCGTTTCGCGGCTGAGATCGCCCATCCATTGAAATTCGTTCCACTCGCGCTTCAGGTCGCTCGCCATCTCGAACACGCCATAACCGACGCGCCCCATCGCACGGCCGATCGCGATCAACTCCTCTGCCGTCGCGGTGGTGCCGGGGACGAGTTCGCCGTCGACCGATTTGTGCAGCACGGTGCGGCTGGTCGAGAAACCCAGTGCGCCCGCGCGCACGCCTTCCTCGACGATGCGCGACATTTCGGCGATGTCCTCCTTGGTCGGGATCGCGCCGGGCTTTTCGCGGTCGCCGAGCACATAGGCGCGCACCGCGCCGTGTGGGACGTGGCACGCGACATCGACCGTGCGCGGCAATTTTTCCAGCGCGTCCATATATTCGGGGAAGGTTTCCCAATCCCAGCTCATGCCTTCGGCCAGCGCGGTGCCGGGGATGTCCTCGACCCCTTCCATCAGGCTGATCAGCCAGTCGTGGCGGTCGGGCTTGGCGGGCGCAAAGCCGACACCGCAATTGCCCATCACGACGGTGGTGACGCCGTGCCAGCTCGACGGCGCCATTTCGGCGTCCCACGTCGCCTGCCCGTCATAATGGGTGTGAACGTCAACGAAGCCGGGCGTGACGATCTGCCCCGCCGCATCGATCTCCTCGCGCCCGGCGCCAAGGTTCGCGCCCACCGCGACGATGCGGTCGCCATCGATCGCGACGTCGGCGACAAAAGGCTGACCGCCCGATCCATCGACGACGGTGCCACCACGAATTACCAGATCATGCATGTCCACTCTCCCGTTTCTCTTTGGCTCGATTTTTTAGTTTCACGAAGAAACCTATCATCAAAATCGCGATATGCAAATAAACGGGCATCGGTCCCGCGATACTGTTATACCGACACTATACGGTACGGGAGTCGATGCCATGGTCCGTTCGCTAACCCTCGCGCTGCTGCTGGCCCTGTCGGCGACCCCGCTCGCCGCCACAAAGCCCACTCCAAACTATCAGGTCGTGCTTGCCGACCCGGCGCGACCCGCCGCCGATCGCGAACGCGACGCGGCACGCAAACCCGCCGAGCTGCTGGCATTCGCCGGGATCGAGCCGGGCGAAAAGGTCGGCGACTTTGTGATGGGCGGCGGCTATGTCACGCGCCTGCTCTCCGCCGCAGTCGGCCCCGCGGGCAAGGTTTACGGTTTCCAGCCCGCCGAGTTCATCGCGTTTCGCAAGCAATATGGCGACGATCAGGCCGCGGTCGATGCCGCCTATGACAATGTCGATGCGGTTGGCGGACCGTTCGCCGCGCCTGCCTTTCCCGAACCGCTCGATACGATCATCACGGTCCAGAATTTCCACGACCTGTACCTGAAGCCCTTTGCCGAAGATACGGGCGCAAGAGCGAGCGCCGCGCTGTTCGCCGCGCTCAAACCCGGGGGCACGCTGATCGTCGTCGACCATAGCGCCGCCGACGGCAGCGGAACGACGGCGGCCGACGGCCTGCACCGGATCGACAAGGCGGCGGTGGTCGCGGCGCTGACCGCGGCAGGCTTTACGCTCGAAGCCGAAAGCGATCTTTACGCGCGCGCGGACGATCCGCGAACGGCCAATGTTTTTGACGAGGGCATCCGCGGCAAGACCGACCAGTTCGCGCTGCGGTTCCGCAAGCCGGGCTGAAGCCGCGGCGCGCCTACATTTTGAAACGGACGCTGTTCAGATAATAGGAGGCGATGGGTCTGCCCGCCGCGTCGAGCGCGGGGGTGAAGCTGGCGCGTTTCATAATCCCGTTGCACACAGCGTCGTCGAACGCCTGCGGCCGCGTCGATTGCTGGATATGACAGCTCGCTGGCCTGCCTTCGGCATCGACGACGAGCCGGAAGAACACCAGTGCCTGATTGCCCCGGACCCACATATCGGCGGGATAGTCGCTGCTGTTCATCCATTTCCCGGGGCTGCCGACGGGCGCGACACGGCGCGACAACGTCCGGTGCGCAGCGATATCGATGTTCCAGCCGCGCAAGAGGTCGTCGGTGCAGGCGGCGAGCGCGCGTTCGGCGTCGAGCATCGACCCGGTTTCGAGCACCACCGCCTGCTTGCCCGGAATGCGAAGCTCAAGCTCCCGGATCGCGCCATAGAGCGCGGGATCGACCGTCGGCAAAGGCCGCGTCCCGTCGTCTTCGCCCTCCATCGCTGCCCAGGAAGGATCATAGCCTGCGATATACAGCCCGCCGCTGAGCACGAGCGCCGCCCGGCCGCCCTCGACCGTCGCGGGGGCGAACTGCTTGTCGAAGGGCGGATCGTTCGGCCCGAAACGCAGCGTGATACGCCGATTGTCGCTGCGAACCTTGAGCGGCTCGCCCACAAGCGTAATATGCACCCGCGGCCCCGGCTGAAACCGGTCGAGCAGCAGCAACACCTCGTCGTCGCCGGTGCCGAACGATCGCGCGAGGCGGCAGCTGTCCGGCGCATAGTTGACGTGCCATTTCGACGACGGCGACAACCGCAGCGGCTGCTTCGCCTCGCTGGCCGGAGCAACGAGCGCGACGGCCAAGGCCAAAGCGGTCATGGGCTGCTTCATCATATCCTCCCTGTTCGGCGAACTTAAGCTTATCGCCCTGGATCGAAAGAACAATTCGAATCGAACCCAAATTTGCTGTCGCCAAAATGTCACAGTGCCGCCGCCCTGGCGCCGCTGGCTACACCGGCCATTGCGCCGCCCCTGCCAGCCGCTAAATTCGAAGGGCACGATGGACCGCCCGACGGGGCGGCTGACGCAGGAGAGGAGCATGGGGCGCCCGCCCTCGGCCAAGCCGACCAGCTTCGACATCGCCTATCTGGCGGGAGTCTCGCAGCCCACGGTGTCGCGTGCGCTGCGCGGCAGCAAGTCGGTGAGCGCCGCGACGCGCGCGAATATCGAGCGGATTGCGCGCGAGCTCAACTATACCGTCGACAAGAACGCATCGAGCCTGCGCTCGCAGCGTACGCACACGCTGGCACTGCTTTTCTTCGAAGATCCGACGCCCGACGAATCGATGATCAACCCCTTTTTCCTGTCGATGCTGGGATCGATCACGCGCCAATGCGCTCTCCGCGGCTATGATCTGCTCATCAGTTTCCAGCAGATGCACAACGACTGGCACGTTGCCTATCAGGACAGCCACCGGTCCGATGGCATTATCCTGCTGGGCTATGGCGACTATCAGCTTTACCGCGAGAAGCTGGAGCATCTGGTCGAAATGGACACCAAATTCGTGCGCTGGGGGTCGGTGTCGGAAGACGACATCGGCCTGACGGTCGGCTCCGACAATATCGGCGCGGGCGAACAGGCGGGCGCGCATCTGATCGAGATCGGGCGGCGGCGTATCGCTTTCCTTGGCGATGCGTCGGATCATGCGCCCGAGTTCAACGACCGCTATCGCGGCCTCTGCCGCGCGATGCGTGCCGCGGGAATCGCACCCGATCCGGCGCTGCAGCACGACGCGATATCGTCGGAAGCATCGGGTCATGCCGCCGCCGTCTCGCTGCTCGGTGCACGCACGCGCTTCGACGCAATCTTTGCCGCGAGCGACCTGATCGCGATCGGCGCGATGCGCGCGCTTGCCGAAGCGGGGATAAGGATGCCGCACGATGTGGCCATCGTCGGCTTTGACGATATTCCCGCGGCCAGCCTGACGTCGCCGACGCTGACGACGGTGATGCAGGATATGAAAGGCGCAGGAGAGCTTCTCGTCGATGCGCTGCTTCGCCGTATCGATGGCGGCGAGGCCGAACGCCGCGTTCTGCCGACCCGGCTGATAACAAGGCAAAGCACCGCGGTCTGAGCGTACCGAATATAAGTTATTTCCTTACCAAACCCAGCCAGCACCGATTGCCGGGTCGCTGCGCCAAGTCGCCATCGCCCTGCATTTCCTGACGTCTGCTGCAAATGCCCCAAATCGGGACGCCCCTTTCAGGGTTAACGGATTCGCGACTCCGCGTCTTTTTTGCTAACAAGTTGTTAACCAATCGGTTCGCGCCAGGGAACGGGGAGTTTGACATGCGCACGCTTTTGTTGCTGGGTCTGGCCGCTGGGTCGCTACTGATCGCGGGGCGCGTCGGTGCCGAACAGCCCGCGCTTGATTATGGTCTGCCCGCCGATCCCGACGTGCGCGTCTACACGGGCTATCCCGACCGCGTGCCGAGCGAAGCCGAATATCGCCGCGTCAGCGGCTATGACGCCGAGGGCCGGTGGACCGGCACCTGGGACGGCACCTATGAAACGCGCGACGGCCGCCGGTATGAGGGCCGTTACGAAGGGACGGTCGAGGGCCATGGCGCTCCCTATCCGCCGCCGTCCTATGGCTATTCCTGGCATCAGGGCGGCCTTGATCCGCATTATGACACCGAAATGGAACGCCGCTGTGGCCGGGGGGGCACAGTCGGCGGCGCGGTTGTCGGCGCTGTCGTGGGGGGCATCGCCGGCAACCGCATCGCCGGACGCGGCAGCCGCACCGAAGGCACGCTCATCGGCGGCGGGCTTGGCGCACTCGCAGGCAGCGCGATCGGCAACGCCGAAGACAAGAAGAAATGCGAACAATGGTGGGCGAGCCGCGGCGCTTATCGTGGCGGCCATTATCCGGGCGGTTATGGCACGACCTATCGCCACGGATATGGTTATGGCCATGGTTACGGATATGGCTGGTACACGCCGGGGGTCGTCGTGACGACGATCATCAACGGCCCCCCGGTAGTCACCGAAACGGTCGAAACGACCACGCGCACCTATTATGAAAATGTGCCGGTGCGCAAACGCCATGTAGCAAAGAAAAAGTGGAAGCCGAAACCCAAGGCGAAACCGCGCTGCGTCTGCTGAAGAGACCGCAAAGCCTGGTGATTGTGCCCGTCCGCGTATCCGTCGCGGGCCCTTCATTTTCGCGTGCCCTTCCCTACAAAGATGAACGCCAGCGAAACCGAGGCTGAACCCCAGATAAGCGCCGGGTTCAGCACCGCGTCACGGCCGAATCGCTAAACCCTCTTCAACAGGCCGCACATGCCGCCTGCGCTTGTTTGAGGAGACCGAACCATGGCTAGCAAATTCCATCTGACCAAGGCCGCAATTGGTGCGGCCACCGCCGGCGCAATGGCAATGAGCGCGACCCCGGCAATGGCGCGCGATCATCGCGACCATGACGGGATCAGTGCGGGCGAGATCATCGCCGGCGCCGTCGTGCTTGGCGGGCTCGCGGCGATCCTGTCGTCGGGCAATGACCGCTACGACCGTTATGATCGTTACGGCCGCTATGACGACCGGTATCGCGGCCGCTACGACGATCCGCGTTACGGCTACGGCTACGGCTATGGCTATGATTATCGCCGCTATGGCAACAGCCGCAGTGCCGTCAGCCAGTGCGTCAACGCCGTCGAACGCGGCAGCCGCCGCTATGGCCGCACCGACGTGACCGAAGTGACGAGCATCGACCGCAAGCGCGACGGCTACAGGGTCAAGGGCCGCGTCGTCGTTCGCGATGGCTATGGCGGCCGCTGGGGACGCGGCGGCTATTATGACCGCGGCAAATTCAGCTGCGACGTCCGCTATGGCCGGGTGCAGGACATTCGCTTCTCCGGCCTGAACGGATAGGCCATTTTCACGCCCCTCTCCTTTCGAGGAGGGGGGCTTTTCTTTGCGCGCCGTCCGCGGCATGACGCGGCATGATCAGATCCTGCCTGTTCGCCGCGCTGCTGTTCGCCGCGCCTGCCACCGCCCGCGCCAGCGATGACGTCCCCGCCGCCGATCCCGCGCGGCTGAAAGCATCAGTCGAAAAACTGGTTTCCTTTGGCACGCGCCACACCCTGTCCTCGGCCGCCGATCCCAAGCGCGGCATCGGGGCCGCGCGCAATTGGGGAGCGGCGGAATTCGATCGCATTTCAAAAGCGTGCGGCAGCTGCCTGACGGTAACGCGCATCGCCGACCGTTTCGACGGCCCGCGGGCACCGGACGGGGTGATCGTCGAAAATGTCCTCGCCATCCAGCAGGGTAGCGGCGATCCCGCGCATGTGATCATCATCGCGGGTCATATCGACAGCCGCGTCTCCGACCCGATGAATTTCACTGACGACGCACCGGGCGCCAACGACGACGCATCTGGCACCGCGCTGGTGATCGAGGCGGCGCGCCTGCTTTCGAAGCAGAAGCATCGCGCGACGATCGTTTATGCGCTGCTGTCAGGCGAGGAACAGGGATTGTGGGGAGGGCGCCTGCTTGCGCGCCACGCCAAGGATCAGGACTGGCAGGTCGCGGCGCTGCTCAACAACGACATCGTCGGCGGCATCCGCGGCACCGACGGGGCGATCGTCGACAATCGCGTCCGCGTGTTCAGCGAAGGCATCCGCGCGTCCGAAGACTTCGCGGCACAGCTCGCGCGGCGCGGCATCGGGGGAGAAGATGACGGCCCGTCGCGCGCGCTGGCCAAGGCGGCGGTTCGCGCGGGCCGGAACAACCCCGCCATCGGGCTCGAAGTGTTCGCCGTCCGCCGTCCCGACCGGTTCCGGCGCGGCGGCGACCATCTACCGGCGCTCGATCTTGGCTATCCCGCGATCCGCTTCACCGTCGGGATCGAGGATTATGACCACCAGCATCAGGATCTGCGCACCGAAAACGGCCGCAAATATGGCGATACGGTCGACGAGATGGACTTCGGCTATCTGGCGCGCGTCACCGCGCTCAACGTCGCGCTCGCGCGCGAACTCGCCGCTGCGCCGCCCGCCCCCCACGACGTCAGCCTCGACGGCGCCGTCAGCTCGGATACGACGATTCGCTGGACGCCGGTAAAGGATGCCGCGGCATACCGCCTCTACTGGCGACGTTCGGACCGAACCGACTGGACCGACAGCCGCCTGATCGCATCGAACAGCGCGACCGAAGCGGTGCTGCCGGGGGTGATCGTCGACGATCATTTCTTCGGCGTTGCGGCGGTATCGTCCAACGGAAACGAGAGCATCGTCACCTTCGGCGGGCTGCCGCCAGCGCGGCCCTGAGCGCTCGCCGTATCGGAAAATTTACCTTCTTCGTTTAGACACCGGCGTGGGACCAAGAAGATAAACCGTCCGAGGTGGGAATCGGGCGGCAAATATTGAGTCGCGCATGCCCCATTCCGAGGCCGCCCCTGCCTCACCGCCCCCCGAGGAAAAGCGCCAGCCGCGCCAATCGCGGCTGGTAAAGGCCGCGCTCGACTGTCAGAGGCTCGGACGCTTCGACGTGACGCTGCGCAATATTTCGCTCACCGGGATCGGCGGCCAAGCGCCACATATTTTGCAGATCGGCGAGCGGATGACGGTATTCCTGCCGGGGCACAAACCGATGCCGGGAACCGTGCGCTGGGTCGCGGGCAAGCGCTTTGGCATCCAGACCGACGGCAAGATTCAAACGACCCAGCTGCGCGCAGCGGAGGAAGGCCAGATCATTGCCGCGGACAGCCGCCTCGATTTTCAGATCATTCCGCCGCCGAAAGCCGATACGTGGCGCCCCGGCCTCACCCGCAGTACCACGATGCCCGGGCATATCGGCCGCAAACGCTGAGAACGGCTCGCGTCAACGGCGGGAGATGGCGCCAGCGAGGCGCGTCGGCATCAACCCCCGTGGGCGCGGATCCAGTCCTCGACGACCGGCGCGATCTCCTCGCGCCATTTGCGGCCATTGAAAATGCCGTAATGGCCGACTCCCTTGGCCATCAGATATTTTTTCCGCTCCGCAGGCAGCCCTTTGGCCAGCGTCAGCGCGGCCTTGGTCTGGCCAATTCCAGAAATATCGTCGCGCTCGCCCTCGATCGCCAGGATCGCAATGTCCTCGATCGCCCCGATGTCGACCCTTTGTCCGCGATGTTCGAACTCGCCCTTGGGAAGCAGGTGCCGCTGGAACACGGCATCGACCGTTTGCAGATAAAATTCGGCGGTCATGTCACAGACGGCGCGATATTCGTCGTAAAATTCCTTGGTCTTGTCGGCGCTTTCGCCGTCGCCGTCGACCAGATGTTTGAACATCTCCCAATGGCTCATCATATGATTGCCGAGGTTCATCGACATGAATCCGGCGAGTTGCAGAAAGCCCGGATAGACGCGGCGCCCCGCGCCCGGATAATAGGCCGGAACGGTCGCGATCACATTTTCCTGGAACCATGCATAGGGCCGCGTCGTCGCGTGGTGATTGACCGCGGTTGGCGCCTTGCGCGTATCGATCGGTCCGCCCATCATCGTCAGCGTCCTGGGGCGGCACTTATTCCCGTTCGCCGCCATGATCGCCGCGGTGCCCCGCTGACTCACATCGAGGAGCGGCCGGTGCCGCAAGGGGCTGTGCCAGGCGAACACCTGTCACCTACCCAGCCCTTCCAGACTGATATGCCGACGTTTGCACCAGCCACGTTGCGCGAAAGCGACATGTGGGGAGCTACGCCGCTTGATCAGCTGTATTGCCGCATCCGCTTCAAGGAGTTGCGCTACGAGGGCGCGTTTACGCCACCATCGGTGCAAGGTTCACTGGCGTATCCCGGCTCGGCGGGTGTCTTCGAATGGGGTGGCGTGTCGGTCGACCCTTTGCGTCATATCGTCGTGGCGAACAACAACTACATGGCGATCATCAACAAGCTGACACCGCGCGACCAGGTTTCGGCCAGCGGTAAGCAAGGCAACAAAGGCGGTGACTTCGGCGGCCCGCAGCTGGGTACGCCTTATGCCATCAGCGCAGCGCCATTCCTATCGCCATTGGCCATCCCTTGCAATCAACCACCCTGGGGCATGCTCAGCGCGCTCGACCTGAAAACCCGCAAGCTTCTCTGGCGCCATCCGCTGGGCAGCGCTTACGACAACGGCCCCTTCGGTATTTCCTCGCATGTGCCGCTGCAAGTCGGCGTGCCGAACATGGGCGGCTCGGTGGTGACCCGCAGCGGCCTGATCTTTATCGCTGCCACCGCCGACCGCACGCTACGGGCGTTTGATCTGCGTACCGGCCGCGAGTTGTGGCACGCCACACTGCCGTTTGGCGGTATTGCCACCCCCAGCGTCTACGAAGGCAAGGATGGACGCCAATACGTAGTCATTGCCGCAGGCGGTCATACCGGCCTTGGCAGTTCAGGCGGCGACGCGGTGATGGCGTTTGCATTGCCGAAATAACCTTGAAACAAGAGAATTCAAGGCATCGCACTGGAGCGCGGTCATTGCGTTATGAAACGCGTTCATATGATCCGCTCTCTCTATTTCCTGGCTGATACCCACGTTCAATGACTACCTTGTACCAAAAGTGTATGTACCATATTTATGGTGGGTACCGTCTAAGGTGCATCAAAACGATGAGATTTGAGTAGGTGGGAGTGAATGAGATGAATAAAGCCCGTAACTAACGGGCTTTTATAGATATTTTATATCGCATGATACATGCTGATAAATTACTCGATGTTCTGAATCTGTTCTCGCATTTGTTCGATCAGTACTGCAATTTGCATTCCTCCGCGTCCGGTGACATGGAAAATTTTACTATTGTCCGTCTGAGACACCTGCAAGGAAACATTGGCACGACCTTCTCGCTCCAGCCGGTCCCAGATGTTTCGGGCCGTGACCTTTTTTCCGTCCTGTCCAGCAAAGGGGCCATCGTT
>JBGTUD010000053.1:0-13453 GCA_041939405.1 Sphingopyxis sp. | reverse complement strand
CCGCGGGCCTTACCAGCTCGTCGGTCGAAATGGCGTCGAAGGGCGGCGTCGGTATCCATTTGAAGATGGACGATGTGCCGCAACGCGAAACCGGCATGACCGCTTACGAAATGATGCTGTCAGAGTCGCAGGAACGCATGCTCATGGTCCTGAAGCCCGGCAAGGAAGAGTTTGCGAAAGCGATCTTCCATAAATGGGAACTCGACTTCGCGGTCATCGGCACCGTCACCGATACCGGGCGCATGGTGCTGGAGCATAAGGGCGAGATCGTCTGCGACATTCCGCTCGCCCCGCTCGCCGACGACGCCCCGCTTTATGACCGGCCGCACGTCCCGACGCCAAAGCAGGCTGATCTCACCGACGTTCCCGAAACGGCCGACGTTGCGGCCGACCTCAAGACCTTGATGGGAACCCCCGACATCGCCAGCCGCCGCTGGATCTGGGAACAATATGACAGCCAGGTCGGCGGCGACACCGTGCAGACCGGCGGCGACGCCGCGCTCGTCCGCATCCATGGCACGAACCGCGCGCTCGCGATGAGCACCGACTGCACCCCGCGCTATTGCTACGCCGATCCGTTCGAGGGCGGCAAGCAGGCGGTCGCCGAAACCTGGCGCAACATCAGCGCGGTCGGCGCGACCCCGCTCGCGATCACCAACTGCCTCAACTTCGCGAATCCGCAGCGTCCCGAAATCATGGGGCAGATCGTCGGCTGCCTCGACGGCATGGCCGCGGCGTGCCGCGCGCTCGACTATCCGATCGTTTCGGGCAACGTCAGCCTTTATAATGAATCAAAGGCGACTGGCGGCGGCAGCGCGATCCTGCCCACCCCCGCGATCGGCGGCGTCGGCGTGATCGACGATTTGTCGAAAGCGGTCGGCATCGGCTTCAAGCGGACCGGCGACATCGTGCTCGCGGTCGGCGAACGCATGGGCCACCTCGGCCAGTCGGCCTGGCTACGCGAAATCCACGGGCGCGAGGAAGGCCCGCCGCCGCCGGTCGACCTCAAGGCCGAGAAGCGCACCGGCGACTTCATTCGCGCCAGCATCAACGCCGGCTGGATTACCGCCTGCCACGACGTGTCCGACGGCGGCGTCGCGGTCGCGCTCGCCGAAATGGCGCTGAAGTCCGACATCGGCGTGCTCGTCAGCGAGGAACAGCCCTTCGGCATCGCCGAAAGCTTCTTTGGCGAGGATCAGGGCCTCTATCTCGTCACCGTCTGCGACACCTGCCTCGCCGACTTCCTCGACGCCGCGAACCGCGCCGACGTGCCGGTCGACCCGCTCGGCCGCACGATCAAGGACCGCATCGTGTTCGAGCTTCCCGAGAGCGATCATCAGGTGACGCTCGCGGAGCTGCGCCAGGCGCATGAAGGCTTTTTCCCGAAGCTGATGGGGGCCGACGCGGCGCTGGCGTAACAACCCCACCTCGTCATTCCGGCGAAGGCCGGAATCTCGCCGGTGTGGCGTAACGCGACGATGAGATCCCGGCCTTCGCCGGGATGACGGAGGTGTTGAAGGCATGACCATCCATATCGGCGTCGGCGGGTGGACCTTCGAACCGTGGCGCGGCACCTTTTACCCACCCAAACATCCCCAGAAACGCGAGCTCGAATATGCCGGCCAGCATCTGACCGGCATCGAGATCAACGGCACCTATTATGGCAGCCAGAAGCCCGAAAGCTTCGCCAATTGGGCCGCGTCGGTGCCCGACGGTTTCAAGTTCAGCGTCAAGGCATCGCGTTTCACGACCAATCGCAAGATATTGAAAGAGGGCGCCGCCTCGATCGAAAAATTCCTGGGCCAAGGCCTGACGCGGCTCGGCGACCGGCTCGGGCCGATCCACTGGCAGTTCATGGCGACCAAAAAATTCGATCGCGACGATTTTGCGGGCTTCCTCGACCTGTTGCCCGACGCGCAGGACGGCCTCCCGCTACGCCACGCGATCGAGGTCCGCCACGAAAGTTTCCGCGATCAGGCGTTCATCGACCTGCTTCGCGAGCGGAACATGGCGGTGGTGTTCGCCGACAGCGACGAATTCCCCTGCATCGACGAACAGACCGCCGACTTCACCTATGCACGGCTCCAGCGGTCGCAGGAAGACATCGAAACAGGTTATGACGCCAAGGCGCTCGACAGGTGGGCAAAGCGGGCGCTCGACTGGGCCAGGGGCGACCGCGATGTCTTTCTCTTCTTCATATCGGGCGCGAAAGTGCGCAACCCCGCCGCCGCGCAGGCGCTGATCGCCAGGGTTCAGAACGAAGGCTGACGGGTCAGGCCGCCTGCGCGAGCGGGATTTGCGCGTTCGCTGCCTCGGCCGCCTTATTGCCGAGCAGATCATAGGGATCGATACCGTCGGCGCGCATCATCGCGTGCACCCGTTTATAGGTCGCGGGTTCGGCGATTCCCAACCGCGCGCGCGCGGCGCCCAGCGGTTCGGCGAGCAGCGCCGCGATGTCCTGATGCGCGATCTGCTGCGCCGCGCGGCCGATACGCTGACCTTCGCGAACCGCTGCATAGATCGGATAGCGATTGCCGAAGCCCTTGCGGATTTCGCGCGCCCCCGCCCAGGCGATGAACAGCGTTCCCCAGCTCGGCGTCTGGCTGTAGGAGAATGCGAGCACGCATTGTTCGCCGAGCGCGTCGCGGCCATAGCCGGTGAGAATGTGGAACAGGTCGTGCGTATCGCGCAGCCGGTTGCCGTAAAGTTCCATCATATCGTCGTAGCGCGGCTGGCCGCGACGGAATTTGTCGAACTCGTCGACCAGTCCCTGCGCGGTCAGTCCCTCGCGCTCCATGAAATCGACATAGGTGCGCCCGACGCTGCCCTCGGGCAGCTTGCGCAGCGCATCATGGTCGTCGAGCATCGCGGGCAGATAGGGCCGCTCGGCGAGCTGCTTTTGTCCTTCGGGGGTCGCGAAAAAAGCCTCCGCCGCCTTTCCGAAACGCTTGTCGCGCAGCGCCTCGATGATGTGGAACACCTGTTCGGTGTCCTCCTTGTCGGCGATCAGCTTGCGAAAATGGCGCCAGGCCTTGAGCGGGCGAAAGCCGCCGTCGGTGCGATCGGGATGGGAGAGCGGGAAGCTGGTCATAGGAACCTCTCTTGCGAATCCTTCTACGGCCCAGATAGCATTACTGACATAAATGTCAATAGCCGGTGATTGCTGTAGCGTGGCGGGCGTTTCGCCGATAGACCGTTGCGAATGAAACCGCATGCAACGACGCGCTATACGGCCCTTCCGCCCATGACCGACGCCGCGCGGATTGCGGCGGCCGAGGCGTTTCGCGATCATATCGCCGCGCGGCGTACGTGCCGGATGTTCAGCGATTCGCCGGTGCCGCGCGCGGTGATCGAAGCCGCCATCGCCGCCGCCGGAACCGCACCGAGCGGGGCCAATCACCAGCCCTGGCATTTCGCCGCGGTTTCCTCCCCCGACATCAAGCACCGCATCCGCCTCGCCGCCGAAGCCGAAGAACGCGAATTTTACGCAAGCCGCGCAGGGCAGGAATGGCTGGAGGCCCTCGCACCGCTCGGGACCGACGAGGACAAAGCGTTTCTCGACGTCGCGCCCTGGCTGATCGTCGTATTCGGGCAGCGCCGCGGCGGCATCGAGCCCGGCGACACGCGGCAGAATTATTATGTCACCGAAAGCGTCGGCATCGCTTGCGGCCTGCTGCTCACCGCGCTGCATGGTGCGGGGCTCGCGACGCTGACCCACACGCCGTCGCCGATGGGTTTTCTGCGCGAGATTTGCGGTCGCCCGGCCGATGAAAAGCCGGTGATGCTGATCGTCGCGGGACATCCCGCCCACGACGCGACCGTGCCGCTATATGCGATGCGCAAAAAACCGCTCGAACAAATCAGCAGCTGGCTTTGACATCGAGGGGGGGTGAAGCGATGACAACAGCCGTACCGACGCGCTACGAAGGCCTCGATGCGATCCGCGGGATCGCGGTGATGGGCATATTGGCGATGAATATCCTCGCCTTCGGACTGCCTTTCCAGGGCTATGCCAACCCCGCCGCCGCCGCGCCGCCGGGCAGCGCCGATCTGGTGGCCTGGTTCGTCAGCTTTGTCTTCATCGACGCCAAGATGCGCGGCGTATTTTCGATCCTCTTCGGCGCAAGCACGCTGCTCGTGATCGAGAGCGCGGCTGCGGCCGGCCGCAGCGCGGCTGGCGCGCATTATTCGCGCATGGTCTGGCTCGCGGTCTTCGGTCTCGCCCATTTCTATCTGATCTGGTTCGGCGACATCCTGTTCCTCTATGCGATATGCGGACTGCTGCTCTTCTTCTTCCGCAATCTTTCGGTGAAGGCGCTCATCCTCTGGGCCATTGCCTTCCTTGCCGTCGGCTTCCTGCTTTTCACATCGGGCTGGGCGACGATGGCGCTCGCCGAGGCGGGACGGCTGCCGCCCGAAGCGACTGCGGCGATGCGCGAGGGCATCGACCAGATGAACCGCGACATGGGCGCGGCATCCCCCGCCTATGCCGACGAGGTTGCGCATTATCTTGGCAGCTATGCCTCGATCGTCGCCGACCGCACGGGCGAGATGCTGGCATTTCCGTTCGTCTCGATCGGGCTCTTCATCTGGGAAACGATGGGGCTGATGCTGATCGGCATGGCGCTGTTCAAGACACATATGCTCACCGGCGCGTGGGAAAGCGCACGGTATCGTCGCTGGGCGATCACCTGCTTCGCGATTGCCGTCCCGCCGCTCCTTCTCCTCGCCGCCTATCAATATGGCGCGGGCTTCAGCGGTGTCGCGGTGTTTGGGTCGGTGATCGCGCTGTCGGTGCCGTTCGACGTCGTCATGGCGATCGGCTGGGCGGCGCTGATGATGTGGCTGATCCGCACCCGGTTTTCCCCCGCGATCCGCGCGCGCCTCGCCGCGACGGGACGCATGGCGTTCACCAACTATCTGATGACGTCCATCGTGATGACGACGATCTTTTACGGCTATGGTCTTGCGCTGTTCGGCAGCGTGCCGCGGATCGCGCTCTATCTTTTTTGCATCGGCATGTGGGCGGCGATGCTACTCTGGTCAAAGCCGTGGCTCGAACGCTTTCAATATGGCCCGTTCGAATGGCTGTGGCGCAGCCTGTCGCGCTGGCAGGTCCAGCCGATGAAAAAGCGGGGATCCCGCTGAAGCGCCCGGCCGGTCAATAACCGACGGCGCGGCCGAACCGCACGGGCCGCCTTTGAACAAGCGGATTGGCCTCGCGTTCGAGCGCGGCGAGCGTTTCTTCGAACAGCGGGCGCAGCGCGACGACCCGCGGCAGATATTCCTCGGGACTCGTCTGGCTTTCGACGCAGTGGCGCGCGAACATCTCGATGTCCTCGGCAAGCGCGCCCAACCGCTCGCCGCCGAATTGGCGCGCTTCGCTTTTCAGCGTGTGCGCGGGCATCACGAGTCCGCGCGGATCGCGCGCGCGCATCGCCTCCTCGATCGCGGCGACCGACTTGATGCCGTCCTCGCGAAAATAGCCGAGAATGCGCACAAAAGCGGCGCCCAATTGGGTCCGCGTCGCGCGAAACTCATCCCAATCGACCAGGATCTCTTCCAATGCTTTAGTCCCTTGGTGTTCAAATCGGTCGTGGTCCCGCCCGTTCCATGCCGCAAAGTCGGTAAAAAAGACGTTACGAAAGCGGTTTGGGCCGGGCAAAGCCGTCCCGTTTCGGGTCAGCGCCGGACGCGCCAGCGTCCTTCGCGCGCGTCATCCCCCTCGTCCGTCACCGTCCAGCCACGCTCGGCCGCGAGCGCGGCGACTTCGCTGGCGGCGTTGGGATCGTCGGCGATCAACAGGACCTCGGCCGCATCGCGCATCGCGCGCGCGAGCCTGAGCGCCGGCCAGGGACAGCGCATCCCGCGCGCATCGACCAGCCGCGCCGCAGCCTCATTCGTCATAGGGGTTGCGCGAATTGCGGAAATTGAGCCGCACGGGAACCCCCTGAAACCCCAGTTCCTTGCGCATTCCGTTGACCAGATACCGCTCATAGCTTCCCGGCAGTGCGTCGGTACGCGAACCAAAGACCACAAACGTCGGCGGCCGGGTGCGCGCCTGCGTGATATAGCGCAGCTTGATGCGCTTGCCCCCCGGCGCGGGTGGCGGGTTCGACGTCACCGCGCCTTCGAACCAGCGGTTGAGCCTGGCGGTCGAGACGCGGTTCGTCCAGATCGCGCGCTGTTCGAAGGCGACGCGCACCAGCGTGTCGATCCCCTTGCCCGTCGCCCCCGAAATGCTGAGCACCGGCACGCCCTTGACCTGGCTGAGCCCATCGTCGAGCGCGGCGCGGACGCCGTTGAACAGCGACGAGGGATCTTCGGCAATATCCCACTTGTTGAGCGCGCCGCTCAGCGCGCGGCCTTCCTGCAGCACCCGGTCGGCGATGCGCAGATCCTGGGCCTCCAGCCCCTTGGTCGCGTCGAGCAGCAGCACGACGACCTCGGCAAAATCGACGGCGTGCAAGGCGTCGGCGACCGAGAGCTTTTCCAGCTTGTCCTGCACCTTGGCGCGCTTGCGCATCCCGGCGGTGTCGAACAACTGGATCTCGTGGACCTCGCCGTCCTTTTCCCATTGCCAGTCGACCCGGATCGAATCGCGCATGATCCCGGCCTCGGGGCCCGTGATCAGCCGGTCCTCGCCGATCATGCGGTTGATCAGCGTCGACTTGCCGGCATTCGGACGGCCGACGATCGCAAGTTTCATCGGGCCGAGCGGCGCCTCATCCTCTTCATCGCCCTCGGCGGGCGGCGGCGGAACTTCGGCTTCCGCGGCGTCGAACCCCTCGACGATCGGGCGCAGCGCGTCGAACAGGTCGACGACGCCTTCGCCATGTTCGGCGCTGAGGGCGATCGGATTGTCGAAACCCAGCGAATAGGATTCCATCAGGCCGTTTTCGCCCTGCTTCCCCTCGGCCTTGTTGACGAGAAGGATGATCGGCGTGTCCTCGCTGCGCAGCCAGCGCGCGATTTCCTCGTCGAGCGGAGTCACCCCCGCGCGGCCGTCGATCATGAACAGCGCGGCGTCGGCCTCGCGCACCGCCTTTTCGGTCTGCACGCGCATCCGGCCGGGCAAGGTCGCCGCGTCATGATCCTCGAACCCCGCCGTATCGACGATGCGAAATTCAAGGCCGAGAAGCTTTCCGTCGCCTTCGCGCCGGTCGCGCGTAACCCCCGGCTGGTCGTCGACGAGCGCGAGGCGCTTGCCGACCAGCCGGATGAACAGCGTCGATTTGCCCACATTGGGGCGCCCGACAATGGCGATCGTCGCGTGTCGCGACATTCGTTTTCTCCGCAAACAGGGACCCAGTCCCTATTTATTTGTCTTAGCGCCAGGCGGTGATCGTCCCGTCGTCCGCGAGGATGTAGAGGATGTTGTTCGCGACGATCGGCGGCTGCGACAGTGACGTCTTGAACTCGGTCGAAGCGAGCAGCGACCCGTCGGCCGGCGAAAATTCCGCCAGCGTCCCTTCGCTGTTTACCGCGAGCAACCGTCCGCCGGCCAGGATCGGCCCGGTCCAGCGGATCGGGTCCTTCTTTTTCTTCTCGGTCTCGACGCGGAAACGCGCGAGCTGCTGAATCCAGCGAACTTTGCCACTCGACCGCGCGACGCACAGCAATTTGCCATCGTCGGTCATCGCATACACCCATTCGCCGACGACATAGGGGGTCGAAATACCGGCGATCGAGATTTCCCAGCTCCGCTGCCCGGTGACGAGCTCATAGCTCGCCATGCGGCCGCCCTGGCCGAGCGCAAAGACGCGGCCGCGGTCGATCACCGGATCGGCATCCACGTCGGTCAGCGTCGACACCGACAGCGCCATCGAGGTGCGCGCGAGTGCGTCTTCCCAAAGGTCGCGGCCATTTTCGTAACGATAGGCCTGAACCTCGCCCGACGAAAAGCCGGCGACGATCGTGCCCTGTCCCGCCGCGGGCGAGGCCGCGCCGAACACGCTGCCCGCCTCCAGCGAGGCCGTCGCCTGCCACTGCACCGCGCCATCGGCGGCGTTGAGCGCGAAAATCTGGTTGTCCTGGCTGATCACATAGACGCCGCCGAACGCGACCGTCGGCGCGCCGCGCAGCGGCCCCGCGGGCCGCACCTTCCACAGCACCGATCCGTCGGCGGCATTGAGTGCGGCGACATCGCCCACGCCGCTGGTCGCATAGACGACATTGCCATCGACGCTCGCGCCGCCGCCGAACAGCGAATCCCTGAAATCCTTGCCCGTGCTGCCGATCGCCGCGCTCCACAGCTTCGCGCCGGTGTCGGCAGCGAAAGCGGAGACGACCGCGTCGGTGTCGACGACGAACAGCCGGTTGTCGGCAACCACCGGCGCCGAGGCGAGCCGCTGTTTGTTCGTGCTGCCCGCGATCTTTGCTTCCCAAAGCCTAGCCCGCGTCGCGCCGAGCGCCGGATGCCCCATCGATTTCGACGCATTGCCGCCCGATTGCGCCCAGGCGGCGTTCACCACCGGGTCGGGCAGCACGACCGCGATCGCCGCTGTGGCGGGATCGACCTGGATGCTGTTGTCGTTCGACAGGATCGAGACGCGATTGCCCACCGTCGGCGTCTTGGGTCCGCCGTCGCCCTTGAGCGCCCCGCAGCCCGCCAGCGGCAACGCCAGCAGCGCTGCATAAAGTCCGAAACGCGCGTTCCGCATATTAATTGGCTTCCTCAGTCTTTTGGGCGGCAGGCGCCGTCCCTTTCTGCTCGGCCGCCACGCTTTCGGCGGCGCGGTCGGCGACGGCATCGACGCCCAGCATCCCCGCCATCTGCACCGTTCGCGACTGCAATGATTTGGGGAGGTCGGGCAATTTGGCGATCCGTCCATAAAGCGCGCCCGCCCGGTCGAGCTGGCCAAGCCGGTAATGCGCCCCCGCCGACAATTCCGCGGCGCTGGCGAACCAGCTCGACGCGGGGTCCTTGGCATCGACAAAGGGCTTCATCCGCGCGATCACCGTCTCGGGCTTCAGCGTGTCATATTCGAACGCCGTCTGACGGATCAGCGCAAGATCGCGCAGCGACTGATCGACCTCTGCATCGGCCACGATCTTTGCCATCAGCGCCGCCGCGGCTTTGAGATCGCCTGTCCCGGCCTTGATATTCGCTTGCTGCATCAGTGCCGCCGCGCGATAGGCCGGGCTGCCCTCCGCCGCGATCGCCTGCAATTCGCTCGCCGCGGCGCGCGGCTGGTTGGCGCCGAGCTTGTCGAGCGCCGCGATCAGCTTTTCGCCCTCTTCGCCGCGCGCGGCGTCCTGGCGATGATCCCAGTATAGATAGCCGCCAAAGGCGAGCAACAGCCCCAGCACGCCGCCGATAATCCAGCGGCCATAGCGCTGCATGACCGTATCGAGCCGGTCCTTGCGGACGGCCTCGTCGACCTCCTGCAACAGCGCGGCGTCATTCGTCGGGCTCAGGGCCAATCAAACCTCCGTAAACTCAATAGCGGCGCGAGGCCGGCCCGCTTCCTTAACGATGGCACGGGGAAAGGCCAAGCGTTTCACTTATGGACACGCGGGGCCATCAACCGGCGTAAATCTGATCCTCGGTCGGGAATGAACGGGACCTGACTTCGCCCGCATAATCCTGCACCGCGCCGCTGACCACGCTTGCCATGTCCTGATAGCGCTTCACGAATTTGGGAACGCGTTCGAACATCCCCAGCATATCGTCGGTGACGAGCACCTGGCCGTCGCACTGCGCCGACGCGCCGATCCCGATCGTCGGGCAGGCGACCTTGTTCGTAATCTCGATAGCGATCGATTCGAGCACGCCCTCGATAACGATCGAAAAGGCGCCGGCCTGCGCGACGGCAATCGCGTCGTCGACGATGGAGCGCGCCTCCTCCTCGCTCTTGCCGCGCACGCCATAGCCGCCAAGGATGTTTACCGCCTGTGGCGTCAGGCCGACATGGCCCATCACCGGGATGCCGCGCTGGGTCAGAAACTCGATCGTCGGTGCAAGCACCTTGCCGCCCTCGACCTTCACCGCGGCGGCGCCGGTTTCCTTGAGCAGCCGCGCGGCATTGTCGAACGCCTGCTCCGGGCTACCCTCATAGCTGCCGAAGGGCATGTCCACGATCACCGCGGCGTGATAGCTGCCGCGCACCACCGCCGCGCCGTGCAGGGCCATCATGTCCATCGTCACGCCGACCGTGTGCGGCAGACCGTAAATCACCTGCGCCAGCGAATCGCCGACGAGCAGCATGTCGCAATGCGGGTCGAGCAGCTGCGCCATGCGTACCGTATAGGCGGTGAGCATCACGAGCGGTTCGCCGCCCTTCCGCTGCCGGATGCGCGGCACCGTCAGCCGCTTCATCGGCTGCGGCGTCGGGTTCGCGCGGCTCGTGGAGGTGTCGAGGGTGAGCGTTTTGGGGAGCGTGGACATGGCGCGGGGGTTTAGCCGCTAAAATGGCCCGGCGAAAGCGCGAAAGCCCCTTTTTTGCTGCACGCAGCCGGGAGCGCGGTCGCGCGAGGCCGCCTGTTCAACGCGCAGAACCCTCCGGCGCGTGAGATCGAGCCTCGAAGCAGGAGCGCAGGCGGCGCGACCCGGTCAGTGCCCCCTCCGGGCCGCCACCGCCTCGCGCACATTGTCGCTGAACAGGCCGTCGATGCCGGTCGCCAGATAGGCGCCGATCTCGGCGGCGAGATCGCCATGCCCTGCCGGATTGACCCCGCCGCGATCGCCCAGCGGCAGGAAATAATTTTCGCGGCGGAACGTCCACGGATGGACCTTCAGCCCCGCTTCATGCGCATCGCGCACAAGGCTGGTCGGCGTACCGAGGCGGCCGAGGGTCGCGCGCGGGATCACCATCGTCTTGTTGGGCCCGATGCCGTCGGCGTATGCGACGATCATCTTGAGCCCCGCGGGTGAGGCCATGACGGCATAGCTGGTGTCGGGCCGGTCTGCCGGGCCGCCCTCGACGTCCATCAACTGGATCAGCGGCAGGTCGCTCTTGGCGCGCAGGTCGATCAGATTGCCGACCTCGAAGCTCTGGATGAACACCGGCGCGGCGCGTCCGCGATAGCCGAAACGGTCGAGGAGCGCGAGCAATGGCGGCGCATGGGGCAGGCCGATCGCAACGAAATAGCTTGGATGCTTGGTCTCGGGATAGACGCCGATCGGCTTTTCCCGCCCCCGGTTCGCCTCGGCAAGCAGCGTCAAAATCTCCTCGAAGGTCGGAATCTCGAAGCGGCCGTCATAATCGGTGCCGCGCAGCCGCGGCAGCCGTTCGCGCGCGCGCAGCGTTTTCAGTTCGGCCAGCGTGAAATCCTCGGTGAACCAGCCGATAACATCGCGACCATCAATCCGCTTGGTTGCCTTGCGGTCGGCAAATTCGGCGCGATCCGCAACGTCGGTGGTCTCCGAAATCTCATTCTCGTGCCGCGCGACAAGGACGCCGTCCTTCGTCAGCACCAGGTCGGGCTCGATGAAGTCGGCGCCCTGCTCGATCGCGAGGCGGTAGCTCGCGAGCGTATGTTCGGGACGCTCGCCCGACGCGCCGCGGTGGGCGATGACGATCGGCGGTCGCCCGTCGAGCGTTGGCTGCGCCGTCACCGGATCAGCCGAACAGCCCGCAGGCAGCATGAGGGCGCCGAGCGCCGCGAGCCAGCGCATCATATCGCAAAGCGTGCACGCCATTCGTCGGCGGAGAAGCCGACGCTGACCTCATCGCCCCGCTCGACGACCGGGCGCCGGATCATGGCTGGCTGATCGAGCATCAGCGCCTTTGCCGAGGCGGGGTCGAGACCGGCCTTCGCTTCGTCGGGCAGTTTGCGAAAGGTGGTTCCCGCCTTGTTGAGCAATTTTTCCCAGCCGAGCGCATCGATCCAGCGCTGCAACAGGTCAGGGTCGAGCCCGTCTTTGCGGAAATCGTGGAAGCGATAGGCGACACGCTGATCGTCGAGCCAGCGGCGCGCCTTTTTCACGGTATCGCAATTGGGGATGCCATAGAGAATCATCGTCATGGACGAACGATTAGCAGCCGCGCGTTGCAGATTCGAGGCTCAAGCGCCCGGAATCTATGCCGTCGGCGCGCGGTCCGCGATTCGCGTGTTGGCGCTCGCCAGCTTGCCGCGCAGCGCGCGCGCAAATCCTTCGTGCAGTTCGGCCGCAATATCGGGGTTTGCGGCCAGATAGGCGCGAAGCGCCACTGCGGGGACGAACCACAGCCGGGCATTGCTGCCAAGCACCACGGTGCCGGTCGCGTTCGATCCGTCGAGCACGGTCGCTTCGCCGATCAACTCGCCCTCGGCCGATCGTCCGACCTCGACCCCGTCGCGCAAAATCGTCGCGCGCCCGTCGGCCAGATAGAAAAGGCTGGGCGCGGCCTGGCTCTCGCGGATCAGCACCTCGCCGCGCCTCGCCGAAATCCAGTGCCCCTGATCGATGAGGCGGCGCGCGGCGACCGCACTCAGCCGGGGAAAATGGCGGCGGCGCAATTCCTCATCCTCGGGCGAGAAACGCACCTGGGCGCCGCGCAGCCAGAGCCGCGCGAGAATGCCGATATTGACCGCGAGAATCGCGAGAACGAGCAAGCTGTAACCGGGGTCCGAGGCGCGAAAGAGGGTGAGCGGCAGCGCGACGAGCGCCGCCGCGGCAAGCCCGATGCGCGCATAGTCGATACGCACGACGAAACTTGTCGCCAGAAGGAGCAGCAATGCCCCGTAGAGGAACCACGCAGAGTCGAAACTCGCCATAGCCAATCGCTCGCATCCCGGCCCCGACGAGGCCCCTGGGTGTATGACGTTGCCGATAGCTCCATGCCTTGCGCGCTCCGCCGCCCAAAGCCGTAATAAACTATCAGTTCATGGTCCTGAAGAAAAGCATAGGTGCGCAAACGTCACGATAATGCTAATTTTCCGCCTCGCCCGGCCTGCGAACATTGCGCCGAGCGGACATTCGCGCCATGGGGCGCATGATTCGACGATGAAATGACAGGCAGATGACGAAAAACTGGCAACCGCATAGCTGGCGCACGCACGAGGCCCGCCAGCTTCCCACCTATCGCGACGCCGATGCCCTCGCGGCCGCCGAGCGCGAGCTTGCGGATTATCCCCCGCTCGTCTTTGCGGGCGAAGCGCGCGCGCTGACGAGCGAGCTCGCCCGCGTGGCCGAGGGCAAGGCGTTCCTGCTCCAGGGTGGCGACTGCGCGGAAAGCTTTGCCGAATTTCACCCGAACAATATTCGCGACACCTTCCGCGTGCTGCTTCAGATGGCGGTCGTGCTGACCTTTGCCTCGAAGATGCCCGTGGTGAAGCTCGGCCGCATGGCGGGCCAGTTCGCCAAGCCGCGCTCGGCGGACATGGAGGAAGTGGACGGCGTTTCGCTGCCCAGCTACCGCGGCGATATCATCAACGACATCGCCTTCGAAGAGGCCGGGCGCGAACCCGACCCCGCGCGCATGGTCAAGGCGTATAACCAGTCGGCGGCGACGCTCAACGATGTCGC
>JBGTUD010000052.1:0-13543 GCA_041939405.1 Sphingopyxis sp. | reverse complement strand
TTACGAAGCGCATAAAGAGGCGTTGGTTGAAAAGCTGCAAAAGGCGATGCTCAAGCTTGCCGGCGACCGGCGCCTCCTCGCCAGCTGACGCCAACCGGCGGCAGAGCATGGCGCGGGTTGCGGCGCGGCGTACGGTTCGATGATCCGCATCCGCCCGCCCGCCCGCCGCGCCGGATGGAGCGTGCTGATATTGGCGGCATGGTCGCTGGTCGCGATCGCGCAGGCCGGGCAAGGCTATGCCATCGCGGCGTATCGCGGCCATACGCAGGACTGGTGGCCGACGCTCGCCTATGTCGCCGCCATCTATTCGATATGGGCTTTGCTGAGCTGGCCGATCGTCGGCGCCGTGTTGTCGGTCGAGCGCCGGGTAAAGCAATGGTGGGGCCGGATCGCGGCCTATCTCCTGCTATGGCCGCTGGTCGTTTACGCGCATGTGCTGTTGTTCGGGCTCGTCTATTGGCCCTTCTATCGCAGCGCGCGCGTCGCAACGCGGGGCGAGATGGCGGGCATCATGTTCGTGCGCAATTTCGATACGAACACGATGCTTTATGCCGGCATCGTCGCGCTGACGATCGTGTGGCTACGCTGGCCGCGCCGACAGGTGCCGGGCGGCGCCGATACCCGCGGTGATGCGATCGAGATTCGCAGCCGCGGACGCCTCACGCGTATCCCGCTGGGGACGATCGACTGGATCGGCGCGGCGGGTGACTATGCCGAGATCCATGCCGCGGGACGCACGACTCTGATCGAGGAATCGCTGACCTCGCTCAGTGCGCGCCTGCCCGCCGCCGACTTTGCACGCATCCATCGCGGCGCGCTGATCCGTGTCGACCGGGTGCGTGAAATCGAACCGATCGGCCGCGGCGATGCGCATGTCCGCCTTGTCGGCGGCGAACAATTGCGATTGAGCCGCCGCTTTCGCAGCAATCTTGCCATACTGATCGATCCAGCGCGTCCGCCCGCCGATCCGGCCGAATAGTCCCGCTCGCCGATCAGCCCTCGTCCACGGCCTCTTTTCTTCGCCATGGCGGCGCCTCCATCCTTTCCGGAGACCCGCCGATGCCCTTCAGCCTGCTTTTCCTTCTCCTCGCCGCCGCGCCCGATGTACGCGCGCCGATGGCCGAGGTGCGCCCCTATCAATCGCTGGACCTCACGATCCCGCACGCGCCGCCGGTCGCGCGGATCGATGGCGAAGAGCGACTTGTCTACGAGCTTCACGCAACCAATTTTTCGTCGCAAATGCTGACCGTTACCGCCATCGAGCTGCGGACGGCCGATGGCAAATCGATTGCCTGGCTCGCGCCCGACGGCATCATGCGACGGATCGGCGAGCAGGCAGGCGGCGCGCATGATCTGGCGGCGGGGCAGCGAGCGATCTTCTATCTCTCGATACCGTGGGGCGGCAGCGGCGCGGCGCCGCTGATCCACCGCATCACCCTGTTGCCGAAAGGCGCGGATCGGCCGGTGGCGATCGAGGGCGGCGCGTTCCAGCCGCAACCGGCCACCGGCCTCGCGCTCGGCGCGCCGCTGCGCGGCGGTCCATGGACGGCGGTTCAGCTGCCCGAAGCGGACAATGGCCACCGCCGCTACCCCTACGCGGTGAGCGGGCGGGTCCGCCTGCCCGGGCGCCATGCGATCGACTGGATGCCCGCCGCCGGTTTCGATCGCGCCTCGGCCGGGGCCGATGTGGCCGCCGACGGGTCGGGCGCCGATGTGCTGGCGGTGGCCGACGGCGAAATCCTGGTCGTGAAAGACCCATCGGCACCCAGCGCGCGCGCCAGCGTCGAGGATGAAACGGGGACGATGATCGTCCAAAAGCTACCGGGGGGCCGCTTCGCCTTTTACCAGCATCTGATGCCGGGCATCCCGATCCGGGAGGGCGAGAGGGTGCGCAGAGGCCAAGTCATCGGCCGCGTCGGGTCGACCGGCCACGTCACGCAGCCGCACCTTCATTTCCACGTCTCCGACGGGATCGCGCCGCTCGATTCAGAAGGGTTGCCCTATCGCCTTGCCGCGGGGCGGGTTATCGGCGCCTATAGGGATCGCGAGGATTTTCGCGACGGCCAGCCCTGGCGCAACGAAGCCGAACGCCCCGTCGACGGCCTTCCCGCGCCCTATGCGGTCATTCGCTTTGCCCCCTGAACCCGCCATTTGACTTGCCCGGACGAATGGTTAGCCTGCCTGTCGGGTCGGTCGTACCGAGAGGGGAAACAACATGTGGAAATGGATCCGGATTCCCAAGGGCATCGCGCTGGTGGCTTTCCTGTTGCCGTGGATGACGATCAGCTGTTCCGAACAGAAGATCGCCGAGGCGACGGGTTTCGGCCTCGCTTTCGGTAATATCACGACGATGGGACGCGCGGCGTCGGCGGGCGACGGGGCCTCGATGAACCTGCTACTGATCCTTGCGCTGCTGGCGATTGCCGGCGGATTGTTCCTACTCTTCACCCGCGGGCGCGAAGCGGCAAAGCTGGTGCTCGGTACGTCGGCCGCGGCGCTGGTGCTGATCTTCCTCGGCACCTGGCGGTACAGCAAGGATGCGATCATGGCCGAAGCCGCGAAAAACGGCGGCGGCGGCGACATGGACCGCGCCGCGATGGCGATGATCCAGGTCAATTGGGAAATCGGATACTGGCTCGCGCTCTTCGCCTTGATCGCCGCAGCGGCGATGGCGTGGATCGTGATGAGCGGCAAGGAGGCCGAAGCCGAGGCAAAGATGCGCTCGCTGGCGTCGGATGCCGCCGACGCCGCCAAGGGTGCGGCCGCGAAAGCGAGTGAGGCGATCGACAAGAAGGACGCCGACAGGAAGGAAGGCGACGGGCCCGGCAGCGAACCGCCCAAGCCCTGACACCCCGTACCCCGACAATCCACCGCTTGCCGCATATCGGCAAGCGGCTATTGAACCGTCATGCCCGCCAGCAAATCGACACGACGCCGCACGCGCTCCTGGATCCTCCGGCCTCTCAAATGGCTCCTTTGGCTGATCGCTCTGTCGGTGCTGTGGGTGCTCGTCTATGCCGTGGTGCCGCCGCCCGTCACCTTCACGATGCTGGCCGACAGCAACGGCATTACCAAGGATTGGACCAGCCTGTCGCATATCGACCGCAACATGGTGCGCGGGGCGATCGCAGCGGAGGACGGGAAATTCTGTAGCCACAGCGGGTTCGACACCGACGCGATCGAAGACGCGATCGAGCGCAATGCCAGGGGCAAGCGGCTGCGCGGTGGATCCACGATCAGCCAACAGACGGCGAAAAACGTCTTCCTGTGGCAAGGCAGCGGCTGGACGCGCTATGTCCGCAAAGTGCCCGAAGTCTGGTTCACTTTCCTGATCGAAACGATCTGGGGCAAGCGCCGGATCATGGAAGTCTATCTGAACGTCGCCGAGACGGGCATCGGCACCTATGGCGTCGAGGCGGGGGCGCGGCGTTATTTCAAGCATAGCGCGGCAAAGCTGACCCCGCGCGAGGCCGCGCGCATCGCCGCCATCCTGCCGCTGCCCAAAAAGCGCGAGGCGATCAGCCCGTCGGGCTTCACGCGCCGCTATGGCAACACGATCGCCGCGCGCATCGGTCAGGTCCGGCGCGACGGCCTCGACAGCTGCATATACCAATAGCAGTGAAAGCCCGGGGTCGGAGGATGGCCGCGAGCTTCGCTCTGTCCGGGGCTACCCGAAAATCGGGATCATCTCAGAGTATCTCGTGGATCACATGCCGCACGCCGAAATCGGTGCGTTCGCCGACGCCGACGGCGAGCAGGCCGTTCAGCCAGCCATATTTTGCGCTGGCGGTTTCGAACACCGGAGCGATTCGCAGATAGTAGCGCGAGGCGTCGGCGTCGGGCACCGAAACATCGGCGAAGGTCGCGCGCACATCGTCGGGAATGAGGCTGCGGCCGGTGTAGCTGAGGTAGATGAGCTCGCCGTCGTCGGTCTGCCACACCGCGCGCGCGTCGAAGGTGCCGACCGAAGCGCTGTCGCCGAGCCGCCCGCTGCGAGACCAGTTACCGCCGCCGGGTAGCACTACCCCGTTGATCCGCGGCCCGAAAAACCGCCCCCCGCTGATATAGCCGAGCCGGTGGTCACCGAAAGGCGAGGCGCCGATCCCGATGATTCCGCCGCCGACCTCAAACTCCACCGTGCACAAATGCCGGCTCGCCAGCGATGCTTCAGCCGCCGATCGATTGTCCTCGCTCATGTCGTGATTCCTCTTCCTGCCTATGGACAAGTATAAAACCATTAGTATACTAAGGGTCAATCAGATTGACGGACCGGGCGCCATCCGGAACCGGCAACAATTGGCTCTATGGGAGGGTGATCATGAAGGCTCGCAACCAATTTCTCTTATCCGGTGTCGCGGGGCTCGCGATGCTGGCCAGCACCGTGCCGGCGATTGCGCAGGACGGTCCCGCGCCGTCCAATATGGAGGACGATGCCGGGGCAGCGAACGACGAAATCATCGTCACGGCGCGTTTCCGCGACGAATCGCTACAGGATGTGCCGCAGGCCATTTCGGCCTTCGGCGAGGCCGCGCTGACAAAGATCGCCGCGCGCGACATCACCGATCTGGCGCCTTCGACGCCGAATATCAGCATCCAGCCCGTCGCGACCTTTTCCAACTCGGCCGCCATCTTCATTCGCGGCCTTGGCGCACAGGGGATCGAATCGACCGAGGAAAGCCCGGTCGGCGTATCGATCGACGGCGTCTATGTGACGCGCCCGGTCGCGACGATGCTCGACACCTTCGACCTCGACCGCATCGAGGTTCTGCGCGGGCCGCAAGGCACCTCGTTCGGCAAGAATTCGCTTGCGGGCGGTATCGCCGCCTATACCAAGAACCCCGGCCGCGACTGGGGCGTGCAGGCGGAAGTGACCGTCGGCAATTACGGCCGGATGGATGCACGTGCGGCGGTCGACATGCCGCTGATTGAGGACCGGCTGGGGGTCCGGCTGGTCGTCAACAAGGAAACCTATGACGGCTATTTCACCAATCGCGCGAACGGCAAGAAAGTCGGTGGTCAGGACCGGCTGACGCTGCGCGGCACCGTGCTGTTCACACCGACCGAGACGCTCGACATCAACCTGAAAGCCTTTCTCGTCCGCGACCGGTCGAGTGCGCCGGGCGGCGACGCCGCGCCCAACCGCAACCAGCTGTTGTGGCAGGTTTTCCGGTTCGAAGAGCCCGACGACGGCCCCTATACGATCGGGCGCGACTTTCCCGCCGACCATGACACCGACCAATTGGGCCTGATCGGCAATATCGGGTTCGACATGGGATCGTGGCAGGCGAAGTCGATCACCGGATACATCGAAACCGACGATTTCAACGACAGCGACTTTGACCAGTCCGAAGTCTTTTTCTTTCCGACCTTTCGCCTGCAGTCGCACCGCCAATTCAGCCAGGAACTGCGCCTGCAATCGGACTTTTCCGACCGCAGCGACGCGCTTTCGCGCCTCAGCCTGGTTTTCGGCGGCTATTTCCTGAAACAGAGCTTTGAGTTGACGCAGGCTTTCCCGACGCTCCCCGTCCTGCTCGCGCCGACATTGCGTTTTGGCAGCCAGGATTTCGTGACGCAGGACAATATCGCCAAGGCCTTGTTCGGGCAGGCCATCTATGGCGTGACCGACCGGCTGAACCTGACCTTCGGCGTCCGGCAGAGCTGGGAATCGAAGGATTATTTCCGCGACCCGACGGGAACGCTGCTCTCGCCCGCCTTTTTCAACACGCGCGCCACGGTCAAGTCGCTCGCCGAAATGGAAGCGCTCGCCAACACCAATTTTGCGGCCGGGCGGGCGTTCAAGCTGGGTTACGACCGCAACCGCATGACGTTCAAGGCGGGGGTCGATTATCGCCTGACCGACGATGTGATGGTGTATGCCGGGTTCAGCCAGGGATATAAGGGCGGCGGCTTCGGTGCCCGCTCGGCAACGACCACGACCGCCGGGCCCACGCGCGACAATACCGCCAACCTGTACGAAGCCGGATTCAAGGGCGATTTTTTCGACAATCTCCTGCGCCTCAACCTCACCGGCTTCATCACCAAGTTCAAGCAGCTCGAGTTCGGGGTCTTTTTCCCCAACCCGAACGTCGCATCGGGGCAGGAAACGGCACAGCTCAACATCGGTTCGGCGACGACCAAGGGTCTCGAACTCGAAGCGACGCTGAAGCCGACGCAAAATTTCCGCCTGTCCGCCAATATCGGCTATCTCGACGCAAAATACACCGACTTCTGCGCCGACATCGACGGCCCTTCGGCCTTTCCCACCCCGCCGACGTCGACCTGCGGCGATGTGACGCTGCTGCCGAACGGCACCTATCTCGTCGACAGGGATCTCACCGGACTGAAGCTTGTGCGTGCGCCCAAATGGCAGACGCAATTCTCGGCCGAATATGAAGTGCCCCTCGGCAGCGCGGGCAGTTTGAGCTTCCGCGCCGCGATGCTCTATCGCAGCACCTATTATTCGACCGTCGCGAACGATCTGGCCGGAAAGACCGGGGATTTCACGCTCATCGACGGATCGGTGGGATGGGAGAGCGCGGACGGACGGTTCCGGGCAATGCTCTGGGGCAAGAATCTGACCGACAAGACCTATGTGGCGGCGCTGACGCCGACCGCGCAATTCTTTACCCAGCGCTTCTATAATGCCCCGCGCACCTTCGGCCTGACCCTGGGCGCAAGCTTCTGACCATGGACCGGCGGCGCTCGCAGCCCCAACCCGTCAAGGGGCCAAGGCCGCGAGCCGCCCCCGGCATTCGGCAGAAGCAACAAGGCTGATGGATCGGACCGCCGCGGCGGACGGCAGGAAGCACCGCATTTTAGGGACTTTTTTATGACCGAGGCCACTGCCGCGACCACCGGCGCCGGAGCGCCCGACGGCGGCCATGCGCTGCGCCGCAATGTCGCGCTCGCGATGCTGTTCATCGTCGGCACGATCAACTTCGTCGATCGCCAGCTCCTCTCGGTGCTCGTCGAACCGATCCGCGCCGAGATGCAGTTCAGCGATACGCAGTTCGGCCTGTTGACCGGCTTTGCCTTCGCCCTTTTCTATGCTGCGGCCGGCGTGCCGGTGGCCATGATCGCCGACCGCTGGAACCGCGTGAAGCTGATCGGCATCGCCTGCCTCGTGTGGAGCGGCTTCACCGCTGCATGTGGCTTGGTCTCGAATTTCTGGCAGCTCGCCCTGATGCGTTTCGGGGTCGGTGCGGGCGAAGCGGGCGGTACCGCTCCGTCGCTGTCGGTCATCGCCGATTATTATCCGCCCGCACAGCGTCCGCTGGCGATCGGGCTTTTCACCTGCAACGGCCCGTTCGGCGTTTTCGTCGGCGCGGCATTCGGCGCATGGGCCGCCGCCAACATCGGCTGGCGAAACGCCTTTGTCGTCATCGGCATCGTCGGCATCCTGATCGCGCCGCTTTTGATCTGGCTGGTGCGCGAACCGGCGCGAGGCGCGATGGACACGCACCGACCCGCCGACGAGGCGCTACCCTTTCGCCAGAGCCTTGCGATGTTTGCCCGCCGGCCTTCGCTGCGCATGGTGATGATCGGCAGCGGTCTTGCGGCATTTGTCAGCTATGGGATGCTCAACTGGATCCCGGCCTTTCTGATGCGGACGCAGCAGATGCCGCTGGAAGCCATGGCGACCTGGTTCGCTCCCGCCGCGGGGATCACCTTCGGCGTCGGCATCCTCGGCGGCGGGTGGCTGGTCAGCCATCGGGCCAAGACTTCTGCGCGCGCTTATGGCACGATTCCCGCGCTTGCGACCGCAGTGCTGATCCCGACCTTTATCGCCGCGCTGCTCGCCGACAGCTGGCAGGTCTCGCTCGCACTGATGCTGCTTCCGATGGCGGCCTGCACCGTTTATATCGCGCCGGCGCTCGCCCTGGTGCAGAATCTGACGCCCCCGCGCAGCCGCGCGACCGCCGCCGCCTTGCTGATGCTGATGTTCAACATCGTCGGCCTGGGTCTCGGCCCGCTTTTCGCGGGCATGATAAGCGATTTCCTCAAGCCCGGGTTCGGCGACGCCAGCCTGCGCTGGGCGCTGTTGGCGCTCATGCCTTTTGCCGCCGCAGCAGGCATCGCGCAGTTCGCGATGACCCGCCACCTCGACAGCGATTTTGCCGAATGAGCAGAGGATGGAGCCGATGACCGACCTTGACGATATCCGCCACATGGCGACGCGCTTTTTCGATGCGATCGAGGCGGGCGACATCGAAACCATGCAAAGCAGTTTCAGCCCGGACGCCGCGATATGGCACAATACGGACGAATTGATCGTCACCCCCGCGCAGACCGCACAGACGCTGACCGCCATGACCGCGCGGATCAAGGACCGCGAATATGCCGAGCGCCGCCTGACGGTCTTTCCCGGCGGCTTTGTGCAGCAACATGTGCTCAAAGGCCGGCGCGTCCACGACGACGCCGAAGTCCGGCTGCCCTGCGCGATCGTTTGCAAGGTCGCGAATGGCAAGATCACGCGCCTCGACGAATATTTCGACAGCGCGCACGTCGCCGAGTTCCGCAAATTTGCGAAAGCCTGAGGAGTATCCCATGCCCGTTCTGCGCCAGGTTCCCCGTTCGGAAGTCACCGACGAGACCGTCACCGCCTATTACAACCGCCTGTTCGGCGACCGCGATCCCGTCGCCGAGCCGGGCACCGCGACCGGCACGCCAGGCGACTGGTGGACCGTTTACGCGCTCGCGCCCGACATCTTTAAACATGCGGTCGACGGCTTCGCCGTCTATCGCCACCCGGCGCGCAAGATCGATCCCGTCCTGCGCGAACTGGGCCAGACGCGTGCGGGATGGGTCAAGGGCAGCCAGTTCGTCTTTTCACAGCATTGCAAATCGCTCCGCGGCCTTGGCGTCAGCGAAGAGAAGATCGCATCGATCGCGCATTGGCAGGTCGCCGACTGCTATGACGAGCAGGAACGCGCCGTGCTGGCCTATGCCGATTGTCTGAGCCAGGCGGGCGGACGCGTCCCGCTGGAGGTGTTCGACAAGCTCAAGACCTTTTGGGACGACGAGCAGATTTTCGAATTCACCTACATCACCTGTCTGTACGACATGCACGCGGTGATCACCCGCGCCCTGCGCATGGAATATGACGCGCGCGAAGACCCGATCGTCGAGATCGCCGCACCCGAGGGCTTCAATGCCGCCGACTTCCTAAGCGCGCCGCGCCCCGCGAAGGATTGAGCGCCGACGGCCCGCCGGGCTTAATCGTCAATTAAATTGACGATTAAGCCCGTTGCTGGTACAAGATTCAGGCTCGGCTGATACGAGTGGATGCAAAGCCGCCCCAGCGTCGCCGCAAACCGAACGATCAAGGAGATGGATGATGGCTGCAACGAACAGCGAATTCGAATTCTGCGGGGTCAATCACCTCGCGCTCGTGTGCAAGGATATGGCGAAGACGGTCGCCTTCTATCGCGACATACTGGGAATGCCGCTGACCAAGACGATCGACCTGCCCGGCGGACGCGGTCAGCATTTCTTTTTCGATATGGGCAATGGCGACAGCCTGGCCTTTTTCTGGTTCCCCGACGCGCCCGAAGCGGCGCCGGGAATTTCCGCCCCCGCAGCGCTGCCGACGCAGGGCAGCTTCGTGTCGGCGCACGGATCGATGAACCATATCGCGATCAACATTCCCGCCGAACGTTTCGATGAATATTATCAGCGGCTGGTGGACAAGGGCGTCGAGGTCACAAAAATCCTCAACCATGACAATTCGCCGACGCAAACGTCCGACGAAGTCAACGACGACGTCTTCGTACGCTCGGTCTATTTCTTCGATCCCGACGGCGTGTGTCTGGAATTTGCGGCGTGGACCAAGACGTTCGACGACCGCGACGTCGCGCATGATCCGATGCGGGCCGACGGTACGAAGGCCGAGGGGATGATCACCCGCGCGGCGCCCGTTCCCGCCGAATAGCATTCCGGTCCACCGGAAATCCCCTCGGGGAACTCCTCCTGGCCCGGCCTTTGGCCGGGTTCCTTTTATCCGAGCACCCAGCTGCGCCGCGGATAGCCCTGGGCCCACAGCAGCGCGGTCAGGTCGTGATGCCTGATGGCCGCGTCGGCGGCCTCCGCGGCGGCGGGGTGCGGATGATAGCCGATGCCGAGCCCCGCTGCGGTGATCATCGGAATATCGTTCGCGCCGTCGCCCACGGCCAGCGTCTCGGCGAGCGGCAATCCGTGCTTCGCCGCTTCTGCCTTCAGCGTCTCGAGCTTCGCCGAGCTGTCGATGACCGGCTCGATCACCCGACCCGTCAGCTTTCCGTCGCGAATCTCCAGATCGTTTGCGACGACCCTGTCAAAGCCGATCGCCTCCGCCACCGGCCCGGCAAAGGGCATGAAGCCGCCCGACACCAGAACCGAAAAGGCGCCATGCGCCTTCATCGTCTGGACCAGCGTGCGGGCGCCGCGCGTCAGCCGCACGCGCTCCATCCGGCAATCGACCAGCCGGCTTTCCGGCATCCCGCCGAGCAACCCGACGCGTTCGTCCAGCGCCGCGCGAAAATCGAGTTCGCCGCGCATCGCGCGTTCGGTGATCGCCGCGATCTGCGGTTTCAGCCCCGCATAATCGGCCAGCTCGTCGATGCATTCGCAGGTGATCATCGTCGAATCCATGTCGGCGATGATCAGCTTTTTCGTACGGTCGCCCAGGGGCTGCACGACAATGTCGAGCGCGCCATGGTCCATGTGCGCCAATTCCTTGCGCGCGCTGACGAGGCTGCCGTGAAAAACGATGTCGGCGGCATCATGTTCGTCGATCCAGTGCGGCGCGCCGACGTCATGCCCCGTTGCGGCCAGTCGGTCGATGCCTTCGCGAACCACCTCGTCGGTCAGCTTTCCGGCTGCTATCAGCGTCGCGACGAACATGGCATCTCCTTCTTTCTCGACCGCCCAAACGCGGCTGCCTGTGGCACTTATCGCCGGACCCACCGCCAGCGGCAAGAGCGCTTTGGCCGTCGCGCTCGCAAAAGCGCTCGGAAACGGGACGCCAGCAAATGCAACGGTCGTCAACGCCGACGCGAGCCAGGTCTATGCCGACCTCGCCACGCTGTCGGCGCGCCCGACCGAAGAAGAGATGGAGGGGGTGCCCCACCGCCTGTTCGGCCATGTCGATGCGGCCGAGGCCCATAATGCCGCGCGCTGGGCGGACGAGGCACACGACGTCATCGCCGAGGTTCATGCCGCGGGCCGGGTCCCTATCCTCGTCGGCGGCACCGGCCTGTATCTGCGCACACTGCTCGATGGCATCGCACCCGTCCCCGACATCGACCCGAAGGTCCGCGACGCCGTCCGCGCACTCCCGGTCGCCGAAGCCCATGCCGCGCTGGCGATCGCCGACCCTGCCGCCGCCGCCCGCCTCAACCCCTCCGACACCACGCGCGTCGCCCGCGCACTCGAAGTCGTCCGCGCGACCGGCCGCACTCTCGCCGACTGGCAGCAAGCGCGCGAAGGCGGCATCGCGGACCATATCGCGCTCGTCCCGCTCGTTCTTCTGCCACCGCGCGACTGGCTCCGCGCGCGCTGCGACGCCCGCCTCGTCCAGATGTTCGACAGCGGAGCGGTCGAAGAGGTCGAAACCCTGCTGGCGCGCGATCTCGACCCCAGCCTGCCCGCGATGCGCGCGATCGGCGTTCCGCAGATCGCGCGCTATCTGCGCGGCGAAATCCGCCGCGCCGAGGCCCTGCAAGCCGCGCAGGCGGCAACCCGCCAATATGCAAAGCGCCAATATACCTGGTTCCGCCACCAGCCGCCCGGCGCCTGGCCACGCCACGAGGAATCATTAAACATCGATTCCATTGGGCATTTAGCAATAATATTACGTGATAGAGTGTTGACAAGATAGAATCATACACCTATTGCCCGCAACCCTGTTGCAGCGCACAAGCGCTGCGCTTTTTTTGTGGAAAGGAGTTTCGTCGTGACGGAAATGAGCGGTGCCGACATGGTGGTTCAGGCGCTGGTCGACCTTGGGGTCGACACGGTGTTCGGCTATCCGGGCGGCGCGGTCCTTCCCATCTATGACGCGCTTTTCAACCACCCGACGATCAAGCATATCCTCGTCCGCCACGAACAGGCGGCAACGCACGCGGCAGAGGGCTATGCGCGCTCGACCGGCAAGCCAGGCGTCGTGCTCGTCACCTCGGGACCCGGCGCGACCAATGCCGTCACCGGCATCACCGACGCGCTGCTCGATTCGATCCCGATGGTCGTGCTGACGGGACAGGTGCCGACGACGCTGATCGGCACCGACGCCTTTCAGGAATGCGACACCGTCGGCATCACGCGCCACTGCACCAAGCATAATTATCTGGTGATGGACCCCGACCGGCTAGGGCCGATCATCCACGAGGCGTTTCATATCGCGACGCACGGGCGCCCCGGGCCGGTGGTGATCGACATTCCCAAGAATGTGCAGGTCGCAACCGGTACCTATTCGGTGCCCGAGTTCATCCAGCACAACAGCTATCGCCCGCAGGTCGAACCCGACGCCGACGCGATTGCCGCGGCCATCGACATGATCGCCGCGGCCGAACGCCCCATCTTCTACACCGGCGGCGGCGTGATCAACGCCGGCCCGGACGCCAGCGCGGCGCTGCGCCAGCTCGTGTCCCTGACCGGCGCGCCGATCACCTCGACGCTGATGGGGCTCGGCGCCTTTCCGTCGGACGATCCGAAGTGGCTGGGGATGCTGGGGATGCACGGCACCTATGAAGCCAATTGGGCGATGAACCGCGCCGACCTGATCATCGCGGTCGGTGCGCGTTTCGACGACCGCGTGACCGGCCGCCTCGACGCCTTCGCGCCTGAAGCCAAGAAAATCCACATCGACATCGACAGGAGCTCGATCAACAAGATCGTCCCCGTCGACCTCGCGATCGTCGGCGATGCCGGCCGTGCGCTCGACGCGCTGATTGCCGCCTGGGGCGACAAGGGACACAAGGCGCGCGACCTTGGCGAATGGTGGCGCCGCGTCGATGGCTGGCGCGCGACGCGCTGCCTGGACTTTCCCGAAAAGAAGGAACCGGACGCCGACATCATGCCGCAGCGCGCGGTCAAGGCGTTGTTCGAGGCAACGCGCGGCCGCGACCCGATCATCACCACCGAGGTCGGTCAGCACCAGATGTGGGCGGCGCAGCATTTCGGCTTCTCGGCGCCGAACCGCTGGCTGACCAGCGGCGGTTTTAAAATGTAAAACCATTATTTTTTGTAAAATTTGAAAGTTTGTTTTTGGGAAGGTGAAACAAAAACAGAACAACTTAAAACAGAACAACAAAACACAATGGGTATCACTGCATCCACTCCGAAGAACGAACAGACGATCATTGACGAGTTGATGACATTCGGGACCAAGTGGGTCTCTCGTGACGGTGGTGATAAAGTAGGTCAAACTACCCTCTTCCGGAAGATCGTGCCGAAGGATGAGGAGGACTTCAGTGGACCATTTCTCGCGAATCAGCTCGATGGAATCTTCACGAGCTCAAAGATCGTCCTCCCCATCGTAGGCGGCGGATACAACAGCAATCACCTT
>JBGTUD010000051.1:0-13568 GCA_041939405.1 Sphingopyxis sp. | reverse complement strand
TGCGGGCCGAAGTTCTGCTCGATGAAGATCAGCCAGGAAGTCCGCGAGTTCGCCAAGCTGCAAAATCAGGACAGCGCGGGCTTCATCGCCGCCGATGAGGCCGAAAAGGGCATGGCGAAAATGAGCGAGGTTTATGAGGAAACCGGGCGCGAGTTGTATATGGGCGCGGGTGGGCGCGAGCATGATTGAGACTGCGCCGCTGACGGGTAACAATAAATTTCCCCGGCAGGGTTAAATTGGCCCAATGCTGCCATCATTTACCGCTACCGGGTTGACCTGCCGGGTTGATAGGCAGATGCTTGGATAAGAAGGAGGCCATCATGAGCGAAGATTTGCAAAAGCTGATCGATGCCTCGCGCGGACGCCCAATGTCGGACGCCGAAAAAGAGGCGCAGCGGCGGAGCTTTGCCTATGGCAATGCCCACATCGAAAATGATCGCGTGACGCGCGAAATGGTCGATGAAGCCGCCGAGAAAATCGGCAAATCGCACTGATCGATGAGCGACGGGGACCGCCACAGCATCGCTGAACAACCGTCGCTCATCGACGACCCGATCGAGGAAGCGAAGCGCGAATCGGAAAACGCCATCGCGCAGTTCGACCGCGTGCTCGATTTGATCGACGAAGTCGTGCGCGACACCCGGCCATTCCGGTTGCGCACCTCGATGATCCTCGACCTGCATCGCATCGCGCTCGACGGTCTGTCCAGCCATGCGGGCAATTTCCGGCCCGCCAATGTGTCGATCGGGCAAAGCAAACATACACCGCCGCCCGCGCACCTCGTCCCCTCGCTGATCGAGGAGATGTGCGATTTCGTGATGGACAATTTCGCCGAGGCGAAAGCGCTTCACCTCTGCGCTTATGTCATGTGGCGGCTGAACTGGATCCACCCGTTCACCGACGGCAATGGCCGGACGTCACGCGCGCTCGCCTATTTCGTGCTCTGCGCCAAAGTCGGCTATCGCTTGCCCGGCCATCAGACGCTTCCGGAGCAGATTGCTGCGGACAAAACGCCCTATTACGAAGCCTTGGAACAGGCTGACGAGCATTGGCTTGCCGATCGGCTGGATTTGACGGCACTGGAAAAGCTCCTCGATTCCTGCCTCGCGACGCAGCTCCTGTCAGCCTATGATGACGCCAATAATCCAGAGGCAGGGACGCCGCGGGACAAGAAACTGCATTGATCGAAGGCATTAGGGATGGGTGCACCTGTCACCTTAGTTCAAACCTAAGAGGAATCACTTGCACTTTGACATATCCAGACCTCCGTTAGCCCAGATGGATCGCATCGGATCGGCGGTTCGCCAGATTCCATTCCCGACAGGGAAGAGCAAAAAGGTACGGTTCGCGATCGGGCGCAACAAAGCTCTTTCAGAGATATGGACGCTGTCATCTCACAAGAATGATATCTATCTTTCATGCGAATCAGCGCGGGGATGGATCAAGCTGAGCATCCATGGAAGCGGCGTTTGCCAATTGGCTTTCGATAGCTTCCACGCTGATCAGGCTCTTGCCACGCCGGCGTTTCCGCTGGCCGATCGAACCATAAAAAGATGGAAACGGCCGCCCACTCCCGATGTAGGGCCGGTGCTTTTGACCACGATCTACTTTTCAGCTTTTGAAACGTGGGCAAATTCACAAGAACTCGAATGCAAAAAACCCACCGAGCTAATTCCGCCTCCGCCTTCGGGCTTTGCGCTCTCAGTGCCCATTTTCATTTCGATAGATGATCCCATTGAAAAGTGCGCACCCTTCGAGCCGGAAGACATTATTCTCGGCTATTTTCAGATTGAATCGGGCGAGTATGTGACCATGCTACCAGCGCCCGTCAAACTTCCAGCTGACTACTTCCATTTTCGACCGGTTTCTTGGTTTATGTCCGTGGGTGCTGAATCCGAAGCGGACTGGGACGATGCGCGAGGGATTTCTGCAGTTTCGTTTGAAGGCCGGGAGGATGGCGGAGTCGATTTTCACTCCATGCACAATATGAGAATGGCCACACTACCAATCAAGGCCAATCTAAACGCTCTCAACCAAAGTCTTTTTCGATCGGAAGAATAGGGGCAAGCGCGGCTTCAATCCAGCTGCATTTCGGCCGACAACTTTTTCGGTGATTGAATGCCACCTTGATCCTGTGCCAAGTTCGGAGGAGAGGAATGCGCGCCCGGAACCCCCTCTACGTCATGGCCAAGCCGCCGCCCGAGGTGCAGGCGGCGATCGCCGCGTTGCCGCGTAATGATCCCGGGCGCGGCCCCGGCCTCCTCCATGTCACGCTCATCTCGCTCTATGACCTGCATTATGCGCCGCCCGAGTGGCTGCCCGCGACCATCGCCGCGCTGGACGGCTTCGCCGCGGCCCCCTTCCCGCTCCGCTTCGACCGGATCGAGAACCGCAAGGCGGTAACCTTGCGCACGCGCGATCCGCTGGCCGGGGCGCGGGCGTTCCAGAAGGCGCTGGTCAACCATCTGCTCGCGCGAAAGGCGCCGATCATGGACGGCACCACCCCCGAACCGCATATCACGATCAACTATCGCGGCGACCGGCTGCGCGCCGAAAAAATGCCGCCCATCGGCTGGACGGTCGATGAAATCATCCTCACCGAAAGCATCGTGGGGCGGACCACCCATGTCGAACATGGCCGCTGGCCCCTGCGCGCCGACGCTTCCGCCGAAGGTTGAAAGACCGCCGCACCTTTGCGCCTTTGCGTGCTCCATTCTTCCTTGACTTTTGCGTGTCACTGTCGTATATAACCGACAATGTATCGCATCGAACGCACCGTCGAGTTTGAAGACTGGCTCAACGGGTTGCGTGATCGCATGGCCCGGAAACGTGTCTTGATGCGGATAGCCCGGATACAGTCGGGCTTGCTCGGAGACTGGAAATCGCTGGGCGACGGGGTCAGCGAGCTGCGTATCGACTATGGCCCCGGTTACCGGCTCTATTACACGATGCGCGACCAAGTGATCGTGATCCTGCTGTGCGGAAGCGACAAGAGCGATCAGGACCGGGCCATTCGGCTGGCGAAGGAAATAGCAAAGACGATTTAATGGACTCGCCACCCTAAGTGGCTTTTGAAAGAACGGAAAATGACAAAGCTGGTACCCACGCCCTTCGATGCGGCGAAATATATTACCGAGCCCGAGGATGTTATCGACTTCCTCAACGATGCGCTCGAAAGCGGCCACACGCCCTATATCGCCAACGTCCTGGGCATCATCGCGCGCAGCGAGGGCATGACCAAAATCGCCGAACAAACGGGCGTCAACCGGCAGGCGCTCTACACCGCGCTCAGCGAAAAGGGCAATCCGACGCTCGACACCTTGCTCAAGGTGATCGCCGCGCTCGGCCTGCGCCTCCACGTCGCAAAGGCCGCGTGAAAGCCGCGATCTTTTAACCAAATCGGTAAATTTTCCTTTCCTACACATTATTTTTATGGTCCATCCTGTCCGATGGAACAGGATGACGACCCCCTTCGCCCCGCCGACGCCCGCGACGACGACGCCTCGGCTTCCTCCCTCACCCCTGCCCCTTTCGCGCCCGCGTCGCTGCGCGCGCGGCACGACGGCTGGACCCCCGAACGCCAGGTCGAATTTATCGAGGCGCTCGCCGAAACCGCCTGCGTCACCCAGGCGGCGGCCGCGGTCGGGCTGTCGGCGACCGCCGCGTACAACCTCCGCCGCCGGCCAGAGGCGCAGGCGTTTCGCCTCGCGTGGGACGCCGCGCTCGACATGGGGGTGCGGCGGCTGGCCGATGCGGCGCTGTCGCGCGCGGTCCATGGCGTGCCGCGCCCGATCTTTTATCAGGGCGAACGCATCGGCGAATGGCGCCATTATGACGAGCGGCTGACGATGTTCATCCTGCGGCTGCGCGATCCGGTGCGCTTTGGCGACTGGCGCAACGGCCGCGAGGCGGTGCAGCATTTCGACGGCCCCGCGCTCACCTTGGCGCGCATGGCGAACCTCGCCAGCGACGCCGCCTATGACGGCGAAGACCGGGGCACCCCGGCGCCGCCCGATCCGCACATGCTCGCCGCCGCGCTCGGCGGCCCGGCGCCGCGGCGCAAGCGATCCGCACCGCGCAATCGCGGCGCGGCGTTCGACATGGACGACGATCGGGCTGATGACGACCCTGTCGGCGACGCAGCGGCGGATCGCCCCGCCGCTGCGCCGCTATACGACGAAAACGGCCGCTATATCCCGCCCGACAGCCTGCCGCCCGGCTATGATCGTGCGACCGATTTTCCGGGGTCGATAGAGTGACAAGTTTGACAACTTCCGCGTCGTCCGCCGTTCGGCGCGCGCCTTTTTCCCCGCTGCGCTCGATATACCCGGCACCGATTTGACAAGACCGCCCTTCCCGCGACCGCCCGCCCGCTGGCTCAGCGCTCGTCCTTGTAAAAGGGCCGGTCGCCCGCGATCGTCACGCGTTCCATGCGGCGCACCGCGGGGAAATAGTCCGACGCCGCATAATGTTGCGCCGCGCGATTGTCCCAAAAGGCGATCGAGCCCGCGCGCCAGCGAAAACGGCACTGGATTTCGGGGACCGTCGCCGCGGCATAGAGGTGCCGGAGCAGCGCCTCGCTCTCCTTCGCCGACAGCCCTTCGATATGGCTGGTGAAGGCGGTGTTGACGTACAGCGCCTGCTCGCCCGTTTCGGGGTGGGTGCGCACGACGGGGTGCCGCTGCGGCGGATATTTGGCGTGCAGTTCCTCCGCCTCCTTGCCCAGCCGTTTGGCAAAGACGCGCGCGATGTCGTGGACCGCGACAAGCGATCGGCACCACTCCTGCATCGCGGGCGACAGGCTGCGGAACGCCGCGCCCATGTCGGCGAACAGCGTGTCGCCGCCGACCGGGGGCACCTCGACCGCGCGCAGGATCGACCCCAGCGAGGGTTCGGCGCGCCAGGTGACGTCCGAATGCCAGAAATTCTCCTTCCCCTTCGATTCGGGGCCGTGCGCAATATGCAGCACTTCGGGGTTCGGCTGTTCCTTTGGCGTCGCGGGGTGGATTTCGAGCGTTCCGAAACGCCGGGCAAAGGCGATATGCTGCTCTGCGCCGATGAACTGATCGCGGAAAAAGACGACCTTGTGCGCCAGCAGCGCGGACCGGATTTCGGCGATCACCGCGTCGTCCTGATCTTCGCGGAGGTCGATTCCCGATATTTCCGCGCCGATCGACGGCGTCATGGGCTCAACCTTCAGCCGTTCGAAAACGCGCTGCGGCACGGCAAGGGTCATGGCATCCGCTCCTCATGCTTTTCTTTGGGCGCATGAGACGGCGGCGGGAGGCACGAGTCAAGCCGCGACGATGGACAATCGGCCTATCCGTCGATCTCGGCGGTCGCGGCGCGCTCGATCGCCGGGCGCCAGTGGCGCGCGACGGGCAGCAGGAAAATCTGCGACAGCGCGCGCTCGATCTCGTCGGCGGTCAGATGGCGCCGGTCGATGCGGCCGTCGGCCAGCCGCGTCGTCAGCCGGTTGTCGCGCAGCCCATAGCGCGCCTCTGCCGTCGTGCGCGCCGCGATCAGTTGGTGGCGGAAATGCGAGTCGGGATGGGTCGAGGTGTACCAATTGCCGACCTCATAATCGATCGCCGGCGGCGGCGCGTCCTCGATCCGATAGAGCGTGCGCCACGCGCCCGCGACCAGCGCCGCGACCTGCCATTCGGTGCCGTGGCGGACGACGCGATAGCTTTCGTGGCGCGTGGGCTGCGGCGATTCATCGTCCATCGACAGCGGCTGCGGCGGCACCGTGGCGCCAAAGCCGACGTCGGCCAGCCACGCCCGGCCGTCGATCCGCACGCGCAGCACCATGTGCGAGCGCGGCGTCGGCGGGGCGTCGTCGGCCAGCATCCAGCGCACCCGGCCGATCAGCCCCTCGGCCTCGAACCCGATCCCATGCAGCGCGCGCAGGAACAGGCCGTTCTGTTCAAAACAATAGCCGCCGCGCCGCCGACCGATCAGCTTGGCATCGATGGCGTCGGCCCCGATGTCGACCCCCGCGCCGGTCAGCGCGTCCATCGCCTCGAACGGGATCGCCGCGATATGCGCCGCCTGCAGCGCCGCGAGGACGTCGAGCGTCGGCGTCAGCGCACCGCGATAGCCGATCCGCGCAAGATAGCGCGCCAGAAAGGCGCGGTTGGTCGCGTCCGCATCGACGGGATCGCTTTCGGGCGGGGTGGCGGAGGCCTGGTGCAGCATGATCGGAACTCCATTGGCGAATCAATGGAGCCGCTTATGAAAGCTGAAGCGCAGTTGAGGTCAAATCGAAAAGTCTATCCGGCCGTGCGCGTCGCCCGCTGCCCCCGCCCTACGCGCGACCTAGGCCTCCAAACGATGTTCGAGCGTGATTTCGCAGTCGAGCAGCTTCGACACCGGGCAATTTTTCTCGGCCTCTTCGGCCAGACGCGCAAACTCGTCGGCGCCGATCCCCGGCACCTTTGCGGTCAGCGTCAGCGCCGATTTGGTGATCGCAAAGCCGCCGTCCTGCTGTTCCAGCGTGACCGCCGCGCTCGTCTCCAGCGTGTCGCCCGAATAGCCCGCACGCGCGAGACCGAACGACAGCGCCATGGTGAAACACGCCGCGTGCGCCGCGGCAATCAGTTCCTCCGGGTTCGTCCCCGGCTGGCCTTCGAAACGCGTGCCGAAACCATAGGGCTGGGCGTCGAGCACCCCCGATTTGGTCGTGATCGCTCCCTTGCCATCCTTGCCAAAGCCTTCGTAGCGGGCGGATGCGCGGTTTACGGTCATGGCAATGTCTCCTTGGTTGATCGACGGGATGGCCGGGCGATGAGGGCCCCGGCCTCTTCAGGCAATGGCCAGCTTACGCCCTACCCTGGCGCGCTGCCACGCCTTTTCATGGAAAAAGAAGGCGACGGCATTGATGCACGGTTCGACGACCGCGATGCCGCCAGCGAGCGCGACCGATCCGGTCAGCGCATAAGCCACGCCGAACCCGATCGTCAGGTGCAGCGCCAGATAGGTGAGCGTCTTCAACAGGTCGGCAGGCATCGCGTGTCTCCGGCGAACAATGCCATCGACGTAAGAATGATTCGCAATAATCGCCAGCGGAGGCTTTCGCTCACTCTGATCGATTTTGGCGCGCGACCCCCGCGCGATCGAGTTCGGGGCCAAGCCGCCCGGTGAGCGCCGCGATGATCGCGATCAGCACGACCAAGCTGGTCCCGAGATAATGCAGCACGCGCGTCGATGCCTTGCTATGCTCGCGCAGGTAAAAGCGCCAGAATTCGGCGAAGCTGGTATAGCGGCGCGTCATGGCCAAAGGATGCGGGGTCGGCCGAACGCGGTCAAGACGCATTGCCTGCGCACCGCTCGACTAGTCAGCCCTCCCGCCAGGGTCGCAGGGGCGGGAGGGCTGTGGTCCGGCCCGGTCGAGTGGCCGGCCGGGAGGGGAGATACGGGTTCAGCGCGCCGCGGCTTCGCGGACCTTCTGCACGGCGGGCAGGAGCAGGCCGATCAGAATCTGCACCGGGTTCGACGTCACCGTCATGCTGCCCTGGGCGGGCTGCGCCGACTGCGCCATCGCGGGGGTCGCCGAAGCGAGGATGGCGAACGCGAGGGCGGGGGCGAAAATCCGTTTCTTGGTCATCGTCATTTCCTTTTCGGATCGGTCAAGGTCGGTTCAAATCGTCGAATGCCGTTCGGGTCCTTCCCGATGACCCGACTTATGCCGCGCAGCGCCACGCCCCGCGGTGATCGCCGTCACTCGTCCGAATAAAAGTCCCAAAGATTTGAAATGAAAGGAAAGAAAATTCTATCCGCGGTTGATCCGGACGAGCATCGCGTCGAGCGCCTGTAAGAATCGCGATCGGTCGGCCTTTGAAAAGGGCGGCGGCCCGCCAGTCCGTCCGTCCATCCCGGCGCGCAGATCGGCCATGATCGCGCGCGTCGCAATCGCAACCCCGATCGACGCCATGGTAAAGGGCTTGCCGTTGGGGCCGAGCACGCTCGCCCCGGCTTTCAATGCGCGGTCGGCAAGCAGTATATCGGCGGTGATGACGATACTCTTTGCATCGGCCGCCTCGGCGATCCAGTCGTCGGCGGCGTCGAAGCCGTCCGCGACGACCACCCGCTCGACCAGCGGGTGATCGGGCACTCGCAGTCGGCTGTTGCTCACGACCTTCACCTGAACCCCGTACCGCCACGCCACGCGGTAGATTTCGTCCTTTACCGGGCAGGCGTCGGCGTCAACGAGGATACGAACGCCGCTCACCCGGCGAGCCCATCCCAGAGGAGCTTCGCCCCGAGCAGCACCATCAGCAGATAGATGAGCAGATAGAAGCGCTCCGGCTGTATCCGTTTCATCCAGCGTACCGTCAGCAGGGTCGAAACGACCGCCAGCGGCATCAGCATCAATGCGGCCACGACAACGTCGTGCGGAAAGGCGCCCAGCGCGAGATAGGCGGGCACCTTCATCCAGTTGACCAGCGCAAAGAGGATCGCGCTCGTCCCGATGAACGTCAGGTGGGGCAGCTTGCGCGGCGTCACCCACATCTGGAACGGCGGCCCGCCCGCGTGCGCGATCTGGCTGGTCACGCCCATGATCGCACCGAAGATCGTGCCGACCCAGCCGGGCGAGCGCGACGGCGCGACGATCCGTCCGCCGCGCTCGACCCACAGCCGATAAAGTCCGAACGCCAGCGTGATCGCGCCGAGCGCCGCCATCAGCTGCGCCTCGTTCACGCGCTCAGCATAGGCATAGCCTGCGGCGACGCCGACCGCCGCACCGGGCAGCATCCAGCCGATGATCCACCCGTTCCACGTCTTGCGAAACGCCCAGACGCTGATCACATCCTGAACGATCAGGATTGGCAGCAGCAGCGCCGCCGCGGTCGCGGGTGGCAGCACCAGGGCGGCGAGCGGTGTCGCGAGCGCCCCGACCCCCGCGAGGCCGCCCTTCGCCATGCCGAGCAGAACGACCGCGGCGATCAGCACCGCCAGCGTCACCGGATCGGCGAGCAGGCTCATGCGTCGGGTTGGTCCGGCAAGCGCCAGTCGATCGTGCCCCGCCCGCGCGCGACAAGGAAATCATTGGTCTGGCTGAACGGACGCGATCCGAAAAAGCCGTTATGCGCCGACAGCGGTGAAGGGTGCGGCGCGCGCAGAACCAGATGGGGGCTGCCCGCACCCAGCCCGGCAACATTCGCGGCCTTTTTCTGTGCGTGACTGCCCCACAGGATGAAGACCTTGGGTGCCGGATCGGCGGCGACCGCCGAGACCACTGCGTCGGTGAACCTTTCCCACCCCTTGCCCTGATGCGATGCCGCGAGGCCGCTTTCGACTGTCAGGCAATTGTTGAGCAGCAGCACCCCCTGCCGCGCCCAATGCGCCAGATGGCCGTGCGAGGCCGGTGCAATGCCGAGGTCGCTGCGCATTTCCTTATAGATGTTGATCAGGCTCGGCGGCGTCCGCACGCCAGGCTGGACCGAAAAGCAAAGGCCGTGCGCCTGTCCCGGCCCGTGATAGGGGTCCTGTCCCAAGATCACCACGCGCACCGCGCCCGGCGGGGTGGCATCGAGCGCCGCAAACCAGTCGCGCGGCCGCGGAAAGATCGTCTTTCCTTTCGCGCGCTCTTCGACGAGAAATTGCCTGAGCGCCATCATATAGGGCTGCTCGAACTCGCCGCCGATCGCCGCGAGCCAGTCGGGATGCAGTTGGACCTCCGCCATGCCCCGCGCTTCACCAGAGCGATGCGCGCTTGTCCAGCATTGTTCCGCGGATGCCGGCCCTCGCCCCTTCTTCGCCGAACGTGGCGCGACGATCACGCGGGATCGGCACCGCCCTTGGGCTTGCTGACTTCGGTAACGAGCAGCTTGTCGATCTTGCGTCCGTCCATATCGACAATCTCGAACTTCCAGCCCTTGTCGGTGAAGCTTTCGCCCTCCTCGGGCAGATGTTTCAGGATCGCCAGCGCGTGTCCCGCCGCAGTGGCATAATCGCGGTCGTCGTCGAGCTCGATCCCCAGCCGCTCGGCCATCTGGTCGGCGGGCATAGAGCCTGCGATCAGCAAGCTGCCGTCGCTGCGCTCGACGACAAAGGGTTCGCTGCCGATGTCCTGGTCCGATGCAAATTCCCCCGCGATCGCCGACAACAGATCGGCGGGTGTGACCAATCCATCGAAATGGCCATATTCGTCGTGGACGAGCAGCATCGGCACTTCAGCCGCGCGCAGGGATTCGAGCGCGTCCATCGCGTCGAGCTGATCGTGGATGACCCGGGCGGGACGCATCAGCTGTTCAAGATCGAGCGTCTGCCCGGCGAACAGCGCCGCGGCGATGTCGCGCGCCTGCACGACTCCCGCAATTTCGTCGACCGACCCGCGCGCGACCGGCAGGCGGCTGTGCGGCGTTTCGAGCAGCTTGTCGCGCAGCGCGCGCGCATCGAGCGAAATGTCGATCCAGTCGACATCCTTGCGCGGCGTCATCACCTCGCGCACCGGGCGGTCGGCGAGGCGCACGACGCCCGAAATGATCGCGCGTTCGCTTTCCTCGATCACCCCAGATTTCGACGCTTCGGCGACGATCAGATGCAGCTCCTCGGCCGTCACCCGCTCTTCCGATTCGCGCTTGAGCCCCAGCAGGCGGAACACCAGACCCGAACTATTGTCGAGCACCCAGACAAGCGGCGCGGCGACGCGCGACAGCCAGTACATCGGCCCCGCGACGAGGATCGCGATCGGTTCCGGCGCGCGCAGCGCGAATTGTTTGGGAACAAGCTCGCCCGCGATCAGCGAGACATAGGTGGTGAGCGCAATCACCGCGGCAAAACCCGCGGCCTCGGCCGTTTCGGGGTCGAGACCCAGCCAGGCGGCGAGCCGGTCGGCGACCGGCTGGCCCAGGCTGGCGCCCGAATAGGCGCCGGTGAGCACACCGATCAACGTAATGCCGACCTGAACCGTCGACAGGAAGCGGCCGGGGTCGGACGCCAGCTGCCGCGCGATCTTGGCGCCGCGGCTGCCGCGCTTTTCGGCCGCCTGCAACCGCGGCTGCCGGGCCGAAACGATCGCCAGTTCGGACATGGCGAACAGGCCGTTGAAGAGGATGAGAATCGCGATGATCGCGACATCGGACCAGGGAAAAGGGGTCATCGGGCGGCGGTGCGGCGCGTCGGCGCCCGGCCCCTGTCGGCTTCGGTCATGCCCCCCTATAGGCGAAAGGCACGACATTGCACAATGGCGCACCGCTGAACGGCCGGCTAAGCTGTCATTCAGTCAAATTCTGGAACCAGATCGTCGGCCATATGTTATCGGCAGATACCGGCGGCGTGCAGCAGACCAGAGGCATCCGCCCAAATAAGGGAGCGACATGATGAAAAGCAGGACAACCAAGCTCGCGATTCTGACCGGCCTCGGCGCAATGGCCCTGACCGGCTGCGTCACCGACCCGGAGACGGGCGAACGCAAGATTTCGAAGGCCGCGATCGGCGGCATCGGCGGCGCGGTCGGCGGCTATCTGCTCGGCGACCTCATCGGCGGCCGCAGCGACCGCACCGAAAAGATCGTCGGCGCGGGTATCGGCGCGGTCGCCGGCGCGGGCGTCGGCTATTATATGGACCAGCAGGAAAAGAAGCTGCGCGAACGCACCGCGGGCACAGGCATAGACGTTGAACGGCAGGGCGATCAACTCGTCCTCAACATGCCCGGCGACGTCACCTTCGATCATAACAGCGCGATGGTGAAATCGCAGTTCCGCAGCGCGCTCGACAATGTCGCCTCGACGCTCGCCGAATATCCGAGCACCTATATCGACGTTTATGGCCACACCGATTCGACCGGCAGCGACACCTATAATCAGGGCCTGTCCGAACGCCGGGCCGCATCGGTCGCCGATTATCTGGCGGGCCGCGGTATTCAGCGCGCCCGCATGGCGACGCTCGGCTACGGCGAATCGCAGCTCAAATGCGCGCCCGAACGGAGCGAGGCCGATTATCAGTGCAACCGCCGCGTCGAAATCCGCATTGCCCCGGTAACGCAGAATGACGTGAACGCCGCGGGGTAAACCTGACCAAATGAATAAAAGCGTGCGCCCCCGCGAAGGCGGGGGCCCATCTCCGGTCGGCGCTATCTTGAACCGCCGGGAGATGGATCCGTATCGGGTTGAACATGCCCCGCATGTTCAAGGATCGTCCGGGGGACGATCCGACCCGATACTCCTTCGCGGGGATACACGGCTCTTCTCAAGATTTAGCCCAAACTCGGAAAACTCGCCTTCAGCCCGTCGATCACGAATTGCGCGGCGAGCGCCGCGAGCAGTACGCCGAGCAGGCGCGTGATCACCGCCTCGCCCTTGTGACCGATGAGCCGCATCAACGGCCCCGCCGCGAGCAGGGCGGCGAGCGTCAGCAGAAGGACGAGCAGCAGCGCGCCAAAGATGACAAAGGCCCGGTCGAGCCCGTTGTTCTGCGACACGAGCAGCATGACCGAGGCGATCGACCCCGGCCCGGCAAGCATCGGCATCGCCATCGGGAACACCGAGACATCCTCGACCTCCGGGGTCGCCTTGATCTTCTCGGCCCGCTGTTCGCGCCGTTCGGTGCGCTTCTCGAACACCATGTCGATGGCGATGATGAACAGCATGATGCCGCCCGCGATACGGAAACTGTCGAGGTCGATGTGCAGGAACCCCAGCAGCGCCTCGCCGAACATCGCGAAAAAGACCAGGATCGCCCCGGCGATGACGATCGCGCGAATCGCCATCGACCGGCGCTGCTGCGCGCTCGCGCCGCTCGTCAGGCTGGCATAGATCGGTGCGCAGCCCGGCGGGTCGATCACGACAAAAAGCGTAACGAAGGCCGAGATGAAGAGGTCGATCATGGCCGTTTGGGCGCGGCGACCCGGTCGTCGATGACGGTCGCCATTTCCTTGCCATCCCACAAGCGGACGGCGATGCGGCGCGAACCGTCGGTGCGCACGATCGAAGTCCAGCTGAGCGTCTGGTCGGGCGCGAGGCTGACCGCCATATCTTCGCCCTCGCCCTCGGCATCGATCGATACGGCGGGCCGCGATCCGCATGCGGCCAGTTTCGATGCGATGAAATCGGGCGCGGGGCGCGGATCGGCCAGCGTATCGCCATGGTCGAGCACCCAGCTGATCCGGCCCTTGTCATCGCGCAGCCAGACCGTCGTGAAATAGCCGTTCGCCGGTCCCTTCTGCCACGCGCCGGTCGTCGCGCCGGCATTGCCGTCGCAACTGACGTAAACGGCGTGCGGCTGCCACTTGACCGCTTCGGCGGGATCGGTCTGCGTCTTCAGCCAATCGCGCGCCTTCACCCGTTCGGGCACAAACATCACGGCGTCGGGATGCGCCGTTTCGCGAAACGCGGTCCATTGTCCCTTTTCCTGCGCCAGCCGGGCAAAGGCGATTTCGGCGGCAATGAAGGCGCTGGGGTTGGCGGCGAGCGGACGGTCGCGAAGCTCGCCGGGCGGCCCCGCACAACCGGCGAGCGCTAGGCCGAGCGTCGCGGCGAGCAACCGGCGCATTAAAACCCCTCCGGATCGGCCAACCCCGCGCGGCGATGCGCGGCGACCAGCGTGTTGCGCAGCAGGCAGGCGAT
>JBGTUD010000050.1:0-13627 GCA_041939405.1 Sphingopyxis sp. | reverse complement strand
AGCTTCGCGCAGCGGGGCTTGGCGGGATGATCTGCGATATTTCGGAAATCGAGGAGGTCCGCGACGCGGACAATGTTCCCCGCTATCTGCGAACCTTTGAAAAATGCAGCGCGGCGCTCGACGCGGCAGTTGCGCGGCTTGCGGATCGGCCGGAAGCGTTCGTCGCGCGCAAAGGATCGGACATCGGCTCGCGCCCCGGTTGCGCGGCCTTCCTGCAATTCCAGTCGTGCGAACCTGTCGGCACCGACCTGACGCGGATCGCGGACTTTCATCACCGCGGCCTGCGCGTCCTGCAATTCACCCATCACAACAACAACCTCTTTGCCGGCGGCGCGCTCGAACGGCAATGGAGCGGCCTGACGCCGTTGGGGATCGAGGGGCTGGCCGAGATGAACCGCGTCGGCATCGTTCCCGACGTTTCGCACGGATCGGAGCCGACGATGCTCGAAGCCGCGAAGCGCAGCACGACGCCGATCCTGCTGTCGCATGGCGCGTGCAAGGCGATCGTCGACCATCCCCGCTGCGCCTCGGACGCCGTGATCCGCGCGATCGCCGACAAGGGCGGCATGATGGGTATTTTCATGATGAGCTTCTGGTTGACGCGCGACGCGGTTCCGACCGTCGATCATCTCATCGCACAGATCCGCCATGTCGCGAATGTGGCAGGTATCGACGCGGTCGGGATTTCGAACGACTTTCCGATGGCCGGCCAGACCAACCTCGTCGCGCTGAACAACGATAATGCCGAAGGCGTGAAGGAATATCTGCCCTGGTGGCACGCGATGCGCGACCAGGAGATCGCCGGATTTGGCTGGACGCCCGACCATGTGGTGATCCCCGAACTCAACAATTTGCACCGCATGGCGACGATCGCCGCGGCGCTCGACAAGGCGGGGTTCGCGGCTCGCGAGGTCGACAAGATCATGGGCGGCAACTGGCAGCGCGTGCTCGTCGACGTGCTCGGCTGAGGCAAAAGAAAAGGGGCGGCCCCGCAAGGAGCCGCCCCTTTCCGTTTCCGCGGACTCCGGCGAACCGGGGCCCGGTGGTGTTTAGAAGCGGAAGTCCACACCGGCGTAGAACAGACGGCCGTAAAGGTCGTAAGTCGTCGCCGACGTCTGCGCGCCCGGGAAGGTCACAGGGTTCGTGTCACCGAACACCGGCGGCTTCTTGTCGAACACATTGTCGATGCCGAGGTAGAATTCATACTTCTTCTTGTCGTCGAGGCCGAAGCGCAGCTGCGCATCATGGTACCAATAGGCGCCCGTGCTGATGCGGTTCGGATCGGTCAGATCGTCGACGACCGACGACAGATAGTTCACGCGCCAGTTGAGCGAGACATTGTCCCAGCCGACCGTCGCCGACACATTGACCTTGTCACGGAAACCCGTGCCGAGACGGCCGCAGCTGTAGCAATCGAGCTGACCGACTTCCTTCTGCGTCGGACCGCCCGGATAGGAGGTCTGCTGCTGCTTCAGGAGGTGCGTCCAGAAGGCGGCCAGGTCGAACCGGCCAGCATCGCCGAAGGTCGTGCTATATTTGACCTGCGTGTCGATGCCCGAAACGAGGAACGAGCCGGTATTCAGGTTGAACGCATCGACCTGCGTGACCCGTCCCGTCGCGTCGCGGGTGATATTGTCGCAGAACAGCGCGTCGCCATTGCCGGTCATGCACTCGTTAAGCGAGGTCTGCTGGCCGATGATGCCGATCGCGTTCTTCAGCTTGATCCGGTAGTAGTCGACCGTCAGGCTGAGGCCCCGGGCGAAGCGCGGCTGGAACACCGCCCCCAGCGTCAGGGTCTTCGCGGTTTCCTCTTCGAGGTTGGGGTTGCCGCCAAGGAAGCCGTTGATCGTCTGGATCTGCGCTGTCGAGTAGACGAAACCACCAGCATTCGCGGCCGCCGCGATGGCAGGGATCGCAAGACAGGCTGCCGGAAGGCTGCCCGCCGGAACCGTGATCGGTGCGCCGTCGCCTTCGCCTTCGCGCTGATCGCACGGGTCGACGATCGCCGGGAAGGTTTCGCTCTGGGCCGAGAAGAGTTCCGAGATGTTCGGCGCGCGGGTCGCTTCCGAATAGATACCGCGGAAACGGATATCCGGGATCGGCGCCCATTCACCGCCCGCCTTCCAGCTCCAGACGCCGCCGACCGTCGAATAGTCGGAATAGCGAACAGCGCCTTCGAGGCCGAGATAATGGAAGAAGGGACGATCCGACAGGATCGGCGCGACGACTTCGAGGAAGCCTTCCTTCACATTATATTTGCCGCGGGTATCGGTCAGCAGATTGCCGAGCGTCTGGCCGAGGTTTGTCGCTTCGTCGAAATCTTCGCTGCTCTTTTCGCGGCGATATTCGAAACCGGTGGCAAAGCTCAGCGCGCCGCCCGGAAGCTCGAACACTTCGCCCGAAACCGTCGCCGAGAAGACGTCCTGCTTCACCTTGGCGCGATATTCCGACAGCTGGCCACCGCGCGTCACATAGTCGGCAGCTGCGGCCGAAACCGTGTCGAAGCCAAAGATGTTGATCGGCACGCAGGCCGCGTCATCATTGTTCGGATTGGCGTCGACGTTGATGCTGCAGACGGGGCCATTCGGACCCGCAACGGCGTTCAGCGCGTTGACATATTGCGGACCGAAGATCGTGCCCGAACGGGTGTAATCCTTCGTTTCGCCATGACCGTAATAGACCTCATAGTTAAGGCTGTCGGCAAAGCTGCCGCGCAGGCCCGCGACTGCGCGCCACGTTTCGCGGTCGTTCTTGTTGCTGCGATCGAAAATGTCGTTCGAGCGGCGACGGAAAGCCAACGACGTCACCCCTTCGGCGATCATCGCATCGCGAATTTCCGTAGGAATGAACGGGTTGGTGATCGGAATGCCAGCATAGGGCGTACCGTCGGCATTGACGAGGTCGGTGTTGGCAACTGCCTGCGGTTCGAGGCTCGAACGCGACTTGCTCTTGGCATAGCTGCCCTCAAAAAACAGCGTCGCATTGTCCGACAATTCATAGCTCGCAAGGCCGGTCAGCAGATAGCGCTCGACCGGCACGCCGAGGTAGCGATCCTGGTTGCGGTTGTAGCCGTCGATGTTCGCGCCCTCATAAGGCTTCAAACTATTGCCGGGACCGTAGGTGAAGGTCGTACCGTCCGACGAGAATCGCCCGTCGGGACTGAAAAGACCCTGCGCAGCGAACGAGCTGCGGTTCGGGTTGTCGACGGCAGAGAACCCGCGATTGCGCGAACGCAGGCCGTTGTCGCGGTCATAGCTGCCGTTGACGACGATATGGCCGCGGCCATCGGCGAATGCGGTGCCGGCGGTCAGGCTGGCGAGATAACGACCCGAGTCGCCCTCGTCGCTGATCGTGCCCTGGCCGTGGAAACGGATGCCTTCGAACTTGTCGTCGAGGATGAAGTTGACCACGCCCGCGATCGCTTCCGAACCATAGACGGCCGATGCGCCGCCGGTCACAACCTGGACGTCCTTGATCAGATCGGTCGGGATGGTGTTGAGGTCGACGACCGACGTGCCCGGCAGGCCGGCCACGAAGCGACGGCCGTTGACGAGGACGAGCGTGCGCGCCGAACCGAGGTTGCGCAGGTTGACGGTCGCGATGCCGTTACCCGTGGTCGAGAAGTTCGTCGAATTGCGACTGATGTTCTGGCCGACCGACGGCAACTCGTTGAGCACGTCCTGGATGTTCGCGGCGCCGGTCTGCTGGATCTGTTCCTGACTGACGACCGAAACGGGAACCGACGAGGTGAGATCCGCGCGCGCGATGCGCGAGCCCGTGACGACGATCGTGTCTCCGCTCGCTTCCTCGGCGGCGGCATCCTGTGCCTGCGCCGGAGCCGAAATCATCGCCACGCTCAGCACGAGCGGGGCGGCAGTCCATTTCAAACGGGGGATATAAGTCTTGCTCACAGTCTGTTGTCCTTGCTGCATTTGGGCAGAACGGAGAGGACAACATCAGGGGAGGGCTTTGTGACCCACAGTCATCCTCCCCTGCGGCGGGCGATGCGCTTCAAAAGCGGATCGGTAAAGCGACTTCTCGGCATGACGAAATTTTTCAGTTCTTTTGTGACCAATTTGCAACAGCTTATGGACGGCCGATCGGAAGCGTTTGCTATACCCGCCGCGCAAGCGACGCTTTTTCAGAGCTTTGCCGTGTCGCCCTCGGGCTGGGGCAACAGCAACGCGAGCAGGATCGCGCGGCATTCGCCGTCGATCGTCCCGTCGATCAGTTCGGGGCGAAAACGGCGCTGGAACGCGACCGTCGCCGCAAAGCCGTCGGTCACGTCATAGCCGAACCGTTCGAGCGCGAGAAGGAAGCCGGCGTCGGTCCACAAGGGATCGGTCAGCTTCTTGGTCGGGCGCGGCAGCGCAAGGCGGCGGCGCGCGAGTTCTTCCCACGGGAACAGCTCGCCCGGATCCTGCTTGCGCGTCGGGGCAATGTCCGAATGGCCGACAACATTGCCGCGCGTGATCGCATGGCGGTCCTTTATCAGATGGACGAGCCGCACGACCGAAGCGACCTGCGGATCGGGAAACGGCACATAGCCATGTTCGTGTCCCGGATTGACGATCTCGATTCCGACGCTCGCCGAATTGATGTCGCTGATCCCGCGCCAGTGCGACCGGCCCGCGTGCCAGGCGCGCTTATCCTCGGGCACCATTTGGGTGATCTGGCCGTCCTCGCTGACGACATAGTGGGCAGACACCTTGGCGTCGGGATCGGCAAGCCGGTCAATGGCTTCGGCGCCGGTCTTCATGCCCGTATAATGAAGGACGATCATCGAAACGGGCAGCGCGCGCTCATCGAAATTGGGAGACCAGCGTTCGACAAAATCGCTCATGCGCTTCTTTGGTCCGTCCTGTGCTGTTCAGCGCGTCGCTTGCGCCACCGGCGCACAAAAAGCAAGATCAGGCCGCGATCGACCGCCCGGCATGGGAACGCCGGAGCTGCCGGTCGGCGGGTTCGTACAGGCCGCGCAGGCGCGGACTGGCGACAAACTGGTCGGTCTGGCCGAGCACCGTTTCGCCCGCCCCTAGCACGAGAAAGCTTTGCGGCGCTGCGGCCGCGCGCAGCTGCGCGAACGCCTTTTTCCGCACCGGCAGCGAAAAATAGAGCAGCAGGTTGCGGCAAAAGATCAGGTCCGCCGCCGAGGCCAGCGGGGGCCGGTCGGTCAGCATATTCTGCACCGAAAAATCGATCCGGCGGCGAAGATCGGCCTTGGCGATCCACCCGTCTTTGGCCTGGTCGAACCAGCGGACCATGCGCTGGACCGGTAATCCGCGCTGAATTTCGAACTGGCTGTACAGGCCGACGCGCGCGCGGCCGATCGCTTGATGGCTGACGTCGGTGCCGACAATATCGACCTGCCATCCCGCCCATTTGGCGCCCTGTTCGGCGATCAGCATCGCCATCGAATAGGCTTCCTGTCCCGTCGATACGCCGCAATGCCAGATGGTTAGGCGCCGCCGGTCGGCATTGATCGCACGAAGACTTTCAAGTGCTTTCCCAGCTATGTCATCAAAGACACTGGTTTCTCGATAGAAAAATGTCTCGTTGTTCAGCATGGCATCGACCGTGTCGTCGAGCAGCTGACGGCTGGTCGAGGTGACGAGCGCCGCGACCAGCGCGTCGAGATCGGCGATGCCATGGCGCTGCATGACGGGTTTCAGCGACATTTCGATGCGCCAGATGCGGCCCGGCGACAACGTCTGTCCGGTCCGCGATTCGAGCACCGCCATCAGCACACGATAGGCCGATTCGCTGGCGCTCGCGCCCATCATCGCCGCCGCCTCCCCTTGGTTGTTCCGCGCAGGAAACTGCCCAGCATCAACGCGATCGCATCGGGATTGAGCGTTGCAGCCGCGATCCCCGCCTTTGCGACGGCGCCGGGCATTCCCCAGATGACACAGCTTTCGGGCGCCTGTGCGAAAACCGTTCCGCCGGCCGATTTCACGCGCGCGGCACCGGCGGCGCCGTCGCGGCCCATGCCGCTGAGGATCACGGCCACACCAGCCTTCCCATAGACTTCGGCGACCGAATCGAGCATCGGATCGGCCGACGGACAACAGCCATTGTCGACGGGGCGACGGTCCAGCGCGATCTCGCGGCGCGCGCCATTGTCGACAACCAGCAGATGCGCATCGCCGGGCGCCAGATAGATATGATCCGGCTCGACCGCCATGCCCGCGGCCGCGACGCGCACGCGGCGCGTGGTCATCATCGCGATCTGGCGCGCGTAAAATTCCATGAAGGCATCGGGCAAATGCTGCGTCAGCAGGATCGGCGCCGTCACCCGCGGGTCGAGGTTGGCGAGAAAATTGGTGAAGGCAGGAATGCCACCCGTCGAAGCGGCAACCGCGATACAGTCGATCGGCTGGGCGGTGTCGACGACCGCTGAAACCGGCGCCGGTACGCGGCGCTGCGCGACGGGAAGGGGCGGCGGAAAATCCTGCTGATGGCCGAGCGTCAGAATGCGGTCGGTCAGGACGTCGGCAAAGCGCCCGGAAAAGCTGCCGCGCCCGGGTTTCGCCAAAGTATCGCTGGCGCCGAGCGCCAGCGCTTCGACCGCCGCGGGGCCACCCTCGACGCAATTCGACGACAGGATGAGCACCCGCGCCTTTGCCGCGCGTTCCAATATGTGGGGCAGCGCGTCGATCCCGTTCATGCCCGGCATCTCGACGTCGAGAACGACGACGTCGACGGGTTCGCGCGCCAGATAGTCGAGCGCCTCACGCGCCGACGAAACCGAAGCGCAGATGCGCAGGCCCGCACGCTGCTCGACGATCCGCTCCAGAATGCTCCGTACGACCAGGCTGTCGTCGACCAGCATCACCCGCACCGTCCGCGCGGGCGGATCGGCATCGGGTGGCTGGGGTTGCGCAAGCGCCATTAAAACCAAACTTTCGCTCAGGCGATGCCGACGAGTTGCAGCTTTCCTTCAAGCGTTTCGCGATCGAACGGCTTCATCACATATTCGTCGGCGCCGGCTTCGATCGCCGCGCGAATATGGTCGATGCTGTTTTCAGTCGTGCAAAAAACGACGCGCGGGCGTTCTTCATGGCCATAATCGAGGTCGTTGAACGCCCCCAGAAATTCCATCCCGCTCATCACCGGCATGTTCCAGTCGAGCAGGATGACGTCGGGCCGATTGGCCCGGCAAAAGGTCAGCGCCTCCTGCCCGTCGGCGGCCTCTTCGACCGCAAAGGACATGCTTTCAAGGATGTGGCGTGCGACCTTGCGAATGACTTTGCTGTCATCGACAACCAGACAGGATTTCGACATCAAATTAACTCCGCGCCCCCGGGGAATATCGCCATGCTAAGGCCAAGACGTGTGCAGCACGTTAATAGACGGCTGGAATCATGCCGCCTTTAAGGCTGGCAGCGAGATAAAGCTCGATGGGTCGACAACGAGCAGCGAAGCCCCGTCATGTTCGACCATCGCATCGGCGACGCGCTCCCAGCCGGGAAGCAGTTTTCCGGCGATGCGCGTTTCGGGCGCCTCGATGAAGCAGACATCCTCGATTTCGTCGGCGAGCAGCGCATAGCCATGCTCGGCGACCTCGATCACGATCACGCGCTGCCCCGCCACGACCGGCGCCGCGGGCAGGCCGATGACGACATGCGGGTCGATCAGCGTGAAAATACGGCTGCGCAGCGCGAACAGCCCGGCGACGTGCGGCGGGGCGGCGGGCACCTCGACCGGCGTGCCCACCGTCACGACCGAGTGGATCGCGCGGCTGCGCAGCGCGACGCGTGTGTCGGCGATGCGCGCAATCAGATAGAGTTTGTCCATCATCGGCCTACTCCCCCGTTCCCCCGACGCGGCGGCGCATCGCGGCGAGCAACGCCTCGCGGTCGTAACGATAGACGGTGTCGTCCGCGGGTCCGGCCGCGGCGGCGCTGGACCGCAGGCGGATCACGGGCACCTCGCCGCCGTCATGGTCGCACCCGCCGCCCTCGTCGGTCAGACAAAGCAGCAGGTCCGGCGTTTCATCGGCCGCCTCCCCCGCCGTCGTCACGCGATAGCCCGCCCCCCGCAGGATGGGCGCGAGGAAGTTGGCGCCCCACCCATCGGGATCGTCGGCAAAATGGCAGTGTATTGCGCGCGGCACCGGAGCAACCCTGTCGGCGGAATGTTGCTCCATCAGCCAAAAGGGGTCGATCAACTCGACCGGATTGCCGCCGACGAGCACGATACCGGCGATGAGTCCGGGCTGCGGCGCGGGCTGGATCGCGTCGGGTAGGCGGACGATGTCGATCACCTCGGCGATCGGGTAGCAGAGCGCCGATTGGCCGTCGTGCAGGCGCAGAAGCTTTATATTTTCCTCGCTGCTTGGCAGCGCCGCCGCATGAACCGCGAAAATCTCTTCGCCGATCTGCGCCTGGATCCGGCCCGCGCTTTCGAACAGCGCCGACACAGGGACATCCTCGACGCGTTCGATCACCGGCAGACGGATGCCGCGCACCCGATCGTCCACCATATCGCGGAACAGCAGCAATTGCGCCGCGTTGCGCGCCGCGAGCGCATCGGCCTCGGCGTCGGCCAGCCCGTTATGGCTGCGCCCCGCTTCGCTGGCATCGACTCCGGCGACCGCGAGCAGGCCCTGAACATCGAGGAGCAGCACCGGACGGCCGTTGTCGGGCAACGTCGTCCCCGCATAAAGCCCCGTCGCCATGATCATCGGCGCGGCGGGTTTGATCACCAGTTCCTCCTGGTCGTGGATCGCCGCGACGCTGAGCGCATAGCTTTGCCCCTGCCCCGGCCGCACGATCACCAGCGCGCGATCCTCCGCATCGTCCGCCTCGTCGCGCGCGCGTCCCAGAATATTTTCGAGCCGCAGGAGCGGGAACTGTTCGCCGCGCACCGTCGCCAACTCGCCGCCGCCGATCCGGTCGACGCGCACCGTGTCGCCGCTTTCGAGCAGGATTTCGCGTACGCTGCCGCGCGGGATGGCAAAATATTGCCCCGCCGCACGCACCATCAGGCCCGATATGATCGTCAAGGTCATCGGTACGCGCAGCAGGATCGTGAGCCCCCGTCCTTCGTCGTTGCGCAGGTCGACGACGCCGCCGATCTTTTCCAGATTCGCCCGGACGATGTCCATGCCGACGCCGCGGCCCGACACTTCGGTGACCTTCGCGGCTGTCGAGAAACCCGGACGGAAGATGAGCTCGAGCTTTTCGGCCGCCGACAGCGCGCGCGCATCGGCGGCGGTCAACAGCCGCGCTGCGACGGCCTTCGCGACCAGTGCGTCGGGCGACAGGCCGCGCCCGTCGTCGCGCACCTCGATCTCGATCTGGTTGCCCGACTGGCGCGCCACGACCGAAATCGTGGCCGTAATATCCTTGCCCGCCGCGACGCGCTCTTCCAGCGTCTCGATCCCGTGATCGATCGCGTTGCGCACGATGTGGATCAGCGGGTCGCGGATATTCTCCATCATCTCGCGGTCGAGTTCGACCTCGCCGCCGCTGGTCTGGAACGCGATCTTCTTGCCGAGCTCGTTCGCCAGGTCGCGAACGATACGCGGCAGCGGCGCGAACAATTTGTCGATGCGCTGCATCCGCATCTGGCTGACCGACTGGCGCATTCCGGCAATCGAGTCCGACAAACGGTCGAAGGCGGCGATCACCCTGCCATCGGCTCCCGATTCGCGCAGCATCCGGGCAAATTCGTTGCGCGCCAACACGATGTCGGTCACGCCCGTCATCACGCCGTCGAGCAGCGGCAGCGGGACGCGGATCGATCGCCAGCCCTGCACATCGGCAGCGAAATCGTCTTCGCGGCGCAGCGGTACACCCGCGACCTCGACGGGAAGCGAAGCGGGCGCTTCGCCATCCTGCTCCGACAGGGCGGCGATGATGTCACGGTCGTCGCCCGCGGGCTCGACACCCTCCTGCCCCAGCGCCGCGCAAAGCATGCCGAGGCGGTCGAGGATAGCGAGGACCGCCGACACCAGCGCGGCGTTGGCCGAGCGGTTGCCGCGGCGCACCTGATCGAGCGCATCTTCGGCGGCATGGGCGAGCGCGGTAACACGCGGCAAAGCCAGGAATCCTGAGCTGCCCTTGATCGTATGGACAAGACGGAAAATCGCGTCGAGTTGCGCACGGTCGGCGGGATCGGCCTCCCACGCCACGATCGCGCTGCCCGCATCGGACAGGATTTCGGCCGTTTCGGCCAGAAAGTCGTTCAGCAGATCGTCCATCGCAAACCCGGCGCGCCCCAAATCCTCATATCCGTCTTTGGCAGAACGATGGTTAAAGAGTGATTTACCGGCGCTTCGCCAACGACGAATTTCAAAATACAGATAGATTAATCCACTGCCGTCGGAGCATCATGCCTTCCCTGAGAGGAGAATGCCTATGTCGGCGGAAGGCGATGTCGATTTGCTGGTCCACGATCACTTCTTTCGGTGTTTGCGAAGCGGAACGATGCTGGAGATCGGCGCGGCTCGGCCGGATTGGCTGTCGATCGGCGCTCATTTCAGAGGACTGGGCTGGGATGTACTGAGCGTCGAACCCAACCCTCATTTTTCGGCGCTCCATCGCGACGCCGGACACGATGTTGCGGAGGTCGCCCTTGCTTCGGTCGATTGCGACAGCGCGATATTCACCATCGTCGATTGCGGCGGGCAAACTTATCGCAACGGGCAAGTTTCCTACGAATCCTTTTCGTCGTTGGGATTCCGCGGAAAGTTCGCCGAACTTTCCATACCCGATCGGCAGGAACAAATCTGCGTCCGTGTCTGCCGAGCAGATACGTTATTGAACGAGGCACGACCGGATTGGAAACACATCGACCTGATGACGGTCGATGTCGAAGGCTGGGAAGTCGAAGCGCTGTCGGGACTGGATTTCAAACGCTATCGACCAAGAGTGGTGATACTTGAAAACCTGTTCGCAGAATCTGCTCCCCGCAGTTTCATGCGCGAACGAGGTTATGTCTTGTGGCGCTCGCGCTTTCCGAACGAGATATTTGCGCGCGCGGAGGAGCTGAGCGGCAATGAACGTGTGGCGGCGTGTATATACTCCGCATTCTCTACTTTTTTCCGGCGGCTGAGAATGTGGACAGCCCGGCTCTATCGAAAGCGCTCGCGCGGCGCCCGACTTTAGGAAAATTCAGCACCCGCGGAGGACGGCGCCGACGAGCAGGGATGTCGGCGTTTCGCGCGCCAGCATCACCGTTCCGCCGTTCTGCCGCGCCACCGCCTGCACCAGCACGGCGGGCGCGGTGCGCGAGGTCATCGGGCCCGCGCCCTCGCCCTCGGCCAAAAGGCGTTCGACATCGGCGTCGAGGAAGATGCGTTCAGCTTCAACGTGCAGCGCGATTTCGATGCCGCCATCGGGGCCTTCGCCCTGCTTTTCGCAGCCGACATCGAGCCGCCCGCCGCGCACCAGCGCGTCGACGAGCAGCAGCGCGAGGTTGAGCACGATCTTGACCGCGGGCTTGGGCAGCGGATCGGCGCCGATCATCCAGTTGAGCGTGATCGCGCGGTCGCCGATGATCCCCTCGATCGCCGATCTGGCTTCTTCAGGCGGGACAAGCTCGCCGAAACCGCCCGCCGAACCGAAGGCGAGGCGAAAGAATTTGAGCTTGTTCGCCGATGTCCGCGCGCTTTGTTCGAGCAATTCGATGCAGCGGTCGCGCATCGCCGGATCCTGTTCGTCGGCCAGCAGTTCCAGCCCGTTGGCAAAGGCACCGACGGGGCTCAAAAGATCGTGGCACAGGCGCGATGCCAGCATGGACGCGAAATCGACGCGGTCGTCGGACATGGATGAACAGGCTCCCCAGCGCAGCCGCCGGATTTTGTCGGCGTGGGCTGCTCCTAGGGCAGCCGGGGGGCCAAGGGCAAGTGCGATGCCATTCTCCGCGCCACCCTTCCTGTATCGTCATCCCGGCGAAGGCCGGGATCTCGACTTGGCACAATCGCGCACCGGCGAGGTCCCGGCCTTCGCCGGGATGACGGAGAAAAGGTCGGGAGTTCTGCGACACACTTGTAATCGCGCGGCCTGTCACCACATCGCGATCAATGCAGGGGGATGACGAGATATTGGCCGTAACGCTTGCCGAGGGTGCGGCCGGGCAGCGGCTCGACCGGGCGCTGGCCGAAGCGCTCCCCAGCCTGTCGCGCGAGCGGCTCAAAAACCTGATCAAAGGCGGCCGCGTCGTCGATGCGCGCGGGACGATCCTGTGGGACCCATCGGCCAAAACCGGGGCCCCTGCGACGATCGAAATTCGCCTGCCCGCTGCGCGCCCCGCGCACAACGCCGCGCAGGATCTGGACCTTGTCATCGCCTATGAGGACGAGCATCTGATCGTCGTCGACAAGCCCGCGGGAATGGTCGTCCATCCTGCCGCGGGCAATCTTGACGGCACGATGGTCAACGCACTGCTCCACCATTGTGCGGGGCAATTGTCGGGCATCGGCGGCGTCGCGCGGCCGGGCATCGTGCACCGGATCGACAAGGATACGAGCGGGCTGATCGTCGCCGCAAAGCATGACAAGGCGCACGAAGGCCTAGCCAAACAATTCGCCGCGCACAGCATCGACCGCCGTTATCTGGCGATCGCCACCGGTCGGCCGATGCCTGCAAACGGCACCGTCGATGCCGCGCTCGGCCGGTCGGCCACCAATCGCAAAAAAATGGCGGTCGTCGCCGAAGGACGCGGCAAACATGCGATCACCCATTACCGGACAATCGAGCCGCTGGCGGGCGCAACGCTGATCGAATGCCGCCTCGAAACGGGCCGCACGCATCAGGTGCGCGTCCATATGGCGCATATCGGCCACCCGCTCGTCGGCGACCCCGTCTATGGCCGCGCGCGCAAACCGCTTTCGGACGTGCTGAAAGCGCGGAATTTCGTGCGGCAGGCATTGCACGCGGCCCATTTGGGCTTTATTCATCCGGTGAACGGTAACAGGATCGCGCTCGACAGCGAAATCCCTGCGGATATGCGGGAACTGATCGATGAACTGCGCGTTTAGGTTTCGATTAAAAATCTATTTTGACGCGCGGAGCCAACCGCGCGACGATGGTTTCAGGATTTAGGGAAGACTCTCTCCAATGGCTAACAAAAGCAATGTTCCGGCCGTGGTCCCAGCGCTTGGCGGTGAAGCCAGCCTGAATCGCTACCTCGCCGAAATTCGCAAATTCCCCCTTCTGACGCCCGAGCAGGAATATATGCTCGCCAAACGGTTTCAGGAGCATGGCGACAATGAAGCTGCGGCGCAGCTCGTCACATCGCACCTCCGCCTCGTCGCCAAGATCGCGATGGGCTATCGCGGCTATGGTCTGCCGGTCAGCGAGCTGATCAGCGAAGGCAATATCGGATTGATGCAGGGCGTCAAAAAGTTCGACCCCGAACGCGGCTTCCGCCTCGCCACCTATGCGATGTGGTGGATTCGCGCGTCGATCCAAGAGTTTATCCTGCGTTCCTGGAGCCTGGTAAAAATGGGCACCACGGCTGCGCAGAAAAAGCTGTTCTTCAACCTCCGCCGGATGAAGAATAACCTCGAGGCCTTCGAGGACGGCGACCTCAGCCCCGAACATGTGGCCAAGATCGCGACCGACCTGGGAGTCACCGAGGAAGAGGTCGTCAGCATGAACCGCCGCATGGCGATGGG
>JBGTUD010000049.1:0-13936 GCA_041939405.1 Sphingopyxis sp. | reverse complement strand
GGCGACTGGCAGCGCGGGCTCGACATGGACATCATGGGCGCGGTGCATGGGGTCGAGACGCTGACCGAGGCGCTTGCGGCGTCGGGATCGGGTTCGATCATCTTCATGTCGTCGACGGCGGCGGTCGAGACCTTCATCGTGCCGCAGGCCTTCAACGCGCTGAAGGCCGCGCTCATCACTTACGGCTCGCAGCTCAGTCAGGCGCTCGCGGCGCAGAATATCCGCGTCAACATCGTCTCGCCCGGCGCGATCTATTATCCTGGCGGCAATTGGGAGACGATCAAGTCGGCGGTGCCGTCGCTTTACGAAAGCACGCTGGCGCAGATGCCGATGGGGCGCTTCGGCGAGCCCGATGAGGTCGCGAAAGCGATCGTCTTCATGGCCTCGCCCGCCTGTCCCTATATGACCGGCGCGCATCTCGTCATCGACGGCGGCTTCACCAAGCGCGTTCAGTTCTAAGGCGCGCCGCGATGAAGCTCTATCAATCGCTCGGGCCCAATCCGCGCGTGGTGTTGATGTACCTCGCCGAGACGGGAGTGCAGGTCGATCGCCAGTTCGTCGACATCATGGCGGCCGAAAACCGCCAGCCCGACTTCTCCGCGAAGAGTCCGCTGGCGCACACGCCCTTGCTCGAACTGGATGATGGCGCCTGCATCGCCGAAAGCATCGCGATCTGCGAATATCTGGACGAAACGCTGGGCGGCCATGTGTTGCTGGGCGCGACCGCGGCGGAACGCGCACGCACGCGGATGCTGACGCGGATCGTTGACCAGCTCGTCGTCGTGCCGATGACCGCCGGATTCCGGGGCGCCGAAGGGCTGCCGATGTTCGAGAGCCGGCTGCTCTGCCTGCCCGATGCCGCCGCCGACCTGAAGCGGCTCGCCGCCGACGGGCTGGCACAGGTCGACCGGCTGCTGGGCGAAGGGCCGTGGCTTGCCGGCGAACGATTCAGCCTCGCCGACATCCTTCTTTATAGCTTCGTCGAATTCGGCGCGATGGTCGGTCAGCCGCCCGATCCGGCGCTGACCAACCTTGCCGCCTGGCGCGATCGCGTTGCCGCCAGACCCGCCGCCATCGCCAGCGCGAACCCCCAACTCGGTATCGGAGAGCCTGCATGACCGACCCTGCGATCGATCGAGACACGCTCCTCGACATTTATACCCGCACGATGCGCGTCGCGCGCGCCGACGAGAAATTCCGTTCGCTGCTGATGACCGGCAAGCTCGCGGTGATCTATTACACGGTGCGCGGGCAGGAACTGGTGTCGGCGGCGGCGATGGCGGCGCTCGACCCGAGCGATTACCTCGTCACCACCTATCGCGGCCAGCATGACCAGATCGCCAAGGGCGTGCCGCTGAACCCGCTGTTCGCCGAGATCGCGGGCAAAGTCGGCGGCACCTGCCGCGGCAAGGGCGGATCGATGCACATCACCCACCCCGAAACCGGGGTGATGGTGACAACCGGGGTGGTCGGATCGGGACTGCCGATTGCCAACGGCCTCGCGCTTGCGTCGCAGAACCGCGGCGATGGCAAGGTCACAATGGTGTGCTTTGGCGACGGCGCGACCAATATCGGCGCGTTTCACGAGGCGATGAATATGGCGCAGCTCTGGAAGCTGCCGGTGATCTTCCTCTGCCAGAACAACCGCTATGGCGAACACACCGCCTTTTCCGACCATACCAAGGTCGATTCGATCGTCACCCGCGCCGCGGCTTATGGGATGGCGGGCGTAAAGGTCGACGGCAATGATGCGATCGCCATGTACAACGCCACAAAGGCGGCTGTCGACCGGGCGCGGGCGGGCGAGGGCCCGACGCTGATCGAGGCGATGTGCTACCGCATGATGGGCCATTTCTTCGGCTCCGACTTTTCCTACATGCCCAAGGAGCATCTTGCCGAAATGGCGGCTGAGGACCCGCTGCCGCGCCTGCGCCAGTTGATGCTCGACCGCCAGTTCACCGAAGCCGAACTCGACGCGATCGTCGCCGATCTCGACGCGCAGATGGACGCCGCCGCCGAATATGCCGCGAACAGCCCGCTGCCGGGGCCGGAAGAAATCCGCAAGGATGTCTTCGAAGAGGAGATTGCGGCATGACTCAGATCACGATGACGCAGGCGATCAACCGCGCAATCGACGAAGCGATGGCCGAGGATGAGGGCGTGATCCTGCTCGGCGAGGATGTCGCCGCGAAACAGGGCGGAGGCGTGTTCAAAATCTCGTCGGGGTTGACCGAAAAATATGGCGAGCACCGCATCCGCGCGACGCCGATTTCGGAAACCGCCATAGTCGGCGCGTGCGTCGGTGCGGCGCTGACCGGTTTCCGCCCCATCGCCGAGATCATGCTGATGAACTTTGTGACGGTCGCGATGGACCAGATCGTCAATCACGCCGCGAAACTGCGCTTCATGTCGGGCGGGCAAACCAATGTGCCGTTGGTGATCCGCACCACAACGGGGGTGGGCGTGGGCTTCGGCGGGCAGCATTCGGATATGCTGGAGGCTTGGTTCGCGCATGTGCCAGGGCTGAAGATCGTCACGCCCTCGAACGCTGCTGATGCGCAGGGGCTGATGCGCGCGGCAATTGCGTGCAACGACCCGGTGATCTTCATCGAGAACATTCTCTGCTATGGCCTCAAATCCGACGATCCGGGACCGGGGCATGTCGTGCCGCTCGGCCAGGCAGCGATCGCGCGCGAAGGGAGCGATTGCACGATCGTCACCTATGGCCGCACCGTCCTCGACGCGCTCGAAGTCGCGGGCAAGCTCGCCGAGGAGGGGATTTCGGTCGAGGTCGTCGATCTGCGCACCATCGCCCCATATGACGAAGCAAGAGTTACGGCGTCGGTCGAAAAGACCGGCCGCGCGGTGGTACTGCACGAAGCGGTAAAGCAGTATGGCACCGGGGCCGAGATCGCCTCGCGGCTCAACGAAAAATTGTTCGGCAAGCTCAAGGCCCCCGTGACGCGGATCGGCGGCGCCTTTTCGGCGGTGCCGATGGCCAACGCGCTCGAACAGGCGTGGATCCCGAACAAGGACGCGATCGCCGATGCGGTGCGAGCTGCCGTGAACTGGAAAGGCTGAGACGATGGCGGAAGAATTGCGCATTCCAAAGATCGGCATGTCGGCAACCGAAATGACGCTGAACGAATGGATGGTCGGCGACGGCGAGCGCGTTGAGGTCGGCGACGTCATCTATACGGTCGAAACCGACAAAACGACGGTCGAGGTCGAGGCTCAGGTCGCGGGCACGATCCGCCCGACGGGGGTTGAAGGCCAAGTCTATCCGGTCGGCGCACTGATCGGCACGATCGAATGACGCCGCTGGAGGCGAGCAGGGCGATGTACGCCGAGGTGGCGAAGGGCAACTGGAACGCCGTCGCCGGCTATATGGCGGACGACTTCGTCATCCATGAGCCCAGCTCGCTTCCCTATGGCGGCGAATGGCGCGGGCGCGATGCGCTGCAGAAACTCTACGCGCACGTCATGGGCTATTGGGAGGAACCCGTGGTCCGGTGGGTCGATCTGGTGGGCGGGGAGAAGCACGCCGTTGCGCTGCTGCATTTCACGGTGACCGCCAGATCGAGCGGAAAGCGCTTTGAGACGCACGTTGCCGAGGTCACGGCGTTTGACGATGCCGGCAAGATGGCGTCCATGCGCATCCATTATTTCGACACCGCCGACATGCTCGGCCAACTGAAAGCCTGAGACGATGAGCACCCGCCCGCATGTCGTTGTTCTGGGCACCGGCGGCGCGGGGTTCACTGCGGCCATATCGGCGTACGAAGCCGGTGCGCGCGTGTCGCTGTTCGAGAAGGGTGAGCAGGTCGGGGGAACAACCGCCTGGTCGGGCGGGATGATATGGATCCCGAACAATCATCACGAGGCGACGCTCGGCGTCGAAGACAGCCGCGAAAAAGCATTGTCCTACCTCATGTCGATGTCGCACGGGCTGATGCAGCAGCCTCTGGTCGAGGCGTTTCTCGATCATGGGCCGGAGATGGTCGCGTTTCTCGAAGCGAAGACCCCCGTGCAGTTCCGGCCGATTCCCGAATTTCCCGATTATCACGCCGAATTTCCGGGCGGAATGCCCAATGGCGGGCGTTCGCTCGACTGCGCGCTCTATTCCTTTCACGAGCTTGGCGAATGGGCCGACAAGGTAACCAGGTCGCCCTATTATCCCTCGCCGCATTTCTCGATCTACGACACGCCCTTGGGACAGGCGAAGCCGGAGCCGCTGGCACCCGAAGAGTTGCAGCGGCGGATCGACGGCGATTTGCGCGGGAGCGGACAGGCGCTGGTCGGGCGGCTGCTGCGCGCATGTCTCGACCGCGGGATCGAGCCGAAGACCGGGCACCGCGCCGTTCGCCTGTTGATGGATGATGATCATGTGGCAGGCGTTGCGTTCGAAACGGCGGCGGGCGCAGTCGAGGTTGCGGCCGATGCGGTCGTGCTCGCGACGGGCGGGTTCGAATGGGACGCCGACCTGCTGCGCGCCTTCATCCGCGGACCGATGACGCATCCGCTGAGCCCGAAGACCAACACCGGCGACGGACTCAAAATGGCGATGCGCGTCGGCGCGATGCTGGGCAATATGCGCGAGGCCTGGTGGATGCCGGTCGCGGAGGTGCCGGAAAGCGATTGCGCGACCGGAAAAACACTCGTCGCCGGGCAGCGCAGCCTTCCGCATTCGATCATGGTCAACCGCACGGGCAGGCGCTTCACCAACGAGGCGGCGAACTATAATGCAATCGGCGCGGCGTTCCACGATCAGGACGTCAGCGCGTTCGACTATGCCAACCTGCCGTGCTGGCTGATTTTCGACCAGCAATATATCGACCGCTTCGGCTTCGGCATGATCAGCGGCGAACGCGGGGTGGCACCGCCGCAATGGGCGATGCGCGCCGAAACCCTGTCCGAACTTGCGGTGCGGCTCGGGATCGATGCCGATGCTTTGGAGGCGACGGTCGAACGCTTCAACGGCCATTGCTCGGCTGGACGCGACGCTGATTTCGGACGCGGCGACGCGGCGCACGACCAATGGTGGGGTGATCCCGACGCACGCGGATCGACCGCGGCGACGCTCGGCCCGATCGGCCGGGCGCCCTTCTTCGCGATCGAGATCAAGAGCGGGGCGCTCGGCACCAAGGGCGGGCCGCAGACCGACGCCAATGGGCAGGTGCTGAGCGTCGACGGCGGACCGATCGCGGGACTCTATGCGGCAGGCAATGTCATGGCTTCCGCGATGGGCATGACCTACGGCGGGCCGGGCGGCACAATTGCGCCGGGGATGGTGTTCGGTTTCCTTGCGGGGCGCCACGCCGCACGCGTTTCGGCCAAACAACTGGAGGGTGCGGCATGAAGAAGATTATCGTCCTCGGCGCGCCCGCCGATCAGGGAATCCCGCTGCTCGCGGCCTTGAAGGCGCGCGGGCTGGAACCGACTGCCGGCGTGCGGCGGCCGGGCGCGATGGCGGCAACGGTCCATCCCGACGTGCCGGAGGTTTCCGCGGACCTCTTCGATGTGCCGAGTCTGGCCGCGGCGTTCAGCGGGCACGACGCGCTGGCAATGCACCTTCCCTTCGAGTTCGACCGCGAGCGCGCGGCGGCGATGGGACGCAATATCGCGGAAGCGGCGAGCGCCGCGGGGCTGCGCAAGATCGTTTTCAACACAAGCTGCTTTGTCGCCGATCGCGACCTGGGTTTGTCGGCGCACGACGGCCGGCGTGACATCGAGCGCGCGATCCACGAGAGCGGCGTGCCCTATGTGATCATCGAGCCAATGGTGTTCATGGACAACATTACGCGCATCTGGTCCCGGCCGGCGATTGTTAACAGCGGCGTGTTTGCTTATCCGGCCGCCGAGACGCTGAAGATCAGCTGGGTGAGCCTGGAGGATGTCGCGGCCTATATGGTGTCGGCGCTGTTGCACGAAGATCTGATCGCCGACCGCATTGCCGTGGGCGGACCCGAAGCGCTGGTGGGAGCAGAGGTCGCCGAACGCCTGTCCGTTGCGGTGGGACGCCCCGTGCGCTTCCAAAGCCTGTCGCCCGATGAATTTGCGGCGCGGATGAGCGAGCTTGTCACCGGTTCGCGCGACGTTCAGCCAGCGAGCATTTACGATGGGATGGCCAAATTCTATCGTTGGTACAACGATCAGCCGGTGTCACCTGTGGCGCTTGATGCGGTGCCGGCGGCGCGGTTGCTCGGCGTGACGCCGACGCCTTTCGCGGAATGGGCAAAGCAGCAGGACTGGTCGCCGGTTAAGGTTCCGGCCTGACAGCGAGGCGAGCGCGTAGCGCGGTCATTGTCCGCCTCCGTCATCCCGGCGAAGGCCGGGATCTCACCCTCTCATTGATCCGCATCGGCGAGATCCCGGCCTGTGCCGGGATGACGGGAGGGTGAAAGTGTCTAAGGCAGCTGGCCGTCCATATATTTCGACAGCGTCCGATGAAAATGCCGTATGCGGCTTTCCTGATAATGGCCGAGTTCGATCACGCCATTGGGTGAAGACTTCATCCCCTCCTGCACATAGGGCAGATTCTCCATATCCTGATCGAAGACGCCCGCGAGCGCGGCGCCGATCAGATGGGCGGCGCTGGCGAAGGGCTGGTCGTCGGGGATCAGGTGCATCGGTGCCGACTTGGGCGGCGTTTCACCCTTCGGCGTACGCATGAGGATGCGGACTTCCATCAGGCAATGATCGACATCGCCCCACGGCCGCCAGCGATAGACGATGTTCGGCGTCAGCCCGCCCCACGGCGCCCAGTTGGGAAAGACGTTGTAGGTGAAATTGTCGAGCATCTCGCTGTCGGTGGCGTCCGAATAATCATGCCCGTTCATCGCCGAGAAAGCATCGCGGTTCGCCTGCGCCAGCACCTTGCGCGCCAGCATCGGGTCGTCGGCGTCAAAGCCCTTGAGATCGTCGGCCGACGCCGTGCTGCGCCGCGCGCGGCTGTCGCCGCCGCCGATGAACTCCTCGAGCGATTTCAGGACATAGAATTGGTCCTTGCCCTTGATATGCGGCGACATCGCGCCCGCGGGGGTTATCGCGCGGTTGAGGAAATCGCCGTAAAGATCGTAACGCGTGTTCGCGTCGGCGGTGAAGCCCAGGATCTGCGGATGCGTGACGATGCTGTGCCATGCCTCCATGAAGGCCTCGGCGACGGCTTTCCAGTTCGCGGGGATGACGCGGCCGACCCAGGCGCCGGTATGGCATTCGTCGAGCCGCCAATTGTCATAATGTTCGACGCCGGGGCCGATCCAGTCGCGAAAAGAGGGGAGGTCATGGTTCTCGGTGACCAGGATGAAGCCCTGCCAGCTTTCGACCTTGAGCTCGGGCAGGCTCATGTCCTTGTCCTCGAGATGTTTGAAGTCCCACGCGCACGGCGCTTCCTTGAAACGGCCGTCGTGGTGCCAGGAAAAGCCGTGGAACGGACAGCGCAGGTGCACCGCGGGACCGCTCTCGGTGCGCAGCTTGCGGCCGCGGTGAAGGCAGACATTGTAGAAGGCTTTGATCGATCCGTCCTTCTGGCGGGCGAGCAATATGCTCTTTTCGTTGATGTCATAGACGACGGTGTCGCCGGGGCTGGGCATATCCTCTTCGCGCGCGGCGAATTGCCAGATGTTCGGCCACATCTTTTCGCGTTCGAGCCGTGCCCAATCCTCGCTGACGTAACGCTCGATCGCGATCGGTTCGTCGCCGAGCTCCTGGTTCGATTCGGCGAACAGATAGTCGGGGACGCGCCGCGTGTCGGCGTTGAGCATGTCGGTATAGCTGGTCCCCGGGCAGCGATCGTCGCGGTTCGGGTCCTGGGGCGGCGAGAGGTCGTTCATCACATGCTCCGAATAATCAGGCGATCTGGTCCAGCGGCATCTTGCACGCCGCGGCAATCGAGCGGTGGACGCCGTGCAGCGCGGGCTCGTTCGCGCCGAGAACGACGCGAAAATCGTCGGGGGCGGTCATCAGATTGGCAAAGCCGCTGCTCGCGACGCGATAATCCTCGGTCTGCACGACGGTCGCGGTCGCGTCATAGGCCATTTCGCACGTCGCGCGATGCTCGTCGCTCTCGACGCCGAAGGGCGCATAGACCGCGAACTGGCAGAACATCTTGCCCGCCCCGTCGGGGAACAGGCGAAAGACCTGCGTGAAATAGACGCCCGGCGTTACCGCGCCAAAGAAGATGACGGTGTTGGGAAAGAGGAAATGCACCCCGCCATAATCGGTCTCGGGCCATTCGCTCTCGTCCTTGCCGACGAGATCCCCGATCGACAGGTCGGGGAAGCTCACCCGGTGGTGGCGGCCGAACGTCTCATAGACGTTGCGATCGCTATAGTGTGTGCCGCCGATCGTCGAGGCGTGGAGCATCTTGAAATGATAGCCCTCGCCATAGGTGTCGAGCGCAAACTTCCAGTTGGCGTCGGCGGTAAGGATGCCCTTCTTCACCGGCTCGGCGCGATGGAGCTCGAGCTGTGCGAGCACCGGCCCGAAATCGCCGAGATGCGCTGCGGCGTCGATTGGCGCGCCATCGGGATTGGCGCGCACGAAGATCAGGCCGAGATGCTCGGCGCAGGGCAGCTCGATCAGGTTCCGTGCACCGATCTCGCAGTTCGCAAAGCCTTCCTTGCCCGGCTGGCCGACGAGTTGGCCCGCGGGGTCGAAGGTCCAGGCGTGAAAGGGGCAGACGAGGCGTGGCCGCGGACCGCTCCACGGTTCCTTCTCCTCGACCAGCTTGGCACCGCGGTGCGTGCACATGTTGAGGAACGCACGCGCGACGCCGTCCTTGCCGCGCGCGACGAGGATCGACGGTCCCACCGAGTCGAAGACGAGCGTATCGCCGGCCTTGGGAATGTCGCCCGACAGGCCGGCGACGATCGGCTCGTTCCGGAAAATATGCTCCATCTCCGCGGCGTTGCGCGCGTCGCTTGTATAGATCGACTTATGCAGCGGCAGCGGCGCTTCGGCGCGGTCGGTGCGGTTTTCGGCGATGATCGCGACCAGTTTGCGCAGACCCGCGCGCGCGTTGCGTTTGCGGACCGCGAACCAGTCCTGCGATGCGATCTTGGGATCGGACTCGGCCATGGCACTCCCTCACATTTTACCCAGTATGACTCCGGGTCTCGAAAGGCTTATCGCACAAAGGCTGGCGCTTGTGCGCTATCGCTTTTGAGGAGAGAGACATGGCCGCACCCGCAACGCTGGCGTCGCTGGGCGACATCATGCAGCTCGCTTTCGTACCGCGCGACTTCGATGCCGCGGTGAAGCATTGGACCACGGTGATGGGCGCGGGCCCCTTCTTCCTGCTTCCCAATGTGTCGCTCCCCGGCGGGCGCTATCGTGGCGAAGCGAGCGATCCGGTCTTCACCATGGCGCTCGGATATTGGGGCGACATGCAGATCGAGCTGATCCGGCCCGAAAATGATGCCAAGTCGCTCTATCGCGGCGAATATGCGGTAGGCGAAGGGCTGCACCATGTCTGCGTGCTGGTCGATTCGATCGCCGAGGCGCGGGCGCGCTGCGTGGAGGTCGGGGCGGAGATCGTCTTCGAGGCGCCGGTCGGCGATACGGGCGGCGTAATCTATGCCGACCCAGGCACGGGGCCGGGAACGCTGGTCGAATTGCTCCAACCGCAGGCGGGTACGCGCGAGTTGTTCGCGATGATGCGCGATGCGGCGAAGGATTGGGACGGGAGCGCGCCGCTCAGATCGCTCGGTTAGGGGCGGTTTATCGGCGAAGGCTTAATCATTGCGAGCGAAGCGCCGCAATCCAGAGCGGTTCGCACATGCTCTGGATGGCCGCGTTGCCTTCGGCTCCTCGCAATGACGACGGAATAAAGGGCTTAGCTATTCGCCCCCAGATACCCCAACTGCCCCGCCTTGAAGATCGTCTGCGCGCGGTTGACCGAGTTCAGCTTCTCACCCGCGCGGTGGACATGATAGCGCACCGTTGCGTGGCTCAGCGAGATGATCATCCCGATCTCGCGGTCGGTTTTGCCGATCGCCGCCCAGCGCAGGCATTCGACCTCGCGCTTCGACAGTTCGCAGTCGGACGGGATGCGCCGCTTGGTACGCATCGCCGACGCATAGCCCGCGATAAAGCGGCGCGTCGCGGCGCCCAGAATATGCCCGATCGCGGCAAATTGATCGGCAAGATCGGTGATTTCGTGGTCCATCGGATGAAAGCTGTTCGCCGAAATCTGGCCGAACGGCAGGTGAACCGGCACGACGATCGCCGACTGATAGCGCTGGTTGGCAGCGAAATAGCGCGAAAGGTCGATGTCATCGAGATAGGGGTTGGGGACCGCAGTACGGAATCCCTCCCCATTGCACCAGAAGGCCTCGCTCTCGTAACGGCACGAACGCGGCAGCGGCGAATGAAGCGCCAGCCTGTGGTCCTCCCACCAGCGTTCGCCATCGTCGAGCCAGCCGAACAGGTCGGCGGCAAGTACCGCGCCGTCGGCGTCGACCATCGTTTCTTTGGACGCAATGTCGTCGCACAGCGCGGCGCGCAGGCCATGCGAGGCGGCGTAGTCGCGCAAGGCGACGGCCGCGTCGTGGATATCCTCCACACAGCGGACGGTAACCGCTTCGACGAGCGCTCTCGTCGTCATCGGCGACGCGAGCCCGTCGTCCGGCAGCCTGGCTGCTCTCTCTCCCACGACCGGGATTATTTCACACTGGTCGGCAAGTCGCAATGCATGTGTCATAGGCGTAGCACCGTTTTTGCTATGATGTTTTTCTGAACTTCGCTCGACCCGCCGAACACCGTCCAGGCGCGGCTGTTGAGATAGCGGGCGGCGGCGACCTGGGCGTCCTCGCTGCCGATCGGGGGCGGCGCCTCGTTGCCGTAAAGCGGCCGTATCGCCGGCAATTGCAGGCCATCATAGCCGTGCAGATCCATCGCCATCGCGTCGATGCGCTGATGGAGTTCGGATGAGACGAGCTTGACGAGCGAGGTCTGCGGTCCCGCCGGGCGCCCCTTGGCAATGTCCGCCAGAATGCGCAGTTCGGTCGTTTCGAGCGCTTCAGCCTCCAGCCGCAGCCTGGCGATTCGCGTTGCGATCTGCACGTCGCCTGCCAGCGATCCGTTGTGCCCGCTGGGCGCAATGCCCGCCAGCTGTTCCAGATGGTCGATGGCACGGATCAGCCGCGGGGCATGAAAGGATCCGCCGCGTTCGTTTTCGAGCAGGAATTTCGCGATGGTCCAGCCCTGCCCCTCCTCGCCGATACGGTTGTCGATCGTGGTCCGCGCGCCGTCGAGGAAGACCTGGTTGACTTCATGGTCGCCCGCCATCGTGACGATCGGCGATACGGTGACGCCGGGCTGGTCCATGGGGATGAGAAGGAAACTGATCCCCGCCTGCTTTTTCACTTCGCTGTCGGTGCGGACGAGGCAGAAGATCCAGTTGGCGTGATGCGCGTGCGTCGTCCAGATTTTCGATCCATCGACGACATATTCGTCGCCGTCGCGCCGGGCACGCGTGCGCAGCGATGCGAGGTCCGATCCGCTTTGCGGTTCGGAATAGCCCTGGCACCAATAGTCGGTGCCCGCGCGGATCGCGGGAAGGAAACGGTCCTTCTGCGCCTGCGTGCCGAAGGCGCAAATGACGGGGCCGACGAGGCGGAGGCCGAGCACCGACAGCGCCGGGGCGCCGGCGATCGCGCATTCTTTCTCAAAAATATAGCGCTGCATGGGCGACCAGCCGGTGCCGCCGCAATCCTCGGGCCAATGATAGGCGATCCAGCCCTTGTCGTGGAGGATGCGGTGCCAGACGAGCCCGATGTCGGGCTCGACGAACACGCCGGGCGTACGCCGCGCGCCATCGCGCACATGGTCGGGCAGCGATGTGCGAAGGAAGTCGCGCACCTCCTCGCGAAATTCCAGTTCGTCCTTGGTGAGGTCTAAATCCATAAATCCACTAACGCTCGAGGATCGCGACCGCCGACAGACCGGGCGCGCCATAGACATGGGAATAGCCCACCTTGGGGCCGTTCGGTACCTGTCGCCCGCCGCCGCGACCGCGAAGTTGTACCGTATTTTCATAGACTTGCCGCAGCCCCGATGCACCGATAGGCTCGCCGCACGCGAGGCAGCCGCCGTCGGTGTTGATCGGCATTCGGCCGCCGATCTCGCTCCAGCCTTCGGCCAGCCATTGTTCCTGCTCGCCGTCGGCGCAGAAGCCGTTTTCGGCCATATGCATGATTTCGGCGCCGCTTTCGGTGTCCTGCAATTGCGCGACCGAAACATCTTCGGGGCCGATGCCCGCCATTTCGAACGCGGCCTTGCTGGCGATCTCGGTCGGTTTGCCGCCGCCGTGGACGCTGATCGAGGGGGCGAAGACCTCGAACGATCCTTCGGGGCGGGTGCGGAAGGCGACGCTGGCGATGCGCACCGCGTCGGAGCCGAGCTCCCGCACCTTCCTGCCGCTGGCAAGGATCAGCGCAACGGCGCCCTCGGCGGGCGAGCAGAACATATATTTGGTCAGCGGGTCGTTGATCATCGGCGCGTTCAGGATCGTGTCGAGGTCGACCGGCGAGCGGCGCCATGCGTGATCGCAGAGCGTGCCGTTGCGAAAGGCCTTTTCGGCAACCAGCCCCAGCGTGCGGCGGCTGATCCCGTGGAGCGCCATATAGCGCTGGATCTTCAGCGCGAAAAATTGCGTCGTCAGCATCATGCCCGTCTCGCCATACCAGTCGGGCAGCCCATATTCGGCGGGCTTGGCGTTGAAGGCGCCGCGTGGATGCTTGTCGAACCCCACCGCAAGCGCAATGTCGCAGGCCCCGGCGGCGACGGCATTGCGTGCAGAGGTCAGCGCGCTGCCCCCCGTTGCGCAGCCATTCGACACGTTGATGAAGGGCACGCTGGTCAGGCCCAGTTCGTTGACCATGATGTCGGCCGATCCCGCAGCGGCCGAACCGCCATAAGCGAATTCGACGTCGCTCCATTCAATGCCGGCATCGCCAAGTGCCTGGCGCACCGCGAAGACGCCCTGGTCGCGGCCCGACCGTGCGTCGGTGCGGCCGAAAGGATGGATACCCGCGCCGATGATATAGACGTCGTCGTTCATGGCTGGTGCTCCGGGCGGAAGGCATAGGTCGACCGCCTGTCGTCGAAGGGAATGACGGCAAAGGTCATCGGCATGCCGATCACCAGGTCGGCGGGGCTGGCATCGACGATCCGCGTCTCGACGATCACCTCGCCGGCAAGCTCGACATAGCCGATGAGGAAGGGGCGAAAGGGCTGCGGCCCGTCATAAGGCTCCTTGGGCTCGAACCCCTGCGTGGTCCACGACCATAAGGTGCCCCGGCGGGACAGCGCGACGGGTTCGACCGTCGCGGCGGCATCGCCCGACGGAAATGGAAAGACGATCTCGCCATTCGCGCAGCGTGCGCCGATCAGCCGGGGTTCGGGTTCGTCGGTCCACAGGCCCGGCGCGATCGGGGCGAGCGCGCTCATGCCGCCCTCGCATAGCTGCGCAGGCAATGGTCCTGATCGCCGAACAACCGATCGAGCAGCATCGCGCGCTTCAAAGCATGACCGATGGCGAGTTCATCGGTCTGGCCCATGCCGCCGTGCATCTGGACCGCCTCCAGTCCGATCCGCATGGCCACCTCGCCGACATAGGCCTTGGCCCCCGCCGCAACCCGCGACCAGTTTGCATCGTCGCTCGTCGGATCGAGCATGGCGGTCCGGAGCACCATCGAGCGTGCGAGTTCGAGCGCGGCATAGCATTCGACGAGCCGGTGCTGGAGCGCCTGGAAACTGCCGATCGCCGCCCCGAATTGCTCGCGTTCGCGGACATAGGCGAGCGTGTCGTCGAACATCGTCTGCGCCAGTCCGACCATCTCGGCGGCCGCAAGCAGGCGTACGTCGCCGACAATGCGCGCGAATTTCGTCGCGGGCAGGTCGAAAATTTCGGCCGGCGTGCGATGAAAGTCGA
>JBGTUD010000048.1:0-14046 GCA_041939405.1 Sphingopyxis sp. | reverse complement strand
TTTTGCCGAGGACAAGTTGGCGGCACTTGTGCGAGTGGTGGATTTGACGGTTGGCGAATCTGTCCAGGTGGAATTGTGCAATGGCGAGCATGTTCAAGTGAAATTGCTTGATCTACAGGAGACCCGTGATCCGATTCGTCAGGCAATTCGTAGTGCTATGGTCAAGGTGCAAGTTGATGGCGAAGTAATCGAACTTCTTCGACGGCGACCTGCGCTGGCTCGCGCATTACGGGTTCGGCGCGCTGTCGGTGCCGACGCTGAGCGGGGGGATTTCGGCATGAAGATCACGCGTCTTTTGATTCTGGGCCCCGGATCGCAGTCCGGGGCACGACAGGGAGGCTTTCGATGAAACTCACCCTGTCATGGCTTCGCGACCACCTCGACGGCGCTTTCACCGTCGACGATGTCGTCGCGACCTTGAACCGCATCGGCCACGAGGTCGAGGGCGTCGAAAATCCGGCCGAAAAGCTCGCCGGTTTCCGCATCGCCAGGGTGCTGACCGCCGAAAAGCATCCGCAGGCCGACAAGTTGCAGGTGCTGACCGTCGAGGCGGGTCCAGAGGTCAACGCCGGCGCACCGCTGACCGTCGTGTGCGGCGCGCCCAATGCGCGCGCGGGCCTGGTCGGCGTACTTGGCCTGCCCGGCGCGGTCGTGCCCGCGAACGGCATGGAGCTGAAGGTCGCCGCGGTGCGCGGCGTCGAATCGAACGGCATGATGTGCTCGTCGCGCGAGCTTGAGCTCGGCGACGACCATGACGGGATCATCGAGCTTCCCGCGGATGCGCCGGTCGGAAGCCCCTTTGCCGATTATGCGGGCGCCAACGACCCCGTGGTCGACATTTCGATCACCCCGAACCGGCAGGACTGCATGGGCGTGCGCGGGCTCGCGCGCGACCTCGCCGCTGCCGGGCTCGGCACGCTGAAGCCGCTCCAGGTCCCGGCGATCGTCGGCGAGGGCGCGCCCGCGACCGAAATCCGCACGGACGATCCCGAAGCCTGTCCCGCCTTCTTCGGCCGCACGATCAGCGGCGTCGTCAACGGCCAGGCGCCCGAATGGATGCGCCGCCGGCTGGAAGCGGTGGGGCAGCGGTCGATCTCCGCGCTCGTCGACATCAGCAATTATGTGATGTTCGACCTCGGCCGTCCGAGCCATATTTACGACCGCGCCAAATTGCATGGCGCACTCGTCGCACGCCGCGCGAAGGACGGCGAAACGGCGGTTGCATTGAACGGCAAGGAATATGCCCTCACCGACACGATGACGGTGATCGCCGACGACCGCGAGGTTCACGACATCGCCGGCATCATGGGCGGTGAACATTCGGGGTGCAGCGAGACGACGACCGACGTGCTGATCGAGATCGCCTACTTCACCCCCGAACGCATTGCGCTCACGGGGCAGGCGCTCGGCCTGTCGAGCGACGCGCGCAGCCGCTTCGAGCGCGGGGTCGATCCAGCGTTTCTCGATGACGCAACCGCGATCGTGACGCAGCATATCCTCAATATCTGCGGCGGCCATCCGTCGACGGTGACGCGCGCGGGCGCGCCGCCCCTCGAAGCGAAGACGATCGCATATGACCCTGCGCTTGCGGCGAGCTTGGGCGGTATCGACATCGCGCCCGCCCGCCAGCAGGCGATATTGTCCGCCCTCGGCTTTCGCGTGACCGAAGAGGGCGGCGGCTGGCAGGTGGCGGTGCCGAGCTGGCGCCGCGACATGGACGCCGCGCCCGACATCGTCGAGGAAGTCGCGCGCATCACCGGTTTCGACGCGATCGCGTCGGTGCCCCTGCCGCGTGCCGACGGGGTGGCGAAACCGACCGCGACCGCCGAGCAGCTGACCGAACGCCGTCTGCGCCGCGCCGCCGCGGCCGCGGGCTTCGACGAGGCTGTCACCTGGTCGTTCATCAGCGAGGCCGAGGCCGCGCCCTTTGGCGGCGGCGTCTGGCGCCTCGCCAACCCGATCAGCGAAGATCTGAAGGTAATGCGCCCGTCGCTGCTCCCCGGCCTGCTCGCCGCCGCGGCGCGCAACCAGAATCGCGGGCAGACCAGCATCCGCCTGTTCGAGATCGGGCGGCGCTATCTGGCGGCTGCCGAACATCCGACGCTGGCAATCCTGATGGCGGGCGACAAGCGCGCGCGCGGGTGGCAGACGGGCAAGGCCGCGCCGTTCGATGCCTTTGACGCGAAGGCCGCGGCGCTGGCCCTGCTGGGCGTCGCGGGCGCGCCCGCCGACCGCCTGCAGGTGATGGAAGCCGTCACGGCCGGTTCGATCTGGCACCCCGGCCAGTCGGCGACGCTGCGGCTCGGCCCCAAGGCGGTGCTCGCCGAATTCGGCGCGCTCCACCCCGCGCTGACGCGCAGCTTCGACGTCGACGGCCCGGTGATGGCGGTTCAGATCTTCCTCGACGCGCTGCCGGCCAAGCGCGCAAGCGGCCCCGCGCGCGCGGCGTTCGCGCCCCCGGCGCTGCAATCGGTCCGCCGCGACTTCGCTTTCCTCGCGCCGGCGAGCCTGACCGCCGCCGAGCTGGTGCGCGCTATCCGCGGTGCCGACAAGGCGGCGATCGTGGACGCGCGCCTGTTCGACCGCTTCGCCGGGCAAGGCGTGCCCGCGGGGCAGGTGAGCCTGGCGGTCGAGGTCGAACTGCAACCCGCCGAAAAAAGCTTCACCGACGCCGAGCTGAAGGCGATCGCCGACAAGGTCGTCGCCGCGGCGGCGAAGGCGGGAGCGGTGCTGAGAGGGTGAGAGGGCTGCCGGAGAGCAGCAGGGCCTTCGCCATGCCACATCGGACATCCGACACCTCTTGCGTATCGGCTTATCGATGCGCAAACCGTCGGGGGGTGAACTGATGGCTATCATCTCCGAACGACGTCGACCGGGCGCGCCGGAACCGGACCGGGCCGCCAAACCCCTTCCGAACGAGCGCGAATATCACGCGCCGCCGGGGCGTTGGCGAGGGGGAACAGCGTGGCGCTCCGGCTTCGCTGCGCTGGCTTTTTCGGCTTCGCTTGTTGTTCATCCGCTGTCCGGAAAGGCCGCCGAGCAGGATCAACCTCATCTGATCGGTCCGGATTCGCCGGACGCCATTATCGTCACGGCCCGGCGTCAGGCGGAACCCGCCATTGCCGTGCCGATCAGCCTGACGGCGTTGGACGCACCAATGCTCGATCATATGGGCGCCGACACCATATCGGACATTGCGCGCGCCGTTCCCAATCTCACGCTTTCGCCCAATGGCGTGATGGGAATCGCCACCCCCTCGATCAGAGGCATATTTTCGGCCACCGGCGGTTCGACCGTGGGCCTGTATATCGACGATGTTCCGGTGCAGATCCGGTCCGTCCTCTTTTCGCGCAATGTCGATCTTCGGGTTTTCGATCTCGACCGGGTCGAGGTTTTGCGCGGACCGCAAGGCAGCCTGTTCGGTGCAAGTTCGATGGGGGGCACGATCCGTTTTATATCGCGCCAGCCCGCAACCGACCGATTCAGCACCGATGTCGGCGCCAGGGTCATGGCGACCCAAGGCGGCGGCGTAGGCCATCAGCTGCAAGCCGCCTTTGGCGGACCGATCACGCCGGGCCGCCTCGGAGTCCGGGCCGCGCTCTATCATCGCTCCGACGCCGGCTATGTCGATCGCATCGACCGGGCGACGGGCACCATATCCCAGCGCGACATCGACCGGCATTCGGTATCGGCGCTGCGCGGGGCCCTCAGAATTGCACCGGGCAACGGGGTCGCGATCACGCCCGCCGTCTTTTATCAGCGCGGCCGTCGCAACGACTATTCCTTCTTCGACGACCGCTACGGTCCTTATCGACAGGGCGCGCGTTACCGGCAGCCTTCGACCGATCGTTTCATCCTGCCCAGCCTGACCGCCGAGGTCGATCTGGGTGGGGTGACGCTGACAAGCGTAACCGCCTGGTTCGATCGCGACGACCGGCAGACGACCGATTATTCCTCGATCTTCGGCGAATTGGTGTTGGGCGGCACCGTGCCGGGGCTGGAGCCCGACGAAGGAACATTCAGCCGGACGCATATCGGGCAACGAGGGACAACGCAGGAAATTCGTCTCGCCTCGCCGAAAAGCGATACCGCCCCGGGATGGGTTCTCGGCGCCTATTACGGCCGCTCGCGGCTCCGCTTGGCGCAGGACATCGTCGATCCGGGGCTGGCATCGCTCGTTTCGCAATATTTCGGAACCAGTGTCGAAGGCGCGTTCGGCACCCCCTTGCTGCCCGGCAACCGCAGCTATCACGGCACCGAAAAAACGGTCGAAACCGAAATCGCCGCCTTTGCCGATGTGAACTGGAAACTCGCGCCCCGTCTCGAGGTCAGCGCCGGTGTGCGCGTATCGCGCACGATGCTCGACCTCAGCGTTCTTTCCCAAGGGCCCTATGCGGGCGGGAACATCTCGCTCCCCGGCGAACGATCGAGCCGCGAAACGCCGGTGACGCCGCGCTTTGGCGTCGCCTATCGCCCCGACAGCAGCCAGCTCTATTATCTAAATGTCGGAAAAGGCTATCGCATCGGCGGCGCCAACCCTCCCGTTCCCGTCGATGTCTGCGCCGCCGATCTGCGCGGGTTCGGCCGCGACGAAGCGCCGGCTGCGTTCGCGTCCGATAGCCTGTGGAGCTACGAAATCGGCCTCAAGAAACAATTCACCCGGCCGCGGTTGACCGTATCCGCCGCGCTCTTCCAGATCGACTGGAGCAATATCCAGCAGCCCGTAACGCTGCCCAATTGCGGTTTCAGCTTCACCGACAATCTGGGAACGGCACGCAACCGCGGCTTTGAAGCCGAGCTCGAAGCAAAGCCCGTCGCGGGTCTGACGCTCTATGCGGGCCTCGGCTTCATCGATGCGCGATTCCGCAAGACGATTGCGGCCGACGCGGGCGACATGTCCGCCATCATCGCCGCGCGCGGGGACCGGCTTCCCTATGTGCCACGCTGGTCGGGACAGATGGCAATCGAATATAGGACGCTCCTATCGCCGAAATTCCTCGGCCATCTTCGCGCTCAATACGCGTTTGCCACTCCTTATCGCCGTGCGCCGTCCCCCGAATCGCAAAGCTATGATGCGCGCGTTTACCGGGGCGAAGACTATGGCAATCTCGCTTTGCGAGCCGGGATCGACTGGCGAAACTGGCAGATTTCGGCCTATATCGACAATCTCTTGAACGACCGGTCGATCCTGTACAGCAGCAGCGATCTCGCGCCCGTTTCCGGTGTACCGCTCAAACAGATGGCGCTGCGACCCCGCACCGTCGGGCTGGCCGCGACGCTACGCTATTGAAACGAGGGGCCGCGTTGGACGCCGTCATATGTACCGGCCATGCAATCCGGGACAGGCGATGGCGCCGACATATTTGAGGCCGGAGCGATCGCTCGATCGCTCCGGCCTCCCAGGGAGCCCGCACGTCTTCTGATCGGGTCGCGTGATCAGAATGCGATGCGGGCGCTCACGCGCACGCCATGGGTGCTGCGACCCGCGGCAAGCGTCCCCGAATAGGCGGCACCGAGGCTGAATGCGCCGGCGCGGTAATCGAATCCCGCCTCGACTTCGGCCGAATTGCGCGGGATCGACAGGCCGGTGATCGTGAAAGGAACCCCGCCGCCGCTAGCGAACGCCGCCGGGGCCGCGGCCGCGCGGTCGCCGAACGCCCGGTTCCACGCCGCCGAGGCATAGGGCTGGAAGCCCGCCTCGCCCGCATTGAGGCGCGCCCGCGCGCCGAGGCTGAGGAAGGTGGTTTCCTGCTTCGCTTCGGCGACGGCGAGCGCCGCATTACCCCCCGTTTCGACGAAAGCGTCGCTCTTGGTGCGCACGTGGGCGAGCCGCGCGAAGGGCGCCACCGCCGCCGTGCCCAGGGCGAGGTCATAGCCGGCCTCTCCGAACAGCTGCAGCGTGCGCGCATCGCGGTCCGCGTTCAGCGTCTGCGCCAGCGGTGCAAAGACCACCGAACGGGTCGTGTCGACATCGTGCCAGCCATAGGCGAGGCCCGCGGCGCCGCGGAACCCTTCGCCGCTGCCATAGGTCACATGCGCCGCCAGATATTTGCTGTCGGCCTTGGCGCGGTCGTTCCGGCCGTCCAGGCCGAAGTCCGAATTGCCGATCCCCGCCGAAAGCGCCGCCGCAAAGCCGTTGCCGCCATAACCGAAGCCCACGACGAGCCCCTTGTGGTCGGTGTCCATGTCAAGGCCGCCCGCCGCTGCGTCGAAGTCGCCCCAGCCTCCAAAGGCCGAGCCCCAGACAAAGGCGCCCGCCTCATCGGGCGCGTCGAGGTTCAGGAGCGCGTTCCGCAGATGGCGGCTGTCGTCGGTGAGCCCGCTCAGCGCATCCGCCAGAATCTCGCCCGACAGGTCGCCATAAGCCGCCTGCGCGCCCGCCGCATTCTGGACCAGCAGCGCCTCGAACAGCGGATCGTCGATTCCGCGCGCCTGGATCGCCGCGGCCACGCCCGCCTGATTGGTGCCGATCGCGACATCGGCGAAATCGATGTCGTTGCGATAGAGCGACAGCGTCACCGAATTGCTGCCGTAGCGCAGCAGCGGGTCGAGGAAGGCAAGATCGCTCGTCACCGATCCGAAGGTGCCGGTGATTCCGCCCGCGCCGGTCAGGATGATGTAATCGGTGCGCGGGTTGTAATTGCCCTCTTCGGCCAGCACCGACACGCGCGCGGTGCTGGCGATCGTCACGGCGCCCGTCGCATCGATCCGATCCGCCTCGCCCGCCGCATTGACTTCGACCTCATAGACCGACCCCGCGGTGAAGGCGAGGTCGCCCGCGACCGTCAGGCGGCCGATCGAATTGCCCGGCGCGATGATGCCGCCGCCGCCCACCGTCGTCGAACCGACCGTGCCATTGCCGCCCAGCGTGCCGCCGTCGCCCACCGTCACCGGCGACGAGGCGATCGAACCATTGACCGCCAGCGTACCGCCATTCACGTTGGTTGGCCCCGTATAGGTGCTGGTGCCGGTCAGGTTCAGCTTGCCGTCGCCGTCCTTGGTAAAGCCGCCGGTGCCCGCGATCGTCCCCGCAAACTCGCTGTCGTCCTCCTGATCGACGGTCAGCACATTGCTGCCGATGATCACCGCGGAATCGCCGCCACCTGCAAGGCCGCCGATCGTCTGGTCGTTGCCCGAAACGTCAAGCGTCCCGCCGCCAAGATCGAAAACCGTTTCGGGGTCGATCATCCCGCCGATGCGAACCGATCCGGCCAGAATGTTGGTGACGCCGGAAAAACCGTAGTCGCCGGTAAAGGTCAGAATGCCGCCGCCGAGCTTGTCGAGCGTGCCGCTGCCCGTGAAGGCGCCAAGGAAATCATAGTCGTCGGAGCGGTTGAAGACAAAGCGCCCGTCGTTGACGAGATCGCCTTCGAAGGTGCCGGTCGTCCCGCCGTCGCCGAGCTGGAACGTCCCGTCGCCTTCGGTCACCACCGTCGATGCCAGACGGCCCTCGCCGGTCAGCACCAGCGTACCGTTCGCAACCTCGGTGCGCCCCGTGTGCTGCGCGGCGTCGGCGCGGTCGACGATGATGGTGGCTTCGCCCTCCAGCCGGACATTGCCGGTGCCGGTGATCACCAGATCGTCGGCCTCCTCCAGCACGGCATCGCTATCGAAGTCGAATATCAATGTGCCGTCGGTGACGACCCTGTTGGTCAGGATCGCGCTCGCCGGTCCGGCGTCGCTCGCGACTTCGCCGACCTTCAGCGTCGCACCGGCACCGATCGCCACGCCCTCGAAAGCGCCGACCGCTCCCGACGTCGTCCAATAGCCTGCCTCGACCGCCAGCGCCTCGAAATTGTCGAGCGCGCCGATCGTCTGCGCCGACGTCAGCACCGTTTCGGCGCCCGACAGCGTGACCGTGTCGAAACCGTCGCCGCCATCGACCGATCCGGTGATCGCCGATCCGGTCTGGAGGATCAGCTCGTCGTCAAAGCCGCTCAGCGTTGCCGCAATGCCCGCGCCGCCGGCGAGGACGCCGCTGTTGGTGAGCGTGATCGCACCCAGCGAGGAGAAAGCCACGCCGGTGTCGCTGGTGATCGATCCGCTGTTCGTCGCGGTCGCGCTGTCGACGTCGATCAGCACGCCGCCCTCGATCGATCCGCTGTTGACCAGTTCGCCGGTCTTGCCCGCGCTGCTCTGGCGGCCGATGACCACGCCGGTCACCCCGCCCGCGATGCTGCCCGCGTTGGTCACGGACGCGCCGCTGACCGCCAGGACGCCATAGCGTGCGCCGCTGATCGTGCCGCCCGCTTCGTTGACGACGCTGCCGAGCATGGTGCTGTCGCTCGTATCCTGGCCGGCGAACGCCTGGATCGTGATGCCGTCGGTCCCTTCGCCCGCGACACCCTCGATCAGCCCGCTGTTGACGACCGAGCCACCCCCGAACAGGCGGATCGCGTCGTTGGCCTCGCCGCGGATGGTGCCGCTATTGGCGATCGCCGTGCCCGTCGCGCGCGCTTCGAGCTGGCCCGTGTCATCGTTGAAATAAAGCTGTGTGACGATGCCGTAGCCCGCGCCCGAGATGGTGCCGCTGTTCGCGACCACCGCATCGGCGGACTGGATCATCACGCCCGCATCGGCCGGCGCGTCCGGCCCCTCATAGGTGCCATTGCCGCGGATCGTCCCGGCATTGGCCAAGGTCAGCGATCCGTTGCCGCCCGCATAAACGCCGTGCGTGCCCCCTTCGATCGCGCCGCCCGCGGCGTTGGTGATCGTCACGTCGCCGAACGTGCCGTGGAACACCCCCGCCCCGGCAACGCTGCCGACCGTTCCGCTGTTGTCGAGCGTCGCGGTCGCAAGATCGCTGCCGAAGCCGACGCCATAGCCGTTGAGGCCGTCGGCGCGGCTGCCCGTGATGCTGCCCGAATTGACGACGCTGGCGGTCAGGCCGCTCCGCTCGCCGCTGTTGAGCGCAGTGCCCTGGATAAAGAGGCCGCCGTCGCCGCCCGCAATGCTTCCCGCATTCTCGACATCGCCGCCGCCCGACAGGATGATGCCGAAACGGTCGCCTTCGATCGAGCCGGTCGCGGCGTTGCCGACGAAGGCGCTGTAATCCTCGCTCGCCTGATCGGCGTAGGCAAACATCGAAATGCCGTCGGCAAGGCTGCCTCCCGTGCCGCTGATCGTTCCGCCGTTGGTGACGCTGCCGCCACCGATCAGCCGCACACCGTCATTACTCTCGCCCGCAATGACACCGCTGTTGACGACGTCGGTACCGATGGCGAGCCCGACGAGTTGGCCCGTCTCCTCGTCGAAAAGCGACGTCGTGGTGATGCCCGCACCCGCGCCCGAGATGGTGCCGCTGTTGGTGACGCTCGACCCCGCGGTGCCGATGGTGATGCCCGCATCGGGCGGCGCGGCAAAGCCGTCATAGGTGCCGTTGCCGCGGATTATCCCGGCGTTGACGACGGCAAGCGTTCCGGTCGCATTCGAATAGATGCCCGATGTTGCGCCGGTGATCGTGCCGCTCTCGCTGTTGGTCACGGTCAGGTCGGCGCGCGATCCCTGCAGGACGCCGACCCCGAAATCGCTGCTGATCGCGCCCGCGTTGTCGAGCGTCGCGCTCGACATGTCGCTGCCGAAACCGACGCCATAGCCATCGCCGTTGCTGCCGCCGAAATCGCCCGTCCCGCGAATCGTGCCGGTGTTGACCACGGTGGCGGTGAGGCCGCTGCGATCCTCGTTCGGATCGGTGTTGAGCGCGGTGCCCTGAATGAACACGCCGCCCGAAATGCCGGTGATCGCGCCGTCGTTCGCTACGTCGCCGCCGCCCGACAGGATGATGCCGAAGCGGGTGCCTTCGATGACGCCCGTTTCGCTATTCGTTACCGCGGCGCCATAATCCTCGTTCGCCTGGTCGGCGTACGCATACATCGAAATGCCGTCGGAGAAGGCGCCGGCCTCTGCCGTGATCGTGCCGCTGTTGGTGACGCTGCCGCCGCCTATCAGGCGGACGCCGTCGTTCGTCTCGCCACTGATCGCGCCCGAATTGACGACGACCGTACCGGTCGCCCGGCCCTCGATCCCCTGCGTTTCGGGATTATAGTAATAGGCGGTCGAAATGCCGTGGCCCGCGCCCGCGATGGTGCCGCTGTTGGTGATCGTCGATGGCGCGCCCTGGATGGTGACGCCGCCTTCGGGGGCGCGTTCGAACCCGTCATAGCTGCCGTTGCCGCGAATGACCCCGGCGTTGACCAGGTCGATCCCGCCCTCCTGATCGTGAACGCCGATCAGCGCCCCTTCGATCACGCCGTCTTCGCCATTGTCGATCGCGAGCCGTCCCGCCGACGCATTGGTGACGCCATAGGACAGGGTGCCGGTGATCGAACCGCTGTTGGCGAGCTCGGCCGAGTCGAGATTACCGCCGAACCCGACGCCCCCGCCGCCCGAGACAGTGCCGCTGTTGGTGAGCGTGCCGACCTTGCCGCTATCGCCGGGAACACCGTTCTGGATCCAGATTGCGCTCACGCCGCCGGTCATCGTTCCGGCGTTGTCGATCGTGCCGCCATTGGACAGGATCGCGCCAAAGCGGCTGCCGCTGATCGTCCCGCCGGCCTCATTGGTGATGCTGCCGATCGACGACAGGCCGCTGACGTCCTGGTCGTCAAAGGCGAACATCGAAATGCCGTCGGCAAAACCGCTGCCGGTGCCGCTGATCGTGCCGCTGTTGGTGACGCTGCCGCCGCCGATCAGGCGGACGCCGTCGTTCGTCTCGCCAATGATCGCCCCCGAATTGACGACCTCGGACCCGATGGCCAATCCTTCGAGGAGTCCGGTCGCCGGATTGAAGCTGTGAATGGTCGAGATGCCAAGGCCCGCGCCCGAAATCGTCCCCACATTGGTGATCGTTGCCGGGCCGCCCTGGATGATCACGCCGCCTTCGGGGGCGCGTTCGAACCCGTCATAGCTGCCGTTGCCGCGGATGGTGCCGGCGTTGTTCAGCGTCAGCGCCGGCGCCTGCGAATAGACGCCGATCCGGTCGCCCTCGACCGTTTCGTCATCGGCGACCTCGATCGTCGCCGCATCGCCCGCGGGTACGAAGCGGCCATGATCCGCCGCCTGCACGGGCGCCGCCAGCATGATGCCGGCCGTGACCAGTGCGGTCGTCGCACACAGCGCCGCGCGATTCACATTCTGCTTCTTCACTTTGCCATCCCCTAAAAACCCGGTTTCCCGGCAACGGTTAAAGCCTGGCGGCTCGCGATGTCTTGAAGGAGCGCTCAAGAATTTCTCAAGCGACACACCCCCTTCAAGCGCCGCAGAACACCGACCGGCGCTGCGCTGACCCCTTATTCCGCCCGGCAACAGCCGGACGAATTTGGCTCGGCGTTAGGGGCGGTTCTCCCATGCCGCATCCCACGATCATGGTATCGGCACACCGGTTCGGGCGGATAATGGCTTGGAAAGGGGGAATATTCGGGTTCGCTTCTGCCCCCCTCTGTCGGAAACCTTGGCCGGAATGGCCGCGGGGCGCGGGATCGCGCGTGGAAGGCGGCCGCTGCCCAGCCGACTTGCAAGATCGTCGCATAATCCTTAGCAGACGAAATACTGGGCAGGACTTTCAGGGGGTCGCTTGGGGGAAGTACGAACCGACGGGGCGACGGCGGCCCTTCTGAACCGCGCCTTTCTTTCAGCGCCGTTCGAAACGGATGGCTGGGACACGGCGCTTCGGGCACTCGCCTGTCATACGGGCTCGGCGCGTGCGCAGTTGATCGCGACCGGCAACGGCCCCAACGACGTCCTGTTCAACCATATGACCGATGCGCCGTCGTCGCGATGGGCCGACGAATTGATCGAATTGGGCGGCTGCGAAGATCATATCAATTGGCGCACGCGTTGCCTCGGCAAACCGCTCGTCGTGACCGGAGAAGATGCCTATGCCGAGGCACGGCGCGCGATCCGGTCCGATCTCTACGATGATTTTGTCACCCATTACGACATGCCCCACGGGTGCCACGCCGTCCTCGCGAACGAAGCCGGCCTCTTTTTTGCCCTCGCCACGCTCAGGACCAGCAAGGACGGCACCTCCAGCCACGAGCAGCGCGCGGTCTTCGCGGCGAGCCTTCCCTTTGCGAACGCCGCGATCGGCATGCAACGGGCGCTGGCGCATCAGGGCGCTTCGCTCCTCGCATCGACCTTCGAGGCGATGGACGCCAGCGTTTTCGTCTGCGACCGGCGCGGCCATGTCCGGGCGATGACGGCCGCGGCGGAAAAAGCGGCCGCCGCCCAGTCGATCCTCCGGCTCGATCGCGGTACGCTCTCGGTGAACCGGCCAGGCGCCGACCGCCAGTTCCAGGCCGCGCTCGGCAGCATATTGTCGGGCGATCGCCTTATGGCGCGGCTATGGCTCGACGGCGCCGACGGGCCGCTTTCGGGCCGATTGTGCGAAATTTATGCACTCCCTGCCCGCGAGTGGGATTTCGGATTTGCGCCGCGTGCGATCGTGACGTTGCGCGGGCCTGCGGAACCCGGCGAACAGGATCGCGGGCTTCTGGTGCAAATGATGGGCCTGTCGGCGGCGGAAGCCGACATCGCGCTGTTGGCCGCGAAAGGCCTCTCGCGCGCCGAGATCGCGAGCTGTCGCGGCGCGTCGACGGAAACCGTGAATTCGCAGCTGAAGAGCCTTTATCAAAAGGCCGACGTTCGGCGCGAAGGACAGCTGGTGGCCCTCATCAACAAGCTGCTTCGATAGCGCCTGGGGGCCGGCACGCGCCGACCGTTCGCTTCACGAAACCAGCGGCCCGGTGGGCGCCGCTTCCTTCGCCAACGCCCCACGATCAGTCGCGCTTTGTCAGACCGTTCGCCAGAAAATCGTTCGCGATCCGCGCAATCTCCGAAATGTCGCTGTCGGTGTCCCAAAGGCCATAGCGCATTCCCAGAAACACGTTCATCCCGGCGATCGCCCACGCGTGGATTTCGCCGACCTCGGCGCGGATTTCGCCGCGCGCGGCCCCGCCCTCGAGCCGCTGGCGCACGCGCGCTACCGTCGTTTCATAATGGCGGCGATAGCTGTCGTAATCGACGAACTCGGCCTCGTCGATGATGCGATAAATCTCCTTATGCTCGCGCACGAAGCCCAGATAGGATTCGAGCCCGATGCGCTCGGCCCCGATCGCGTCGGGCGCCGCCTGGACCAGCGGGGTCACATGGTCGCGCAATTGTTCGCTCATATAGCGGACGAGCGCCTGGAAGATTTCCTCTTTCGAATCGAAATAGGTATAGAAACTGCCGAGCGCGGTCCCGGCGCGCCGCGTGATCGCGCTGATCGACGCCTCGTGAAAACCGCGCTCGCCGAACTCGATCGCCGCCGCGTCGAGCAGCTTGCGCAACGTGCGGCGCCCGCGCTCGGTGCGCGGCGTCTTGTCGGGATTGCCGCCCGCCTCGGCATCGTCCGGTATCGCTGACTGCGGCTGATCCATCGGCCCTGCTTCCCTCTCGCCCGGCGGTGCCACGGCGCTCCCATCTTGTTTCGCCCCTGCCCCTCATCGTGGCTTTTGCGCACCACAGGCAAGCAAAAAAGGGCGCCCGCACTTTCCAAGTTGAAACGTGGTTCACCTTTCATTATTGAGTGCGGCGCGGCTTGGCAAGGGTCCGGCCCAAGAAACGTATAAGGGTGGCGAGGGGTCACCCGCTCACATGGGAGACTGATCATGCGTCCTTTCGCCCGCCACCTGCGCCGCGCCGTGCTGGCCACCACCGCCATTTCCATGCTGGGTTTTACCCCCGCCGCTCTTGCGCAGGACAGCGGCGCCAGCAGCGACGACAGCGACGATGCGATCATCGTCACCGCGCGCCGCCGCGACGAACGACTGCTCGACGTGCCGGTTTCGGTGAGCGCCATTTCGGGTGACGCGCTCGAAGCGCGCGGCGCGCTCGACATCACCGACGTGTCGAACATCACCCCCAACACGACGCTCGAAACATCGCGCGGCACCAATTCGACGCTCAGCGCCTTCATTCGCGGCGTCGGCGATCTCGGCATCGATCTCGGCGTTGTCGTCATCGCCGCTCTTCTCGTCGTTCTTCGACCCCTTCTTGTGGCGCTTC
>JBGTUD010000047.1:0-14142 GCA_041939405.1 Sphingopyxis sp. | reverse complement strand
TGAATTTCTGTACGGGCGTCTGGATTCAATCCCTGTCGCGCCCACCATTGAATTTCTCAAGAAATCAATGGATTAGAGCAGGGCCGCTTTCGCGGCCCTTTTCGTATTTCGTGCAATTGGGGTCAGATTGGGGTGCGGGGCGCCGAATGTACGCGCCATGTCTTTCACTCTCCGCCGCGAGTCGCACACGTCTCTCCGGCCGGTGCATCCAACTCGCGCACCGCAGCGTCGACAGCATCGGCGATGACCACAAGACCGGCCGGGATTTCGCCGACGCGATCGGGCGCGAGCTTGTCGATGAATGCCAGCGCAGCGCAAGCGTCGGCAACGGGAAGTGTGATTTCGATTTTCATGGGCACTCCTACACAGTCACCGGCACCGTGCCGGTGTGTGTGGAGTAGGGCGCATCTAAGGGTGACGGAGGCGACGGAAAGGCTTTCACGGTAAATGCCGGAAATTTCCGCCACCGGCGGTCCTGCTATGCGTTGAGGATTTCGTGCGCCTTCGCCTTCGCAGCCGCCTCGTCGCTGGCGATCATCGCGAATTCGTCGGGCGAAATACCCTCATCAATCGCCGCCTCCAGTGTCGCCTCGTCGGTATCGAACGCGACCGCGATCCGGCGCAGGCGTTCCTCGCGTGTGCCAGCGATGACGGGCGCGGGAGGCGCCTTCGGTGAGGGGACAGCTGGGGTTGTGGGAATGGAGGCGACGGCGGGGGTGCGCGGTGCCGCCGCCTCCAGCCGCGCGACGCGCGCGCGGAAAGTCGAAACATTTTGTTCGGCATAAGGATTTGTCCCGGCGACGAGGCTAGCCTCGGCATCGGCAAGATCGGCGCGGGCGCGCTCAAGTTCGGTCATTGGTCATTCTCCTGTCGGGTTCGGCACTTCACGCGCGTCAGCGCTGCGATGACAGCGCGGAGGTCGTGGGGATGGAGGGCGCGTTGCTGTCCGACCGAAAGGCCAGTCTCGCGCAGCAGGCGCGTTGAATATGGCTGGCCTTCTAGCTCAACCTCTTCTCCAGCCGTCAGCGCGCGCACCACCACCATCGCGACTGGCGGCAGACTGGTGGCTTCCGCCGCGACGGGGTGCGCGAGAGTCACCGGCTCGACAATCACGCGGCCCATTTCTCGTCGGCGCGCTGATCGGGCGACTTGTAATTGAGGCGCGGCGCGGGCGGGCCGCCGTCGCCGATACGGCGCTTCGGCGCGTCCGCAAATGTCGCGATGGCTGCGGCGAGCACCTCGTCATCCGATCGGAAGGCGAGCGAAATGTCCTCAAGCTTCTCGCGCACATCGGCCGGAAGGCTGTCGAGCGGGGGGCATGGCACGATGCGCCAACCGAAGGCGCCCAGCGCCGCTTCATAGCCCCGGAGCGATCCGATTTTTTCACCCCGCCAGCTTTTCAGCGTCGTGGGCTGAAGGCCTGCATAGTGGGCCAACTCATGGTATCCCGCGCCTGTTTCGCGTAGGAGCGTGAAGACAAGCTTTCCCATGGGGTGGGCGTGCGGAGGCACAGAAATCTTGCTAGGCCGCCGGGGTTTCTGGTCAGTCGTGGACATGCCAGTAGAATGGCGGATTGCTGCACTGTAAGCGGGACTGTTTCGGTATCCCTCTCTAACTATGGTCCAGTCCAAATTCGCTGATACAGCTTGCTAGTCGGCTTGAATGATCATTCGAGGGAATCTCAACACGATGCTTGCGAAGCAACTTTCGCACATTCTCACTGATCTATGCCGGAGGGGCGACCTCTCGTCCGAATCTCTGGCGGAAATGGATCAGCGATTTGAAGCGCTACGAGGCTCTGGGCGCTTGCCACGCGGCCGGGAAAATCGCGGTCAGAGATTGACGGACAAACAGATTGTCTCAGCGGTGCTTGGGTTGGCTGGCGGTCGGCCAAGCTGGGCGGGCATGGTTTGCGCTGCGCTCGCGGATTTAAGGCCTGTCGGAGGCAAGACCGATGCGTTCGGCGGCGCCGCCACGTTGGCGGATGCGTTGACATTTCTGCTTTCGGATCAACCGGCGCGCGAAAGTATCGTCGCCGTACGGTTGTCGGTTGCTGAGGCGGCAATCAACAGTCACGGATCGGCGGTCATCACGTGTGAGGTGGACGGCACACGCCGCCAAGTTTCGTTCGTACGCAGTGAGGCTGTGTCGCTGCTCCAACCCGGTGGCGAGCGTCGTTTCGACGCCGACCAGCGTTATGCCGAAGTCGCCCGCGAGCTTGTTCTCAATCAGCGTTTTTTCGATCGGTTAGCACGCGAGGTTGAAACGGCTCGCGCTTTCCCGGTGCCACCGACCGGAGACGGCTTGGAATATGACAAAGAGGATGCCGAGAACGCGCGCCGCCAGCGGTTGGGCGTGACGGCATCCTCGCATTTTCTCAATATCGGCGTAGACAATCAGGTCACGTGGCCACGCGAGGAAATGTTGGTCTCGTTCGACCGCTACAACTTTGTGCTTATGCCAAAGGCGGAGGGCTACGTTCAATCGATCCATGTAGACCTTCATGCCAACAAGCTCACCATGGAAGAGGCGATGACGGTGATAAACCGCTTCCTCAGCGTGCTCACATGGTGTGACGATCAGTTCGCTATCGCGCAGGGGGGATGGTCGGGAAATCCTGTGCCGGTGCCTGTGCCGAGGCGGAATCTCGCATTCGCCACGGCGCACCAGTGGGTGTTTGATCGCGACATCCCGGCCAGCGACGAAGCAAAGCGGGCGCTCGCGCTGTATCGTGAGGCGCGCAACGCCGAGCAAAATTTCATGGTCAGCTACGCGGTGCTCAATTACTTCAAGATCATCGAAATAATCTACCCTGATAGCCGGACAAGTTCCCCGGCTCGCAATTGGATCATTCAGAATTTCGCGGTGGTTCAAGATGACCCGCGCAATCGGGACAGCATGTCCCGCTTTCTCGCGGCGTGCGGCACGGAGGCACCTGCCACGTATATCTACAAGGCGTGCCGCGTGGCTGTCTCTCACTTCAGCAATGACTTTCCATCTGATTCCGATGACGCAATGGAATTGCGCCGGTTGTACAATGCGGCCGAAGTGATGCGTCCGTTGGCGCGACACTTCATTCGTCAAGAGCTTGGCGTCGCAGACGGTCGGTTCCGCGTGTCCTGAAAGAAGCTTGTCGGGACGAAGCCTCTTGTCATTCTAGGTATTCAGATACCGCTCTACAAACGGCGGGTTTCTGCCATTTTTGGGCCGCTTGTGCTCCAATGGTAGTTGGAAGTTGGATTTTTCTACCTCAACTGCGGGGGGAACGCGCCTTGGCCGAACCCGCAATGGGGTGCCCCCTTTGGGAGGACCCACGGATTTTTTGCGGGTGTCAGTCGGCTATCGCTTGCCCTCACTCCAAGCAACCAACAGCTTCTCGTACACGGTCGGGAAATGCTGGCGCACCGCTCGGTCAGTGTATGCGACCGCATCGAAGCGCGGCTCGATGTCGACGCTCTTCCGAAGCACGCCGAGCAGCTTGACCGGGGCGTCGCTCTTACGTCCCATGCGGCGCAAGATCATGTCGCGGACGCGAAACTTCGGCTTCGTCTTCGTCCTGCCTGCACGGCGTAGCATTGCGCGAATCTGCGTATGCGTTCCTTGCTCTTGTATCGGCTGGGCTGGCACGAACAGCGCCTTGCCGCCTGCCTTCTTTGGCGCATCGATGCCCTTGACGTGCCGCCCGAAGTATTTGTCGAGGTGCTTTACTCGCGCCACAAGATTGCTGGGCGTCGCCATGTCGACACGTCCGCCCGTCGTCAGCCAACGACGGCGAAGGTGGAACAGGCCGTAGTGCGGCACCCATGCCTCTTTGGCCTTGTAAGCAACTTTGGTCAGCGCCTTCGCCGCCATCGTGCGATTGGCCTTTAGCAGCGTGCGGAATCGCGCGATGTCTCGGCGATTGAGGGTGACGTTTAGATCAACGGACATTGGCGGCCCTTCTGCATTCCACGCAAGCGCCGCTCACGGCATAGCGCCGCCCATCATGGCCCCACCGGCAAGGCGGACCCTGAAAATACCGCTCGCCCGCCTCCAACGCGGCAATGCGGGCTGGGTGGTCGGCGAGTGTTGGTCGCGCTGCTTTCAACGCCCGTAGACGCTCACGCGCCTCTCGGCGCGCCGCCCGGATCGGCTCGATCGCCGCCGAAAGACGACGGGCGGCCTCACGGCTTCGTTCCCGGCCGCACGCCACGCAGCCAGTGGATGACGTGAAGCGCGGGCTTTCCGGGTGCTTGGGGCAAGGCGGGCCGTGAAAGTGGACGGCGCCGCTAGCTTGCGCGGCAATGCGCGCGGGATGGGTGGCAATGGTCATGCACAAATCATAGACGGCAGTTTCTGCCGTTTTGGGGTGGTTTTGGTGGCGGTCGGCGGTGGGGCGCATCTTGCGCGCCGCATCCTATGCGAGCTTTTTTCTGTGCGTGGTTCAATCGGAAGGTATTGAGGGCGGCATAGCCCGGATACCATGCACGTATTCCAGATGATTCATTGGGGGAAGCGATGCGACTGCTATCTGTTTCGATTCAGAATTTTCGTTCCTACAAAGATCGTGCTGACATACCGATTGGTAGTCTCACCGCCATCACGGGCCGCAATGATGCGGGTAAGAGCACGATCCTTGAGGCACTTGAGATTTTCTTCAACAACGACGTTGTGAAGTTGGATCAGAGCGATCCTTGCGTTCACAACGAAGGTAAGGTCGTCGAAATCAGGTGCGTATTCGATGAGTGCCCCGAAACGCTCACGATAGATGCGCGCTCACAGACCACCTTGGCGGCTGAATGTCTTCTCAACGCCGAAGGCATGTTGGAGATCGTCAAGCGCTTTGATTGCAGGACCAAGACACCGAAAGAGGAGGTCTTTGCATTCGCTAGATACCCTGAGGCCGAAGCGCTGTCGGATTTGCTGGAACTTAAGAACGATGCCCTGAAGGCACGCGCACGCGACATCGGAGTCGACCTCAACGGCGTCGATCAACGATCAAACTCTGCGCTGCGTGCTGCCATTCGTAACCACGTCGGGGATGGTAATCGAGCGGACCGCCTGTTGCCGCTAGCGGTGGAGGACGGGAAGAAAGTTTGGGACCAACTCGAAAAGAGCCTGCCCACATTTGCTCTGTTCCGAGCCGATCGGCCCAGTAAAGACGACGACCCTGAGATTGCCGACCCCATGAAAGTGGCGGTCGCGTCCGCCATTCGCGAGGTCGAAGCCGATTTGGAGGACATCAAGCGGCGGGTGCAGACAAGCGTGATCGAGGTTGCGACGCGCACTTTGGCGATGATTAGGGAAATGGACCCTACTCTGGCGCAAGAGCTAACGCCGACATTCAAGGCCGAACCCAAATGGGATGGCTTCAAACTCAGCCTTACGGGTGACGACCAAATTCCGATCAACAAGCGCGGCAGCGGCGTGCGTCGCCTCATCTTGCTCAACTTTTTCCGGGCCGAGGCGGAGCGGCGGCGCCAAGCAAATAACACTCAACGGGTGATATACGCGATCGAAGAGCCCGAAAGTTCGCAGCATCCCGATAACCAGATGATGCTGATGAACGCTTTGCTCGCGTTGTCAGAAAGTGCGCGGACCCAAGTTTTGTTGACGACCCACGTACCTGCCCTTGCGGGGCTTGTTCCTGTGGAAGCGGTTCGATTCGTCTCAAAGAACGCTGATGGACACGCCGAAGTGAGCGCTGGCGATGATGCGGTCCTCGAAAGGGTTGCTGCCAGTCTGGGCGTATTCCCCGACAAGCGCGCCCAGCTTGCCATCTATGTTGAGGGGCCGCACGACGTAAATTTTCTAACATACATATGCGGGACGTATCGCCAGCACGATCAAACGCTCGTCGACCTCTCTAGCGATCATCGCGTCGCGTTCGTTCCAATGGGCGGTGGCAACCTGAAGCATTGGGTGAATGCCCGGTATCTACGCCATGCGGGCATGATCGAATTTCACCTCTACGACTGCGACGACCAGCACAATCCGCCATACGGTGGCCAAGTCGCGACAGTGAATGGTCGAGGCACGCGAGACATCGCAGCCCTTACGACAAGGCGCGAGCTGGAAAATTACCTGCACCGAGATTGCATCACCGCCGAATATCCTGAGATTAATCCGCCACTGAATTTCACACACTGGTGCGATGTTCCGGCGTTGGTTGCCGAAGCAGTCCATAACGCTAGCAATCCGCCGGTCCCGTGGGGACAATTGACTCCGGAAAAGCAGAGAGAAAAGTCCTCCAATGCGAAAAAGCGCCTCAACAAGGGGGCCGCTCAGAGGATGACCCTCGCACAATTGCAGCAAGTTGATGCCAACGGTGAAATTCTAGGATGGCTTCGCGACATATCGGCGCGAGTTGTTTGACTTGCCGTATTTCGCGCTCAGGCGACCGAGCTGCTCAACAGCCGTGCAAGCCGTTTTCGCCAATTCTGAGGTGCTGATAAGCGCAGTGCTGTGCGTGGCACGCCTGTAGTCGGGCTAAGCGCTGGTCGCAATAATGACCTATCGGCAACTTTCCGACGCCGTTGGCTACTCGTCCCACATAGTTTTGGCTTCGCCGCGCGGAAGTGGGGATTCTGGAGTATAGCTTTCACGGCACGCCGCCATCTTCTTGGAAAACTCGATTTTCATGCCTCTAATCATTACAATCGGTAGATCATTAGATTCAAGAATGTAGGCTCCGAAGCGCATAGCCTCCTCGCAGGCGGGTGTGTATTCGCCTTCCTGTATCGGGCTCCATATGTCGACCCTCCTGCCTTGAGGTATGTTGCACGACCCAGCGTCGGCTGGTTGGGTTTCCGCGATAACCGCAGTCTCGCAAATATTGACTTGCGCTGGAGCGGCCAAAATGGCCCCTAGAATGGGGGTAAGTTGAAGCATAGGTCATCTCCTGGCTCTACTTGATAAATCGATAGCTAAGGCCTTTGAGGTTCGGAATCGATTATTCACTGCTGATTACATGGCGGCTCTTCGACGTCGACGAATGGGAGTGTAAGTCCCTTTCGTCCCTTTCATCCCCAAGGCGCTATGAAAGGGCAGCCAAAGAGCAAAAATCGGGGGGTGGCTAGGGACGAAAGGGATGAAAGGAAATTAGATAGGAAGAATCTAGGTTTTCTGCGCCTTAGAGCCCCAACCTTTCGTCCCCAGCGGATGGGATGAAAGGGGGACGAAAGGGACGAAAGGAAAATCTTTCGTCCCCGATGCAGGCTTTCGTCCCCGCTTTCATCCCCGCCTTTGGGGACGAAAGTTCATGCCGTGATGTAGCGTTCGCGCGCCCTACCGCCGGTGCCAGTCTGTCGGTCGAGAGTGATGCGTCCGGCGGCAACGAGGTCTTGCAGGATTTGAGCGCGCAACCGCGCGTCGATTCCACGTTGCTTGTCGGCAATCCGCCCCGGCGTGACGCCCTTATCCCCCGCGCTGCGGATCATTCGCAGGATGCGGTTCATGGCCTCGCCACGCTCATTGTCAGCGATGCGATCAGCAGACTCCCGAACGAGCGTGGCCGCCGACAGCCGCGCCAGCCTATAGGCCCAATCAAGGATAGCTCCCGTGATTAGCGGTGCGCTGGGATTGCAGCCGATCGCCACGACCAAGGCCAGCTTCAAGGCATGTTCGCGCACCCGGTTGACGAATGGCATCGCCTCCACGCCAGCGACTTCTTCGCTGGCATCGAGTTCCCCGATACGATCAGCGTCGACTGCTTCGGCCGCCGCATCCAGCGGCACGGTTATGGGCGTCGGGGCAACCGAGGACAGGGCCGACAGGTTGCCGCCCGCGTCAGCCAGCCTACGCACGGCGTCAATCAACGGTTGCGGGACTTCCGTAGGCGTGAGGCGCGGTTTCACGCGCTTCGGCTTGGGGCCGTCAACGTCGAGCAGAATCACGCGCGCCAATAGGCCGTCCGATGCCGACAGAGACGATAGCGACGACCAGAAGGCTTCGGGGGTGCTTGTGCCGGAAATAGAGAAGTTGGGCGCGTAAACCTTTGTAGCGGGCTCGCCTGCATATTCGGCCCCGGCAAAGAATGTCCCGGCCGTGCTGAACATTTCCAGCATGTCATGCCGGATCATCGCATTGTGCATCCCGGCGCGGCGGTCGTGGATTTGGCCCATAAAGCCGCCGAACTCGTCAATGAAACAACCCACGGCTGGTTCGCGCGCGACCAACTTGCGCAGTGCTGATGCCGACATGATACGTGCCGGTCCAACGTATCGATCGAGTCCAGCAGCAGCGGCGAGTGTCTTAACGCGCGAAATGGCGTGGTCCTTGCCGTGACCGGACGGCGCGAGCGAAACGATGTAGTTGTTAGTCCGCAGGTTGGTCGGTGTCGCGAACTTGCGACCGGCGAGCGTGCCGACAAACGTAAGCGATGCGCCGAGCAAGAGAGCGCGGTTCGGCCGATCGCTGCTCGCTTCCATCCAATCGATGATGTCGCCGACAAGGCCGGGGGGCGAACAAAGGTCCGTAAGCCTGTCGTCGGCGCGGATGGCTTCGGGCTCAGGCTCGTCAGCTTCCGGCAGCACTGGTAGGCAACCCATCGCGCAACCGTGCAAGGCAGCCGCAACGTCGCGGCGATCGGCTGCCAATGCAATATCGCGAGCGACGGTGATTGCGGCAGTAAGCGTGTCTTCGCTCACCACTTCATCTTGCTCGCCCGTCCAAGGCACAATGTCGCCATCGAGAGCCGCGAGCCGAAGATTGCCGGGACGGCGAGGATTATCTGCGTAGGCCATCACCGCCGCCAGTGCCGCGCGGTAATCGTCCTCGGTTCCATCCGAGCCGATGGCCTTCACCGCGATTACCTCCGGCCGAAGCGGTACGCGCATTGAATAGATGATTTCAAGCGCCCGCGCGGCGGGCGTCGCCGCCCGGCTCATGCCGCTATCTCCCGCAAGACGGCCCGCGATTTGTCGGCCGCGACCATCGTTCCGACGAGAAGCGCGCCGCGCGCGGCGAGGTAGTCGGCATGTTCGACGAACCACCTATGGACACCGACAATCTGTTCGGAGCGAAGCCGCGCGGCGTGAACGTCACCTCCAACCGCTGCGGCGCGCGACACCTCTTCGACAGCCAACCAAGCATCGCCGTGAAGGATGTCGAAACCGGCCCGAATGTCGTCGGCCAGCGCATCAAGGTCGGTAGCGTTGGGAAGACGCTCGACGACAGCATCACGGGCGGCAGCGAGCCGTGCCGCGTACACAGGGTGCGGTGCGGCGGGCGGCGGGTCGCTATCGATTGCGCTAGCCCTCCGGCCGTCATCGAACGCCACCTCCATTGTCTGAAGCAGCCAGTCGAAAACTTGCGGCGCGGGGCCATCGGTGAGGCCGAGGAACTGACACAGCGCCATCGCGCAATCGTGTCGCCAGCGGTCGCGATCGTCGCGGGCCTTGCCTGCCGCGAAAGACAAAGCCCGGAGGCCGGATAGGACGCGGCACGGGCTCGCTTCTACGAAGGTCAGCAGGATCGGCATCGCCCGAATCGCATCGCAATGCGTGGCGTCGAGTTCGGCCTCGGCGGCTTTGGCGATGTCGTCGGTGAACGGTGGGAACGCGCCGCAGACGGCTTCTAAATCGACCTTATCGCCGTCCTCGATCGCTTCGATCCATGCTTCGCGCACGGGGTAGAGAATCGTCTGTACGTCGTCTGTGCTGGCCGACGTGAGGGCGGGGACTGCCTCCTTGATCGCCACCGCAACGGATTCCGGCAAAGCCGGGGTGTTGGTATTCTCCATTGGTAACTCCGAAACTTGGGCGCCCTTCGTGGCGCCCATTTTTTAGTGGGAAGAGCGGGCGGCGACCTGCCGATACGCGCTAAAGAGATGGCCCAACGTGTCTTCATCGGCGTCAGCCATCGACTCAGCGGGTGCCGCGACGCGGACGGATTGCCCGTCACGCGCCACGATCATCGCATCCCGAAACCGAAACTCGCGGCGCCGGTCGGCGAACCACGCTGCGTCCGTTTCAGGCGCCGTGGTGATGGTGGCGAAGCGCTCAATCATATGCCGAGCGCCTTGCGCAGCACCGGCAGCAACTCGGCGAGCCGGTCAGGCATTGTTGCGCCGATGTAGCGTTCCTGCTGGACGCACACCTTTTCTCGGACCTTCGAAAACCCGCCTTCGGTTGGCACAAGCTGACCGTTAGCATCCTTGCGAAATTGCGTCGGCTCGCGGCCGGTGCTGTCGCGCCAAAACACGCGATCCTCAAATTGGGCGGGGATGGTGCGACCGGGAGTCTCGCGCACCCGCTTTTCGCAATCGACGATAAACGCTCGCGCGCCGCGCTGGGCATTATGGTCGTCGGTGCGGGACACGCTGACGGCGACCGCTTCGATTTCGGTGATGGCCTTCTCGATCGCGGAGAGCGCCGTGCGCACCAGTTTTTCATCCGCCTTGGCCTGTCGTTCGGCGGCGGCGTGCTGTGCGTCGGCTTCCTGTTCAGCCTGTGCAGCCTCGGCCTTTGCGGCTTCAGCGGTGGCGATGGCAAGAGCGCCTTTAAGTGCTTCGAATTCGCGGCGGGCCGCGTCGCGCTTTTCAACCCATGCAAGATGGTCGGTCGGGTCGGCGCTTTGGGGCGGGTTGGCTTCGATCACGGCAAGGCTTGCCTCGGCGGCGGGCAGATCGTTCGCAAGCTTCGCGCGGCCGGTGATCCAGCGGGCGGCGGCGGTTATTGCGTTCATCGCGCGGCCTCCACGTAGGCGCGAATGGCCGCGACGGCTTCGGGGGTATATTCGACGCAGGTGCGGTTGATGCGTTCCGGCGCTGGGATGGCGCCGTCGCGTTCGTAGCGCCACAGTGTCACCCGGCCGATGCCGAGTTCGCGGGCTAGATCAGAACGGGACATAAATGCTTCCTTGTTTCGCGCGGCGGGATTGCCAACGCCGAAACAAGGATAAGCGCGTGCGGTCGGCGCGAGTGGGCGGGTTTGGTGGCTACGAGCAAAAAACCGCGCAAATCCGGGGCTTCTCAGTCACGATAATCGCTTGCCTCTCGCGAAATCGCCATCGCGACTCGGGATTGCCGCCTAGGACTCGGCGCTGGTGCGAGCAAGAATTGCAGCGTGTTTCGATTCGGGGAAGCGTCGATTCGGCTACGTCTCCAACTTCGCGAACGCAGACAGCGCCTTGACCAATTCGGGCGGCAACTCGCGGCCGGATCGCAGCGCCGCGACAATGGTGTCGGCGTTCAACTCGGCGGCATCGTCCTCTTCGTCTTGGTCCGTCTCTTCGTTCAGCAAGTCCGCCGCCCACAATTCCAGCGCCGCACGCTTCTCGGCGGCGAACCCGTATACGTTGTACGTTGCGCGCAAGCCCCGGAGGGCGTGGCCGAGGACCATTTCTGCAACTATGTCGTCGACGCCAAGCCGAGCAAGATGCGTGCGCACGGTACGCCTCAGGTCGTGCAGGGCGAAACGCTCCATCGGTCGGCCGAGAATTTTTTCGGCCTTTTCCTGAAGTTCATCCACGATCTTGCGCGGCACGCCTGCAATCGGTTTCCTGCCGCTGGTGGTCGACAGAATGAAGTCACCTGCGTTCCAAAGCGGCAAATCTTCTATGATGCTGACGGCCTCAGGCGGCAGCGTGACGAGGAAGTGGCGGCCCGATTTGTAATGTTCCGGCGGGATAAGAAGCGTCGCCGCGCTCCGATCGAACCAGCCGCGCTGGGCCGCACATATTTCCATCTCGCGGCAGCCTGTCAGCATCAGCAGACGCACGGCCTGTTGCCACGGCTCGCGCAACTCGCCAGTCGCCGCCCATACAGCGCGCGCTTCGTCCATCTTAAGGAAACGGCGACGAAGGCCCAGCTTTGGGGGCTTGGTCGCCGCGAAGGGATTCGCCTTCGCGCGCTTCTCGTCCAGTGCGTAGCGAAATAGGGCACTGCCCCATTTCCGAACTTCGCTCGCGGCGCCCGGCCGTGGTGTCGGCTTGCCCGTGGCGGGGTCCGGCGGACCCTTTGCTGCTTTATCGAGCAGCGCCTTAGCGTCGTCGTCGGTGATACTGCCGACGAGCCGGGTGCCCCACACAGGAATGAAGTGGCGCCTGAAGCACCACTCGCCATGCCGCCACGTTCTCCGCGTCGTCTTCGCATGAGCAATGAAGTCCTCGATCAAGTCAGAAATGCTGTCATTCCGATCGACGGCTTGCGCTTCGAACGCGAGAAGGGGATTGCGGCCGTCCTCAAGTTCTTGGACGTAGGACGATGCCATAGCGCGGGCCGCCTTCACCGACATCGCTGGATATGTGCCGAGTGCGACGCGGTGATAGCGAGCCCCGGCGAGCCTCGTTCCCCGCTCGGTAACGCCGCCATCGCCGGGGACGCGAAATCGAAATGTCCACTTGGGTTTTCCGCGCGGCCCGATTCGGATCGTCAATCCGTCGACGGTTCCGTCTTTAAGTTCGAGCCGCTGGGCCGGTGGCTGCTCCAAAAATCGCCTTAGCGTCGCGTCTGAAATCTTGCCGTTCGTCACGCCTGCACGCATACCGAATTCCAATTGGGGTCAAATTGGGGTGCAGGATTAGCATGTTTGAGGGTATCGTCAATCCGCCGATTTTCGATCATGGTCAACATAATGCGTTGTAATACACGGATAAATTCCGCCCGTAAAAACTTCTGCGGACTCGTGCGGACTCGTAATCCCAAAATTCACACGGGTGGGGTCACAGGTTCAATCCCTGTCGCGCCCACCAGTTTCTCGGCAACATCGTTAGAAACTGGTCATGTCCATTCGCAATCACCAGCAATGACTTGCACAATTCGACAGGGAACATGTCGATAACGCATCCGAACAATGCCGGCCAATGCCATATCAAGCCTGCATCGCCGGTGCGCCGAAAGAGGAAACAGATCCCGTATGCCAAGGCCAAAGATTGATTTTTTTGTAATCGGAGCTGCGCGTTGCGGCACCACCAGCCTTTACCGCGTTATGCAGGATCATCCGGGCATCTTCGTGCCGGAGATGAAGGAGCCACGCTTCTTCAAGGAAAACAGAAACAAGGGCTGGGCCTGGTATGCCGCGCACTACGCGGATGCCCCTGCAAATACGCTTTCTGGCGACCTGTCTCCCAACTACGCGGCCTCCGTCGGGAACAGCGTGGCCCATCGCATTCACAGCGCCTACCCGGACGCAAAAATCATCTACCTCGTGCGCAATCCGATCGACTGCGCCATATCCAACTGGCGCATGTCGGCAGACGTGTCCGGCGTGCCGGTCCCGTTTGCCGAAGCCCTGGATACCTGGCGGCTCGCGGTGGTGGAGCGAGCGCTGTTCTGGCGTCAGCTATCGTATTTCAGGGAGTTCTATCCCGACGAGCAGATAAAAGTCGCGTCGCTTGAAAAGCTCAGATCGTCCCCAGAGGAGCTGGATTCGATCTTCTCGTTCCTGGGCACGGATAGCGCAGACGCGGTCTTCCCGAGGGCCAATGCGTCCGACTGGAAGCCGGGCCGACCTGGCAAACCCGACGTGGACCATGCAACGCGCGAGCACTTCATCGATCTGGTCGCCGACGACGCGAAAGCGCTGCTTTCATACGCAGCACTTCCGCAGGAGCTATGGACACTGACGCCAGGCTATAAGGGCTGGGAGTAGGCCTCGGCAGCAGACGGGACAGGCATGAAGCAAGCGGCAAAGGCTGCGACGCCCTGCTTCGGAAAGCCGCGTGAACGGTCGATTCGACTAAGCCAGCACAACCGCAGCCGCCGCCGGGATCCACCTGCGAACCGCCTGCTCCGTCACGCACCGGTGCTTCGCAGGGCCTCTACCTTGCCGATCGCCGCCTTCGTCTTTTCGTCCCGGCTATAAACGTCTTCGTAATAATGAACGTTGCCGGCCTCGTCCGGCCACGCCGTGAAGTAGCCGACATAGACCGGCACCTCGATATCGAGGTTCTGGCGTGAATGCGGCTGTTCGAGGCGCGCGTCGACGAGCGCGCGATAGGCCCCGCGGCGGCGGAGCTTCGGCACCGTGCCGCCACCCCACAGCGAGGCGAACGGCGTGTCGGCCCGAAGACGGACCCAGCCGCCGGCGGCCGGCTCGCCGTCGATCTCGACCGCGATGTTCGCTGCGATGGCCTCACTGTCATCATCGACCTGCACGTCGACCGCCTCGGCCTCTTCGTCCTCAGCCACATCGACATCCCCGGCCTCCACTTCCATCTCGA